>NZ_JAGWUA010000287.1 GCF_028868675.1 Bradyrhizobium sp.
GAAGCTCTTGCCGTCGGTCGCGCCGATCTTGGCGAGGAAGTAGATGTTGCCGCCGAGCGCGATGCAGCGGTTGAGGTCGCGGTCGAGCACCGCCTGCTTCTGCTCCTCGGTCATCGGCCATTCGTCGAGATAGGCGCGCTCGTTCGCCTTGAAACGCGCGCGGTTCTCGGCCTTCATCAGCGACATGCAGAACTGATTGAGGTGATAGCCTTGGCGCGACATGTCGGCATCGAAGATCGTCGTGCCGGGGATGTCCTTGTAGGGTTTGTCGAGTGACATCGGATGATCTCCTCTTCAGGAAATTTCTAGGATTCTTGGGGCCAGTACAGCCGCATCGGATTGTCGACCAGGAGCTTGCGCTGCAATTCGGGCGTCACCGCGATGTGCGGGATGAAGTCGACCAGCAGGCCGTCGTCGGGCATATGCCCCTTCAGGTTCGGATGCGGCCAGTCGGTGCCCCAGAGCACGCGGTCGGGAAAGGTCTCGACGACGCGGCGGGCGAACGGGATCACATCGCGATAAGCGTTTTGCTCGCCGTTCAGCGCCGGCGGGCCCGCAACCGACAGCCGTTCCGGGCAGCTCACCTTGGACCAGACGTTGGGATGCTCTCGCATGAAATTCAGGAACAGCGAAAACTCGGGACCATCGATCGGCTTGGAGACGTCCGGCCGGCCCATGTGGTCGACCACGACGGTGGTCGGCAGGGTGGTGAAGAAGTCCCAGAGTTCGGGCAGGTCGACCGCCTCGAAATAGATCACGACATGCCAGCCGAGTCTTGCGATCCGCGCCGCGATCTCGTTCAGCTCGTCCTTGGGCGTGAAATCCACCAGCCGCTTGACGAAGTTGAAGCGCACGCCGCGGACGCCGGCCGCGTGCATCGCCTGCAGGTCGGCATCGCTGACGCTGCGCTTGACGGTCGCGACGCCGCGCGCCCGTCCGCCGGAATGGACGAGCGCATCGACCATCGCGCGGTTGTCGGCGCCGTGGCAGGTCGCCTGCACCACGACGTTGCGGGCAAAGCCGAGGTGATCGCGCAGCGCGTAGAGCTGCTGCCGCGAGGCGTCGCAGGGCGTGTACTTGCGCTCGGACGCATATGGGTATTCGCCGCCGGGACCGAAGACGTGGCAATGCGCATCGACCGCGCCGGCCGGCACTTTGAAGCGCGGCTTCGAGGGACCAGTGTACCAGTCCAGCCAACCCGGGGTCTTTTCGAACGGCCCGGTCACGGGTTTCGACATAACGCTCCCTCTCGATGTTTCGTCAGCCGTGCCGCCGCGGACCAGCCGCGGTCATGCCGGCTCCATTCCTTGACGTCGCTTGGGCGCTTCGGCCTCGGTCGACGCCAGATATCCGATGAAATCGCGCGCCGCGGCCGCGTTGGCGGCCTTGCTGCACACCCCGCACGCAAACAGGGTCACCGACTGAACCTCCGGGGGCAGGGGACCGGCGACCTCGATCCCCGGCACCTCCAGAAACTCGCTCAACTGCTGAAAGCCGAGTTCGACGTCGCCGCGCGCCACCAGCGTGCCGACGGGAATGCCGGGCGGGGCCTTCACCAGCCGTTCCGCCACGGCCTGGTCGATGTTCCACTTCTTCAGGAGGCCGAGGATGTGGTTGCCGCTGGGACCGGTCGAGTAGCCGATCGAACGCGCCGCCAGCACGGCCGTCTTCAGCGACGCCTCGCTTGTGAGATCGGGACGCGCCGCCTGCGCACGGATCGCGACTGCCATGGCGGATTTCGCCAGGCCGACGCGGCTTCCCGGCTGCAAGAAGCCGTCCGCCTCGAGCTGCTTCATGGCGCCGTCCGCCAGCACCACGATATCGAAGGCCTCGCCGGCGCGCACGCGCGTGGCCGCATCGACCCCGCCGACGGACTCGATGGCGACCGCTTGTCCCGTCCTCTTGGTGTAGGCATCCGACAGCTCCGCCAGGATCTGGCGAGTCGCCATCGAGGAAATTCCGGTCAGGGTCGCAGCCATGCGTCGCTCAGTCGATGTACTTCAGGCCGGCCTTGGCCAGCGGCTCACGCATCTTGTACATGTCGAGGCCGAGGACGCCGCTGGCGAGTTTTTCGCGCTTGTCCGCCTCGTTGGCCTCACGCGCTTCGGCCGCGTCAGCCGCCTGTTGCGCGATGTGGGCCGGGACCACCACGATTCCGTCCATGTCGGCGACGATGACGTCGCCCGGGTTGACGGTGACGCCGGCGCAGACGACCGGGATGTTCACGGAACCCAGCGTCGCCTTGACGGTGCCGCGGGCGCTGATCGCGCGCGAGAACACCGGAAATTTCATCTCGGTCAGGTCCATGACGTCGCGGACGCCGCCGTCGATGACGAGGCCTTTTGCGCCGCGGGCGCGATAGGAGGTGGCGAGCAGGTCGCCGAAGAATCCATCGGTGTTCTCCACCGTGCAGGCGGCAACCACGACGTCGCCGGGCTGGATCTGCTCGGCGGCGACATGCATCATCCAGTTGTCGCCGGGCTGCAGCAGCACGGTCACGGCGGTGCCGTACATCTGCGCGCCCGGATAGATCGGGCGCATGTAGTGCTGCATCAGGCCGACCCGGCCCATCGCCTCGTGGATGGTCGCAACCCCGAAACGCGACAGTTTTTCGACGGCCGCCTTGTCGGCCCGCGCGATGTTGCGCCGGACGATGCCGAGGTCGTTCATCTGAGCGCTCATGACTATTTTCCTTTCGCCTTCAGCGCCGCATCGAGGCGCGGGAACACGCGCCGCGCATTGCCTTCGTAGATATTGTGGCGGTCCTGCGCGGTGAGCGTCGCGGCGCCTTCGATGTAGCGCTTGGTGTCGTCGTAGTGGAATCCGGTCTCCGGATCGATGCCGCGCACGGCGCCGATCATTTCGCTCGCGAACAGCACGTTGTCGACCGGGATCACCTTGGTGAGCAGGTCGATGCCGGGCTGGTGATAGACGCAGGTGTCGAAGAAGATGTTGTTGAGGAGATGATCCCTGAGCAGCGGCTTCTTCATCTCCTGCGCGAGGCCCCGGAAGCGGCCCCAGTGATAGGGCACGGCGCCGCCGCCATGCGGGATCAGGAAGCGCAGGGTCGGGAAGTCCTTGAACAGGTCCGAGGTCAGGCACTGCATGAACGCCGTGGTGTCGGCGTTGAGATAGTGCGCGCCGGTGGTGTGGAAGCAGGCGTTGCAGCTCGTCGAGACGTGGATCATCGCGGGGATGTCGAGCTCGACCATCTTCTCGTAGATCGGATACCAGTGCCGGTCCGACAGCGGCGGCGAGGTCCAGTGCCCGCCCGAGGGATCGGGGTTGAGGTTGATGCCGACGAAGCCGTACTCCTTGACGCACTTCTCGAGCTCCGGGATGCAGGTCCTGGGGTCGACGCCCGGCGACTGCGGCAGCATCGCCGCACCGATGAAATTGTCGGGGAACAGCTTGCTGACGCGGTAGCACAGCTCGTTGCAGATCGCGGCCCAGGTCGATGACACCTCGAAGTCGCCGATGTGATGGGCCATGAAGCTCGCGCGCGGCGAGAAGATGGTGAGGTCGCTGCCGCGCTCCTTCATCTGCTTCAACTGGTTGTTGGCGATGGAGTCGCGCAGCTCGTCGTCGCTGATCTTCAGCTCGCTCGGCTTGGGCTTGACCGAGGGATCCTTGATGCCCGCGATCTGCCGGTTGCGCCAGTCCTCGAGCGCCTTGGGTGCGGTCGTATAGTGGCCGTGGACGTCGATGATCACTTGACCTCTCCTTTGGCAATGGCGGCGGGCCGGATGAACGGCAAGCATTCGCGCCTGGTCATGTCTCTCTCCCGGTTCGCAAGACTCGATCGTCCGCGCCGCTCAGCGCGGCACGACCGGCCCGGGATTGGCCCGGGCTTTGGGCGGCGTCGCGGGCCGCGGCCGCGCCAGCTCGGGCCGGTCCAGCGCCGGCGCCTGGAACGACGCCACGGTCGCCTGCACCAAATGCTCGATCGCCTCGCCCGCGTCGGACCCGTCGGCGTCCCCGCGCGACAGGCGCGACACGCGCTCCGGCGTCACCAGCGTGTAGTAGAGCGCGCCCAGCAGGAAGTGGCTGCGCCAGACGATTTCCGTGCGCGGAACGGCCGGCAGGCACTCGCAAATTGCGTCGATGAAGGCGTGGCTCGTCTCGTCGAAGGTCTGCGCGATGATGCGCCGCGCCACCTCGTTGCCCTCGGCCGACATGGTCGCGCGCAGCCGCGTGAACCGCGCGCCGCCGCCGGCGAGATCGCTGCCGGAGGAGAATGCCGGAAGCACATAGGCGCGGACGATCGCCTCGAGCCTGTCCTGGGGATCGCGGATTCGCTTGGCGGCGGCGAGGAGCTCGGAGCGGCGCAGATTCATCGGCGCGCAATGGCGCTGGTAGATCTCCAGCAGCAGGCCGTCCTTGGTCTTGAAATGATAGGTCACGCTGCCCGGATTTGCGCCGGCAGCCTGGGCGATGTCGCGCACCGAAACGGCGTTGAAGCCGTTGACCGAGAACAGTTCCTCCGCGGCCGCGAGAATGGCTTCCCGCATGTTGGGCTTGCGCGACGTTTCCTTCCTGGGGAGTTTGCTGACCATTTGTTTGTACTATTGTACAAATAAGTCGGACGCGTCAACAAGAA
>NZ_JAGWUA010000288.1 GCF_028868675.1 Bradyrhizobium sp.
CCATTATGGCCGGCGGTGGGCGTGCCTATGGTCGATGCTTGCATCTGACTCTCCGTGGGTTCGAGTGAGGAAACCCAAACCTATCGGAAAGGCCACGCTCACCGCCCCATGAAATCTACGATTGCTCCATTGCGGATGCGAGCGCGCGCTACGTGCCCTTCGGCCGCACGATGGCCCAACCGATCCGCAGCAAGGGCTGCCGCCCCGTCACTAACCATTCGAAGGCGCGCGGCACTTCCGGTACGATGCCGGGAAAGCGCTCGGCGATCTCGGGCGGCGGCGTGCCGGCGGTGTCGGAGGCGCGCCAGACCACGACACCGCCGGTCTCGCCGAATCTGGCCGGCGTGATCCACGGCGTGCGGGTGGGCGCGGCGTCGACCAGCAGATGCGGACGGCCGGAATGCAGCGCAATCAAGCTTGCGAGCTGGGTTTCGCCCGCGACCGCGCGCAAGGGATGATTGGTGCGGCGGACGAAGCTGTCGTCGAAGAAATCGGAGATCGCGCGGCCCGGCATGGAGGTGGAGACTTCGCCGGCGCCGGTCCAGGGCAGGAGCAGGGTCGTCGCCGCCACCGCCGCCGCGGGCGCCACGACCGCAGCCGCCCACACCGCCCGCAGCACGCGCTGGTGCCGCATCGCGATGATGTCGCCGGCCGCGACGATCGCGACGAGCCCCGACGGCAGAAGCACGACGCCGGCGCCGCCGACGACGCGGTCGAATCCGAACAGGCCCGAGATCAGCACCGCCGCGAGCGCCGGTGCGAGCGCGAAGAAGTAGACGAAATTGCGCGCCAGGGGCTCGACCGGCGGCCGGTAGATGATCGGCGCCTCCTCGCCCTTGGCCGCGAACCAGCTCATGTTGAGCACGCTGAGCACGGGAATGGCGGCCGCGGCAAGCACCAGGCCGCCGAGCAGCCAGGCCGTGTTGAGCCCGCGCGCGCCGAGCTCGGCGAGTTGCGGCAGGGCCGGCACCGCAAGCGCACCGGCGCGGATCAGCCAGACCAGATAAGGCAGCGCCAGCACGATGATGACGAGCAACGCGAACAGCGGATCGAGCGCCCTGAGCGTCCGGCGGCCGCCCGCGGTCGCAACGGCGAAGATGACGAGCAGGAGCAACAGGCCGCTCGCCGCCGGCGTCGTCAGGAGCAGCAGCCCGGCCGCGATCGACCAGGCGAACCAGACGTTGCCGCGACGCTGGCCGATGAGCTGCCAGGAATACAGCAGCAGCAGCGCCCAGAGCGGACGGGCCAGCACCGTCGGGCCGAATTCGAGCGTGGGCGCCGAAAAGGCCAGCACCGTCATGGTCAGCAGCACGGCGAGCACCGCCTGATGGGTGCCGACCACGACGCGGGCCAGATGGTAGAGCGTGACGAGGGTCGCGATCCCGCAGAGCTCGGCGAGCAGATAGACGCCGATCATGTGGTTGCCGGCGGCGCGATAGGCGATATCGGCGAGCCAGAACGCCAGCGGCGGGCCGAGGTCGGTGCCGACCTGGTATTCGCGGCCGAAGGCGAGCGCCGTGGCGAGATTGCCGGGCGGACTCCGGTAGAACACCAGCGCGACGAACAGCCAGAGCGCGGCCTGCAGCAGCACCACCAGCCACACGACCAGCCGCGGCCGGGCGCGAATGAGCTCGATGACCAGGGAGGTGAACCGCATGCAACGTCCGAAATGATGCAGCCAACCCGTCCAAGCCGGCTCAATTCGCTCGCATTTTGATAAAGCGCGCCACGCGCCGTGGCAACTGGACTTGCGGCGGCACTTCTCCCTCTCCCAGCTCGCGGAGCGAGGTGAAGAAGAAGCCCGGCTTGTCTCTGCTCTAAATTAGAGGGTCTCCGACGCGGCGAGTTCGATCTGAACGTCCGCCCTGGCCGCCACCGAGAACAGGTCGCGCTTGGGCTCGACCGTCCATGGCATGTGCTTTTGGCGCGCGGCGACGACGGGGGCGAAGAAGCTGCGATGGTGCACGGAGGGACCGAGGCGGTCGAGCGCCTCCAGATGCTCGGGAACGGCGTAGCCCTTGTGCTGCTCGAAACCGTAGCCCGGACAGTCCTGCGCCAGCGCGCACATCAACCGGTCACGCGTCACTTTCGCCACGATCGAGGCGGCGGCAATCGACAGCACCAGGCCGTCGCCGCCGATCACGGCATCGCAGTCGCAGGCCGTATCCAGCCGGTCGCGGCCGTCGACGAAGACATGCCTGGGAGGCTCCGGCAGCGCCAGCACCGCGCGCTTCAGCGCCCAGAGCGAGGCGCGCAGGATATTGTCGCGGTCGATGCGGGCCGTCGAGCCGACGGCGACGGAGACCTGCGCGGTCGCGCAAATCTTCTCGAACAACTTTTCGCGCTGCTCGGCCGTCAGTCGCTTGGAATCGTCGATGCCCCTGGGGATGCGGTCGGGATCGAGGATCACGGCGGCGGCGACCACGGGCCCGGCCAAGGGACCGCGCCCGGCCTCGTCGCAACCCGCGACAGGCCAGACGCCGCGCTTGATCAGCGCGCGCTCGCGGCGAAAGCTCGGCGACGCCACGGCGATGACGCCTTTGGCCGCCTTGGCCTCCTTGCCTGCCCTGGTCTGGGCCGGTGCCTTCGCCTTGGTCTTTCTGACGGACTTATCCCGAATCATGGCCGGGATCGTGCGCAAGCGGGCCTGCCCGCGCAACCGGGAACCCGGCAAAATTCCCGTTATTCATACGCCCTTGGTTAGAGGGGATGCCCGCGTCCAAAACGCCTTAGAACAGGCTGAGCTGTTCGCCGTTGCGCTTGGGTCTTGCAAAATGGTCCGTCGTCAGCCTGGTGCGCCGCCTGTTGAGCCCGAGCTTGTCGCAGGCGATCTCGAAGCGGCGGCCGATGGTCCAGGCCATCGGGCCGGTGCCCTTCATCCGCGTTCCCCATTGCGAGTCGTAGTCGCGCCCGCCCCGCATGTCGCGGATCAGGGTGAAGACGTGACGGTAGCGGTCCGGATAGTTCGCCATCAGCCACTCGCGGAAGAGGTCGCGAACCTCGAGCGGCAGCCTGAGCAGCACATAGGCCGCCTCCTTGACGCCGGCATGCGCGGCCGCATCGAGGATGCGCTCGATCTCGGAATCGTTCAGCGCGGGAATCACGGGCGCCACCATCACGGTGGTCGGGATGCCGGCATCGGCAAGCTGCCGCAACGCCTCCAACCGCTTCGGCGGCGTCGCGGCGCGCGGCTCCATGGTGCGCGCCAGCCTGGGATCGAGCGTCGTCACCGAGATCGCGACCTTGGCGAGATTGCGCTTCGCCATCCGCGACAGGATGTCGATGTCGCGCACGACCAGCGCCGACTTGGTGACGATGCCGACGGGATGGCCGGTGCGCTCCAGCACCTCCAGGATGCCGCGCATGATCTTCCGCTCGCGTTCGATCGGCTGATACGGATCGGTGTTGGTGCCGATCGCGATCATCCGCGGCTCGTAGCCGGGCGCGGCGAGTTCCTTCTCCAGCAGCGCCGGTGCGTCGGGCTTGGCATAGAGATTGGTCTCGAAGTCGAGACCGGGCGACAGGCCGAGATAGGCATGGGTCGGCCGCGCGAAGCAGTAGACGCAGCCGTGCTCGCAGCCCCGGTAGGGATTGATCGAGCGGTCGAAGCCGATGTCGGGGGAATCGTTGCGCGTTATTACCTTGCGCGAGGCATCCACCGACACGGTGGTCTTGAAGGGCGGCAGCTCGTCCAGGCTCTGCCAGCCGTCGTCGAAGGCGATCCGCGCCTCCGCCTCGTAGCGGCCGCTGGCATTGGACTGCGCGCCCCGCCCGCGCCGCCGCTCGCAGTCGATCGCAACCGCAAGCTCGGGAAAGGCGGAAGGCGCACCCGCCGGCTCGGAGGGCGCCGTGACCGGCGGGTGCCTGAGGGCATGAGAGGATGCTCGACTCATGAAAGCAATGTAGCAGGCCATGAGAACAAATCAAGAACATCAATCTCGAAAGCCACGCGAAGGTGAACGATGCCTGTGCAGAGCTACTGCGGGCTTTGGCCCGGGATGGCGAGCCTCCATCCCTCAAGCGGAGGCAAGGCCGCGCGCGCGGCCTTGCCTCAGTAACGTCCGGCCAGAATCTGGAAACAGCCGATCGCGACCTCGATCACGATCAGCACGACCACCGCCAGTTCGAGCCGCAGTGACCGCTGGGTGTCGATGATGTCGGTCAGCGCGTTGGCGGTCTCCGAGATCGCCGCGAGCTTGCGCTCGAGCGTGTCGAGCCGCTCCTTCAATTCATACTCGTCCGCGAGCCGGGCGTAGAGCCGGTCGAGCTCCGGCTTCTCCCAGAGCACGTCGGGCTTCTCGGCGATGGCGACGCGGCCGGCGACGCGCTGCTGGACCAGGAGCGCGTTGCCGATCAGTTGCAGGATCGCCTTGCGCCGGCGCGGCGTACGGCCATGCTCGGCAAGCTCGCGCGCAAGCGGCTCGATGACGTCGAACACGGCGGCGACGCGCCGCTCGTCGCGCGCCAGTGCCGTGCTCTTGGCGAGCGCATCCGCGATCAGGAGCAGCCGGTCGTCGGAGAACTTGCTGAGACAG
>NZ_JAGWUA010000289.1 GCF_028868675.1 Bradyrhizobium sp.
GCAAAATTCTGCCGCACATAGATCTTGGAATCCTTGCGGCTGATGAACACCGCGATCTGGCCGGCGCGTTTCGGCGGCTCCGGCCTGGCGGCAGGCGTCGGCTCGGCGAGGCGGGTCTGGTCCTTCTTCGCGTCCGCTGCCGCGGGCTGCGCCGAGGTCGTTGCGGTCGCGGCCACGTCCGGCTTCTTCGCAACCTCCGTTGCCTCGACCTTCGCAGATTCGGCCTTCACGGACTCCGGCTTGGACGTCTCGGCGTTGACCGTCTCGGTCTTGGCAGGCTCCAACTTCTCAGCTTCGGCCTGCTCGGCCTTCGCCGCCTCGACCTTCTCGGCGGGCTTCTCCACGGCGGCCGCCGCCTTGGCGGTGTCCGCGGTTTCGGAGGGGCTTGCTTCGGCGTTCGCCGTCTCGGCCGACTTGGCCGCTTCGTTCGACTTGACGTCGGCCTTGACCTCACCGCTTGCGGCTGTCGCGTCCGCGGTCTTCGTCTCCTCGGCCTTGATGTCTTCGGTCTTGGCCTCTTCGGTCTTGGCCTCCGGAGTCTTGGCGGATTCATCCGCGGCCGCGCGCGGTAGCGCGTTGTCGGCGTCGGCGTCCGACATCACGGCGTGCCCGACCGTCGAGCGCAATTCGGCGAGGGGCTCCGTGCTCGCGCTCCTGGTCTCGGGGGCACCCCTGTCGGCCTTGATCCCGATCGGTGCGTCGGCCTCGGGCTCGAGGCTCGCAGCCGGCTGCGGCGGCACCTTGAGGGCGGCGAGCATCGGATGAGAAAAGCTCGCCGGCGCCATGTCGCCGGGCGCGACGATCACGCGCGCGCCGATCTTGGTCCAGTTCCACAGCTTCACCGCGAACGACATCGGCATGCGGATGCAGCCGTGCGAGGCCGGATAGCCGGGCAGCACGCCGGCATGCATGGCAACGCCGGACCAGGTGATGCGCTGCATGTACGGCATCGGCGCGCCGCTGTAGATGTTGGAGTGGTGGTATTTGTGCTTCTGGATGATGCTGAACACGCCCATCGGCGTGGGATGGCCCTTCATCCCCGTGGAAATCGGGGCCTCAGCGAACACGCCGTTGGAATCGTAGACCGTGACTTTCTGCCGGTCGATCGAGATCGAGATCACGAGCGGCCCCTGCGGCTTGGCGCCGGCCTGCTTCTCCAGGACCTCGTTCTTCCTGGCCGTGGGGGCACGCTTGCGCGGCACCGGCCGCTGCACGTGCGGTTGCTGCTGCTGCTGCTGCCGGTAGTAATAGGAGCCGTCGGAATAGTCCGGCCAGTAATACAGGGCGGCGTCCGCATTCGTCGTGGTGCCGATCATGCCCGCCGTCAGAACGGCCAGCCGCCAGCGCCGCACGGTTGCGGCCAAAGAACCAGGCCCGTTCACGCCAATCATCCTCGAATCCGTCACGTCAATCAGTGTTTAGTGTTGCAGAGGGGTTACGCGTTCACCAGCGTAGCGGTTCGCGGGCCCGCCACTTTTTGTCCAAGCCGTAACAGAAAAGCCTCACGCTGCGGTAAACGGCGGCCGCCAATCGGCGTGCCCGCCGTCTTCCTGTCCGGCGCCAGCGCACCTACATGCGCAGGACCTGTGACCCGGAGAAATTCATGCCATCCCGTTCCCTCGGCCTTCATGACATGCGCTTGAAAGGCCTCGCTTTATTCCTGCTGCTGCTGATCGCGCCGGGGAGTGCTGCCTCTGCCGCCGACGAGCCCGACCTGATCTTCCGCCGCTCGACGGTATTCAAGTGGCTGAGCCCGAACGACAAGCTCGCGACCTATGGTCTTGACGACCCCGAGGTGGAAGGGGTGGCCTGCCATTTCACGGTGCCGGAGCGGGGCGGCTTCAAAGGCTGGATCGGGGTTGCCGAGGAGGTCTCCGACATCTCGCTCGCCTGCCGGCAGACCGGCCCGATCCACTTCAAGGACAAGCTCGAGCAGGGCGACGACATGTTCCGCAAGCGCCGCTCGCTGTTCTTCAAGAAGATGCAGATCGTGCGGGGCTGCGACGCTAAGCGCAACGTGCTGGTCTATATGGTCTATTCCGACAGGCTAATCGAAGGCTCGCCGAAGAATTCGACCTCGACCGTGCCGATCATGCCGTGGGGCACGGCCGATCTCAACGTGCAGAAATGCGGCGATTTCTTCACGCAATAGGGGCGCGCCGATGGTGCGCTGAATTCATTGGTCTTTTCCGCGCAATGTTTCGTCGCGTGCGCCGCGACGAAACAATTCTCGTGGCGATGAAACCATTTTTTGCTTGGGGTGCATCACGGAGGAAACGACCGGCAGCTATCAAATGCTGGCCTACCACCGCGCCGCCGCCGACCGCCGGGGCCCTCGTCCCGCATCCGATCGAGAGATACAAGAACAATCAGCATGCTTGTCCGTCTCTGCGCCACAGCGTTTGCCCTTCTGATCGCGATCACCTCGGCCCAGGCGCAGGTGCGCTCTCCCAACAGATTGCCCGATCCGCGCGGCGAGTTCGTGCGCCAATGCGCGCCCCACATGCTCGGGCGCTGGGCGCATCCGGAGGAAGTCTGCACCTGCCTGCACGATCACGCCGCGGCCGTGGTCGAGGATCGCGATCTGCGCGAGGCGCTGCTCCGCGGCATCAGCGAGACCGGCGTGCCGACCATCGAGACCGACTGGGTGCCGCCGGCAAAACAGTCGGAGATCGGTCCGACCTTCACCAAGATCGCCAAGCCGACGCTGCAATGCATGTTCGACCCGGCGAAATAGCGCGCCGCTATTTCGTCTTGGGACCGAACCGCGGCACGCAACTCCGCGTCGCCGCCACGCCGCTCGCCGTCATCCTGGCGCCGCGCACTTCCTTGATCTGCCCGGCGGGACAGCTGCCGTCGTCGACCAGCACGCGCTGACCGAGCCGCAAGCCCACGATGTCCTGCTCGCGCGGCACCGTTTCCGCACGCGCGGAGGCGGCGAGTGCAATTGACATCAGGCCCGACAGG
The DNA here is from genome assembly GCF_028868675.1 of Bradyrhizobium sp. Taxonomy (GTDB): domain Bacteria; phylum Pseudomonadota; class Alphaproteobacteria; order Rhizobiales; family Xanthobacteraceae; genus Bradyrhizobium. The sequence continues at coordinate 2,968 of NZ_JAGWUA010000289.1, forward strand.
CACAGCGCGCGAACGGCGATCATGGTGGGACATCCCGGGAACGATGCCGCGATGTTAGGGAGCGCTCCGTGATTCCGATAGTGAACCTTCGTCACCCCCGCGGGCCGGCCGCGGGTGATTGCATTGCAGGGCGCCCATTTTCCGCAGTTCCCCAACGGCTGAAATCGGCTAGCTTGCGCTCCGTTTGAAATGTCCGATTGGAGCAGCCGCATGACCACCGAGACGCAGCAGAGGATTCTTGACGCCGTCGATGCCGGCTTCGAGGCCCAGCTCGCGACCACGCGCGACTTCGTCGCGATCCCTTCGACTCGCGGCGCGGAAGGCCCGTGCCAGGACATGATCGGCGACCTCCTGCGCCAGCGCGGCTACGAGGTCGACGACTGGCACATCGACGTCGACGATCTCAGGAATTTGCGCGGCTTCGGACCGATCCTGCACGACTTCTCCCGCGCGCGAACGGTGGTCGGCACCTACCGGCCGCGGAACGAGCGCGGCAAGTCGCTGATCCTGCAGGGCCACTGCGACGTGGTGCCGGCGGGGCCGCTCGATCTCTGGGACACCCCGCCGTTCTCGCCGGTCGTCAAGGACGGCAGGCTGTACGGCCGCGGCGCCTGCGACATGAAGTCCGGCACCATCGGCGCGCTCTACGCACTCGACGCCATCAAGGCGGCGGGTCTGAGGCCGACCGGACGAATCCATTTCCAGTCGGTGATCGAGGAGGAGAGCACCGGCGTCGGCGCGCTCTCGACCCTGCAGCGCGGCTATCGCGCCGATGCCTGCTTCATTCCCGAGCCGACCGGCGGCAAGATGGTGCGCTCGCAGGTCGGCGTGATCTGGTTCCGCCTGAAAGTGCGCGGCTATCCCGTCCACGTCGCGCATGCCGGCTCCGGCTCGAATGCGATCATGGCGGCCTATCATCTGATCCAGGCCTTGCAGAAGCTCGAGTTCGAGTGGAACGAGCGCGCCAAGGCGGATCGCCACTTCAAGACGCTCACCCATCCCATCAACTTCAACCCCGGCATCATCAAAGGCGGCGACTGGGCCTCCAGCGTGCCGGCCTGGTGCGAGGTCGATTGCCGCATCGCGGTCCTGCCGGGCTGGTCGGTTGCCGATCACCAGAAGGAGATTTTGGCCTGTGTGTCAGCGGCGGCGCGCGACCACCGCTTCCTCGCCAACAACCCGCCCGAGGTCGAGTGGTCCGGCTTCCTGTCGGAGGGCTATGAGTTGACGGACTCGGCGGTGCCGGAAGCCGCCTTCGGCAAGGCCTTCAACGCCGTCTACGGCGGCGCGGTCGAAGACCTCGTCTTCACCGCGCTCACCGACACCCGCTTCTACGGGCTGAACCACGGCATTCCGAGTCTCTGCTTCGGCGCGGGCGGGGCGGAGATGCACGGCTTCAACGAATATGTCGACCTGGAGTCGCTGAAGAAGGCGACCAAGGCGATGGCGCTGTTCATCGCGGAATGGTGCGGAGTGGAGAAGGCGTAAGGTTGTTGCTCTCACCATGTCGTCCCGGCGAAGGCCGGGACCCATGCCGCGTGATCTATCGATGATGGGCAGCTGT
>NZ_JAGWUA010000072.1 GCF_028868675.1 Bradyrhizobium sp.
GGAGGTCCAGGTCTATCGTTTCCCCAACACGCTGTGCACCGACAAGGGCCGCGCCATCAATCAGCAGGAAGCGGGCTGGGAAAACACGCTGACCGGAATCCCAAAGGAAATCTTCCAGCTCTGGACCGACTACCTGAAGCCGCGCGGCTATCGCATCGCCTATCAGATCATCGAGTTCCCGGGCGGCGTCCCCGGCGACATCGGCATCACGATTTCCTGGGGCGGCTGAACGGAAACAGGCCGCGTACCCGCGCGGCCCGTTTCGTCTCCGTCTTTCCGGCCTATTTCAGCCGGATCGTCACGCCGCCGACCGCAGCCGATACCTCCGCACCGACCTTGGGACCGCTGAGCTGCAGGATCACGCCATTGGCGTTCTGCAGCTGAACGGCTCCGGCGCCCGCGGCCACCGCGCCGCCTGCTCCGCCCGCCGCGTAGGAGCCCTCGATCGAGGACGGCCCCCTCAGATTGAGCGCGCGGCCGACGAACTTGGTGGTGGAGGCTCCGACCGTGAAGCCGACGCTCATGCCGGAGACGGTGAAGGGATATTTGTGGCCTCGATACAGCAGGACGCCCTCGCCGCCGCCGACGCCGACGATGAACCCGCCCTTGGTGAAGACGATGGCGACTTGACCGGTTTCGGCGCGCGATGGCGTGCTGAAGCCGGCGATGCCGGCGAGCAGAGCGGCGAGAGCGAGGCGCGTAGCAATCTTTCTCATGAGTTCTTTCCCCTGTGTGGTCACACTGATTTACTGAGCCAAGATCTTTACTGAGCCAGGATCATCGCGAAATAGCCGAACACGGTGAGCAGGATACCCGAGACGGCGTAGCCGACCGGGAATCCGATCCAGGGCACGGTGCTCTGGATTTCCACCGCGGCCTCGCGGCACGGACCGGAGTGCGACCTCGCGCCGGCAACACCGCCCATCAGCACCGCCGGATTGATCTTGAAGACATGGAAGCCGATCGCCCAGACGATGAACGGCGGGATCGTACACGCAATGAACCCGACGATAAAGATCTTCAGCGCCACCGCACCGGTGAGCTGCGCCAGCAGGCCGGCGCCGGCATTGACGCCGACGATGGCCACGAAGACGACGAGGCCGAGATCCTCCAGCACGTTGCGCGCCGCGTTCGGCGTGTTGCCGAAGAATCGCAACCGCGACACGATGGACGAGATGATCACGCCCGACAGCAACAGGCCGCCGGCATTGCCGAGACCGACCTTGGCGCCGAAGGCCGGAAATTCGATCCGGCCGATCAGGAAGCCGAGGATCATGCCGGCCGACAGCGTCAAGAGGTCGGTGGACGTATTGGTCCGCGCGACGCGGCCCCACAAGGCGGCAAGGTCGTTGACCGCCGACTTCAGGCCGACGACGGAGATGATGTCCATCCGCTGCAGTTCGGTCTTGAGACCCGCCGGGATCGGCACGCCGCCGCGTTCGAGCTTGGTGACCTGAAGCTGGCCGGCGACGGCTTCCCCGCGGAACGATTCGAAGGTGCGCCCGACCACGTCCTTGTTGGTGACGAGGATCTCGGCCTGATCGAGCGGAATTCCGAGCGCCTTGGGATCGGCAACCTCGGGGCCGATCAGTCCCATCTTGTCGGTCAGATGCTCGGTCGAGCCGCCGAGCGCGACGACGTCGCCCTTCTGCAGCACGAGGTCGGGATCGGCGCCCAGGACCTCGCCGCCGCGCGCCACGTTGACGATGCGGTATTCGGGATTGGCCTTGCGGAAGCCCGCGATGCTCTGCCCGACCTGGGCCGCATTCTCCAGCCGGTAGGCCCGCAGCCCGAACTGGCGAAAGCCGGTGAGACCGCCGCCTTCGAGGTCCCTGACGCCGAACTCCTCCTCATACTGCTTGGCCGCCGCTCTCGCGTCGACGCCCCACCAGCGCGGCAGGTATTTGCAGATCAGGATGATGCCGACGGTTCCCCAGATATAGGTGATGCCGTAGGACAGCGCGATCATGCCGGTGGCGTCCTCGGGCTTCATGCCCTCGGGCAGCTTGACCACGCCCGAGGTGATCGCCTGCTCGGCCGAGCCGATCGCGGCCGACATGGTCTGCGAGCCCGCCAGCATGCCGCCGGCGGCGCCGGTCGGCAGGGCAAACAGCTTGGCCCCGAGGACGACGAGCGTGAGGCCCAGGACGCTCGATATGACCGCGAGGATCAGGAATTTGACGCCGTCGCCCCTCAGGCTGTTGATGAAGGACGGCCCGACGCGCAGGCCGACGCCGTACATGAAGAGGTAGTAGAACAGGCTCTTGGCGAAATTGTTGAGCTCGAGCTTGACGCCGTAGCTCGACGCCCAGACCGAGACGCCCGCGCCGACCACGATGGCGCCGGCGACCATGCCGAGACCATAGCCCTTGATGCTGGCCCGGCCGATCCAGACGGCGAGGCCGACGACGAAGAACAGCAGCAGATACGGATTCTGCTGCAGGAACGTGAAGAAGCCTTGCATGTTCGTTCCCCCTTATGACGTGGCCTTGGCCTTCGGCGATGCGCCGGGCTTTGGTTTGCCGATCTTCGCCAAGGCTTCCGCGCGCACGAGCTTGAGGCCCTCCCTGGCGTCGTAACCGTGAATCTCCTTCACATCGAGCTTGCGCATGAAGTCGATGGTCTCCTGGGTGATCACCTGCCCCGGCACCATGATCGGAAAGCCCGGCGGATACGGGATCACGAAACTGGCGGAGACGAGCTCGGGACCGGCCTTCAGCCGCCGGTCGATCTCGGGATCGTTGAGGCGGATGAATTCGCAGCCGGGCGCGTCGTAGGCGGCATAGAAGCCCGAGCGGATGTCACCTTCGTTGGTCTTGGTACCGGCATCCCCGCGAAAGCTCGGGTGGAAATGCGAGAAGTTCGGCAGGTCGGGCACGTCCTTCATCAGGCTGTGGACCCGGGCCTCGAAGGTCTTCCTTGCGTTGGCGCCGCCTTGCGCGAGGCCGCGATCGACCTCACCCGCGATCTCGGCCAGCACCCGGACGAGATGCGCGACGTCGCTGCGGGTGTTGTTGATGTTGGACTGCACCAGGACCGAGTTGCGCGAGGTCTTGTTGACCTGGATGTTGTACTCGCTCGCCAGAATGCCCTTGAACTGCGTGCCGTCGAAGCCTGCGGTGCCGCAGACCAGCGTCATGCGGGTCGGATCGAGGCAGAACTCGTCGTCATCCAGGCTCTTCAGGGTGTTCGCCCAGTTGACGCCGGGAGCGAGATAGTCGGTGAAGCCGCTCTGGCGATATTGCGCGGGCACCATGGCGTCCGCCCCCAGAACGCGGAAATATTTCGAGATCAGCGGATTGTTGTTGACCGCCTGGCGGATGGCGAGCGCGATCTCCATCGCATTGGCGACGAGACCGTACCCTTCCAGCTCCATCTGGCGTCGCGAGACGTCGAGGCTCGCGATGAGCTGCTGGTTGGGGCTGGTCGAGGCATGGGTGAAAACCGCTTCCTTGAACTGCTGCTCGACCGTGTGGAACTCGATGTCCTTGACCGCGAGCATGGAGCCCTGGCGGATCGCCGACATCGACTTGTGGGTCGAGTTGGTCTGGTAGACCCGCAGGCGGATCTTCCGGGGATCGGGAATGAGCCGGGTCTTGAGCAGGACTTCGTCGGAGGGATTCTTGCCGAGCTCGGCCTGCTGCTTCTCATAGGCCGCGACCGACTTCGGATCATGCATCCAGGCCTCGATCTCGTTGGCCGCGCCGAGACCCGTGCGCCGCCGCAGGAACGGCGAGAACCGCGCGAAGCCGAACCAGGCTTCGTCCCACAGGAAGATCAGGTCGGGCTTGATCGCGAGGCATTCCTCCATCACCCGACGCGTATTGTAGATGTGGCCGTCGAAGGTGCAGTTGGTGAGATCGAGCATCTTGACGCGGTCGAGCCGGCCGTCGGCCCTGGCGGCGAGCAGCGCCTGCTTGATCGTCCTGAGCGGAACCGCGCCGTACATCGAGTATTCCGTCATCGGGAACGCTTCGACGTAGAGCGGCTGCGCGCCGGCCAGCACCATGCCGTAATGATGCGACTTGTGGCAATTGCGGTCGACGACGGCGATGTCGCCCGGCGCGAGCAGCGCCTGCACCGCCATCTTGTTGGAGGTCGAGGTGCCGTTGGTGACGAAGAAGACGCGGTCCGCGCCGAGCGCGCGGGCCGCCTTCTCCTGTGCCTTCTTGATGTTGCCGGTCGGCTCCAGCATGCTGTCGAGGCCGCCGGTCGTCGCGCTGCTCTCGGCCAGGAACAGGTTCGGGCCGTAGAACTCGCCCATGTCGCGGATCCAGTCCGACTTGAAGACCGCCTTGCCACGAGCGATCGGCAGCGCGTGGAAGGTGCCGATCGGACGCTGCGCGTATTTCTTGAGATTGTCGAAGAACGGCGTGTCGTAGCGGTCCTGGATGCCTTCCAGGATCGAGAGATGCAGCTCCAGTATCTCCTCGACGGAATAGAAGATGCGGCGCACGACGCTGGCCTCGGGATTGCCGGCCATCTCCTCGACGTCGCGGTTCGACATCAGATAGATGTCGAGCTCGGGACGGACCCGCTTGATGATGTGGGCGAGCCGGAGCGCGGATGCGTCGGACTCCTCGTTGAGGCCGGCCGCAGCCGTCATCGAGCGCAGCACCGGCGCATTGTGACGCGAGCGCAGGCCGAAGCCTTCGTTGATGATCACGGCGGCGATGTTGGGATTGAGCATCGTCGCGCAGAACGCATCTTCGAGGCTGCCGACGATGACGGGCTCATAGATGAATCCGTCGATCGGTCGGCGCAGCTTGCGCCACTCCGCGGCGAGCGCCGGCCAGTTGTTGGACGAGACGCCGGTGACGATCAGGGTTTCGAAATAGGGCCGGCGGGCCGGATGCGAGCCGAAGCTCGGAGGCAAGAGGTCGGGGGCTTCGCCGTTGCCTTCGTCGTTGGCGTTCCAGTCTCCGGCGTGGTGCCGGAAGGATCGCGTCGTCAGGGCCTGCGTGATCCGCGTTGCCAGGGCCGATGACGTTGCCGCATCGCCGGCGGAAGCAGCTTCGCGCAGGGCCGCCATCAGGTGCAGCCCGGGATAGCCGTGATATTCTTCCGTGACGGACAAATCGGCCAGCGCCGCATCGCATTTCGCGCGCTCGCCGCCGTGCGCCCAGGCTTTCGCGGCTTCCACCAGATCACGCCAGTCGTCCGCGCGCGCCCCGGGGCCGGAGAAGAACTGGTCGATGCGCTTGTGCGCGGGCTTGGCGTCCTTGGACATGTCTCTCTCCCGATCCGTGAGGCTAGATCATGGTGAATCGTTACTGCGCGTCCGTCGCGTTCCGTTGATCCAAGTCAACGGTCGAAGGGGTCTCGACGTGCGGTGCCGGCCTCATGCACGCATCCCGCGACGCAAAAAGAACGGCGTCACGCGTTCGTTGTTCGACCGTCGCCCAAGACGCTGTCCAGCGACCGAAGCCATTGGGCGCTGTCGGTCTTCTCGGCGAGTCCCTCAGCCTGCAAGAGGTCGCGCAGCTGCGCATGGGCGCCGACGATGCAGAGGGCCACATGACGGGCGGCAAGCGCGTCATAGAGGTCGTGCAGCATGCGCGCGCCCGCGAGATCGATATAGGGCGAGGCCGAAAGATCGCAGACGACGAGCTTGATGTCGGCCGTTTTTTGCAGTGCGTTCAGCACCGCATCGAGGATCGGCTCGGCGTTGATGTAGAGCAGCGAGGCCTCGGGACGGAAGGCGACGATGCCGATCAGCGGCTCCACGCCCTCATGTCTGGCGCTGTCGGAGTAGCGGCCGGTGCCGGGCAGCCGGCCGAGGAAGGCGATGTTCGGCTGCGAGGCGCGCGCCAGCAGCAGGAAGATGGAGGCGATGGCTGCCAGCAGCACCCCCTGCAAGATGCCGAGCAGGAGCACGGCGATCAAGGCAATCGACGCGGCATGGAAATCGATCCGGCTGACCCGCCACATGCGCAGCAGCGCGGCGATATCGACCAGCCGGTAGACGGCGGTGAAAACGATGGCCGCCAGCACCGCCTTCGGCAGATTGGTGAGGAGCCCCGTGAAGAACAACAGACACAGCGCCAGCGTGAGCGAGCAGATCAGAAGCGCAAGCGGCGTGCGGGCGCCGGCATTGTCGTTGACCGCCGATTGCGACAGGCCGCCGGCCACGGGGTAGCCGTGGCCGAAGGCGGCGGCGAGATTGGCGGCACCCAGTCCCAGGAACTCCTGGCGCACGTCGAGGGCGTAGCCGTGCCTGGCGGCAAAACTGCGCGCGGCGGAGACGCCCTCGATATAGGCCAGCAGCAGGCAGCCGGCGGCGATCGGAAACAGCTCCTCGGGCTCCACCAATCCGAAGGCGGGGAAGGCAAGAGACGGAAGCCCCTCGGGAATCCTGCCGGTGACGGGCACGCCCAGCGACGGGAAGCCAACCACGCTGGCAAGGAGGATCGACAGCGCCACGATGGCGATGGCGACCGGCCGTCCCGGCAGGAACCGCTCGCCGAGCAGCAGGAGCAGGATCGCGACGGCGCCGACCGACAGGACCAGAGGATGCGCATCGCCGAGCTGGCCCGCCAGATGGATCGCGCGGTCGAAGAAATTCCGTCCGCCGCCGGCGACGCCGAACAGGCTCGGCAACTGGCTCATGATGATGGTGAGCCCGGCGCCCGCCTTGAAGCCGACCAGAATGCTGTCGCTGACGAGGCGGACGAGCGCGGAAAGCTTGAACAGCCAGGAGATCAGGCAGAGCACCGCCACGGCGCAGGCGACGAGGCTCGCGATTTGCCCGTAGCGCACCGGATCGCCTGCGGCGAGCGAACCGACGGTGCCGGCGATCATCAGCGAGATCGCCGAGGTCGGGCCGATCGCCAGCTGGCGCGAGGTACCCAGCAGGGCATAGCCGATGCCGCCGAGAAGGTAGCCGTAGACGCCGATCTGAGGCGGCAGACCGGCAAGGGCCGCATAGGCGAGCGAGACCGGGATCGCATAGGCCGCCAGCGTCACGCCGGCGATCGCATCGGACCGCAGCCAGGCGGCGCGGTACGCGGCGAGCCAGCCGAAGGGCGGAAAGAAGCGCATCCAGCCGGCGCGCGGATCGGCGTTGGTCATGGTCGCGCCTTCCTGCGTTCGGCTTCGCAGCGCAGCAGCACGATCAGCAAGGCCACCACGGGGAGCGCGAGCGCCAGCTCCGGGGTCACCTCGGTCGCGACGGCGCCGACCGCGGCGCCGATGCCGAACATGACGCACAGGGCCGAAAAGATGCCGGAGCGGCGCAGCGCGCCCGGCGGGCCGCCGCCGAGCGCCGCAAAGAGGTTCTCGATCGCCTGGCGCATGTTGCCGGTGATCATGACCGAGCTGTAGGCGACGCCCTCGACCCTGCTGAAGACGGCGGTCTGCATGGCGGCGACGAACGAAATGCCGAGCGTACCGGCAACATCCGGCAGGCGATTGTGCAGGATGGCGACCGCGACCAGCAGCAGGATTTCGACGAGGAGACTGATGGCGACAGCGCGCTCGCCGGCGGCACCGCGCAGCCAGGCCGCCATGACGATGCCGACCGCAAAGGCGAGCATCGGCGGCACGAAGTGAAGCGCGCCTGCCCAGTCGCCCGTCGATCCATGGACCCATAGCAGCACCAGATTGGCCGTCTGGGCATTGGCCATCACGCCATGGATGATCCAGGTATAGGCGTCGAGATAGCCGCCGCCGAACGCCAGCAGAAGCGCGACTGCAATCGTCTCTTCGCGGCGCAACAACGGGCCGACGGCATCCAGGGAGGTCATGTGCGGAACGTGGGCTGGTCCGGCATGGATCAATAAACGCCGCTCCCGCACGGCAAAGGGTTGATTTGAATCAAGCCTCCGGCCGGCCCTGAGGATTCAAATCGGTTCGGGAACGAAGCGCTGGGGGAATCGCGGCCATGGACACCATCAGATGGATCATTTCCACCGCTCCGGAAATCTTCCTGCTCCTGGCGGTTGCGATCGGCACGATCCTGGGCCGGGTCAGGATCCGCGGCTTCGCGGTCGGCACCACGGCCTGCATCCTGATCGTCTCCGTCCTCATCGGCCAGCTCGGCAGCTTCACCTTCCCCTCGCTGCTCAGGGTCGTCCTGTTCAGCCTGTTCGTGTTCACGATCGGCTACAAATCGGGTCCGGAGTTCTTTGCCTCCTTAAGCATCCGCACGCTGGCCCAGGTGGCCATGGCGCTGATTCTCGGCGGCACCGGCCTCCTGATCGTGCTGGCCTTCGCGTTCGCCTTCAAGCTCGATCCCGGCACGGCCTCCGGGCTTGCCGCCGGCGCGCTGACGCAATCCTCGGTGATCGGCACGGCATCGGGCGCGCTGGCGCAGCTCGGACTGCCGAAGGCCTTGCTGGAGCAGCAGGAGGCGAACATCGCCGCCGGCTACGCCGTCACCTACGTGCTCGGCTATATCCTGACCCTGCTCTATGTCCCCTTCGTCGCGCCGAAGCTGATGGGGGTGAACCTCAAGGATGAGGCCAAGAAGCTCGAGATCGAGCTGTCGGGCGGGGAGCCGCCGAAGACCGAGAACCTGCACTATCAAAAATTCCAGGCGCGCGCCTATCGCGTCACGGCGGCGGCCGGGCGTACCGTGAAGTCGATCGAGGACGCGATCGGCAGCCGCACCGCGATCGAGCGGATCGTGCGCCAGGGGGCCGACATCGAGCCGCATCTCGACACCGTGCTCGAAGCCGGCGACGACATCGTGATCGCCGGCCGGACCGCCGCGATCGTTGCGGCCAAGCCCGTGATCGGCACCGAGATCGACGCCGACGAGATCCTGAAGGCGATGCCGGGCAACGTGATCGACGTGCTGGTCGACAACCGCAACCTCCACGGCCGCTCGCTGCAGGACATCGTCGAGCGCGTCGGCGGCAGCGCACGCGGCGTTTTCCTCCGCGCGCTGACGCGAATGGGGCGCGAGGTGCCCATGAGCGCGGATACCCGCATCTATGTCGGCGACGTCATGACGCTGGTCGGCACCAGCCGCAACATCGAGCGCGCCGCCGGCCAGGTCGGCCAGATCCTGCGCTCCGGCGACCGCACCGACATCGCCTTCCTTGCCGCCGGCATCGCCGTCGGTCTGCTCGCCGGCCTCGCCAGCGTCAAGGTCGGCGGCGTCGCGCTGACGCTCGGCGGCGGCGGCGGCGCGCTGATCGCGGGCCTCGTCTGCGGCTGGCTGCGCTCGCGCCGGCCGACCATGGGCGCGATGCCGCCTGCCGCGCAGCAGACGCTGAGCGATCTCGGCCTCGGCGGCTTCATCGCGGCGATCGGGCTCGGCAACGGCCACTCCGCCATGGTCGCGATCCAGGCGCATGGTCTGCTTCTGGTCGGCATGGGGCTGGTGGTCACGCTGGTGCCGCTCGTCGTTGCCACCCTGTTTGCCCGTTACGTGCTGCACATGAATCCGGTCGTCATCTGCGGCGCGCTCGCCGGCGCCATGACGGTCGATGCCGCCGTGACCGGCGCATGCGAGGTCGCCGAGAGCCAGACGCCGGTGCTCGGCGTCGCCGTGCCTTATGCGGTCGGCAACGTCGTGCTGACCGTGCTCGGCCCGATCATCGTGGCCGCCACTTTCACGGGATGACGGAGGCCGCGATGCCAAGGACATGGACAAGGCCATGGACAAGTCTCCGCTCGATTGCGACAGCGCTGCTCCTCCTTGCCGCAGCCGCAGTGCCGGCGCGCGGCGAGGACGTTCGTATCCAGGAGGAGATATGGGCGCTGCTCCTGCCGCTGCCGATGTTCGCCTATCTGGTGCGCCCGGTCGGCGACGGGCCCTTCCCGCTCGTGATCATGAACCACGGCGTCTCGCTCAACCCGACCGACCGCGGTTTCTTCCCGCTGGTGGAATTCCGCGACGCCGCCAAATGGTTTGCGCGGCAGGGCTATCTCGTGGTCGCGCCGGTCGGCACCGGCTACGGCGCCTCCGCCATCGACATCCCCGAGCGCGGACTCCACGGACCGTTCTTCTCCAAGGTCGGCAAGTGCAGCAATCCCAATTTCCGCAGCGCCGGCCTTGCGGTCGCGCAGGTCGATCTCTGGATCATCGACTACATGGCCGCCGAGAAGCGCATCACACCGAAGGACGTCATCGTGGTCGGCCAATCCGCCGGCGGCTGGGCGGCAATCGCGCTGTCGAGCGTGAACCCGCCGCAGGTGAAGGCGATCATCACCTTCGCCGCCGGCCGCGGCGGCCGGGTCGACGGCAAGCCGAACAACAATTGCGCGCCCGACAAGCTCGTCGAAACGACCGGCGAGTTCGGCCGTACCGCGCGGGTGCCGATGCTCTGGATCTACATCGAGAACGACACGTTCTTCGGCCCCGCCCTGTCGAAGCGGATGCACGAGGCCTACACCGCCGGCGGCGGCAAGGCGGAATATCATCTGATGCCGCCGTTCGGCAATGACGGTCATTTCTTCATCGGCTCGCGCGATTCGATCCCGATCTGGTCGCCGCTGGTGACGAAGTTCCTGGATCAGGTCAAATAGACACCAACGCCCGGAGGCCAGGCATGAGGTCAGGCAAGGAGATGATGACCGCGGTTGCTGCGAAGAGCGTTGCCGCCGCCCTTCTGCTGGCCGCCGCGTCGATGCCGGCGACGGCCGAGGTCACGCCGCGCGGACAGCGCACCACGGACGACATCAAGTACGGCGACTGGAAGAAGCTCTGCTTCAAGGCGGCTGGCACCAAGACGATCTGCAGGACGTCGATCACCGGAACCTACGAGACCGGCCAGACCGCCGTCCGGCTCGACCTGATCGAGCGCGAGGGCGAGCGCGTCGCGCGGCTGCAATTGTTCGTGCCTGTCGGCATGTTTCTGCAGGTACCGGCCAAACTGAGCGTCGATCATGGCAAGGCCTGGCGGATGCCCTATACCTGGTGTCTCAGCAACGCCTGCATTGCAGCCGATGTCGCCGATCCCAGGATCATCAAGGAGATGGAGGCCGGCAAGGCGCTGACGCTCGAGGTCGTCGACAACAAGCTCCTCGCGGTCACGACGACGCTTCCGCTTGCGCAGTTCGGCCCGGCGCACAAGGGCGCGCCGGCGCAGACCTTCGAGCAGGACATCGACGAGTGAATTCCGCGCCATCACGTTGCCGAACGACCGCTTGCGGCAACGGCCGGGATCCAGGCCGTGCGAAGCGAGGTACTAGTCCCCCCCGCGCGCTCGATGGATTCGATCAACGACGTCGCCGCAAAGGGCTTGGTGAGATAGGCGATGCATCCCGACTGCAGCGCGGCGGCGCGATTTGCGGGGCTGTCGTTTCCCGTGACGTAGACGACCGGCGTCTTGACGCCGCGATCCGTGAGACGCCGGCGCAGCTCGATGCCGGACTGGTCGTCCAGATTGACGTCCAGGACGATGCACAGCGCGTCGGAGAAATCGGAATGATCGAGCAGCGCGCGGGCCGAGCCGAACAGCCTGGCGGTGAAGCCGTGCTCCCGCAGCAGCCGCTTCATGCTCGTGCGCATCGAGGGATCATCATCCACGACGAAAATGACTTTTCGTATCGTCACGGCGACCCACCTGTGGCCTTCCTCGGCGGCAAAGCCATCTTCGGCCCTGCGACCTACCGCGCTTCTGATTTGTTGTGGTTATCGGGCACGTCGGCGGCGGGCCATAGCGCGCTCTCCCGGGCACGCTGTCAACAGGCATTCATATTGTCCCTTTGGACAGGTCGCGCGTAGCGGTAGCCGAGGACGCCACTAGCCGCGCGTTTCGCCTGTCGCATCGAGCAATCCGAGCCGCTCCGCGATCAAGACCAATTCCGCGACTGAATCAACCTGCGTCTTTTCCATCACCTGATGGCGATGCGCCTTCACGGTGCGTTCGGTCGTCCCGATCTCGTGGGCGATCTGCTTGTTGATCTTGCCGCGCACGATGAGGTCGAACACCTGCCGCTCGCGCGGCGTCAGCGATGCCACCCGCGACCGGGACGATTCGAGCTTGCGGCGCTCGCTGAGCACCGCCTCCTGTCGCGCCAGCGCGCGCTCGATCGCGTCGATCAACTGCTCGGATGATACGGGCTTGGTCAGGAAGTCCTCGGCGCCGGCCTTGATGGTACGCACCGTCGTCGCAGTGTCGGCATGTCCGGTGAGGAATACGATCGGCAGCGTCGAGCCGCGCTCGTTCAGGCGGCCCTGCAACTCCGGACCGCTCAAGCCGGGTATCTGCACGTCGAGCAGGATGCACCCACGCGCCTCGCCCTCCCGCAGGCGGTCGAGCAAATGCTGTGCCGACGCGTAGGTCGCGACGTCGTAGCCCGAGAGCTTCAGGCGGCGCTCGATCGCCGTCCGGAATGAAGCGTCGTCGTCGACCACATGGACGAGGCCGGGCAATGTCATCTCTCGATCGAAATACCAATACGAAACAATGCTTCAATCGCCACGGTCAAAACGGGGGAGTCCAGACCAGACCCACGGCAGCCTGCAGGCAGCAATAGCATGCAAAATTTCTCCGCCCTGTCCATTGGTACAATGGCCTTAGAGGCAATGGCGAAGGATGCTGCCTTCGTCGTAGGTGAGGGACGCGCGAAATGGGATCGGCGGCGCATTTCCACGATAGAGAATATTTCTATCGGAGAAAATATTTCTATCGGCAAACCACCTCAGAGACGTTCTTCGGAGTTGGCCCATGTTTGTTCGCGTCAACGCCGCTTTGGCGGACCGCCCCCATACGCTCGGCGACCTGGGCCTGCCCAGCGAATCGAATCCGATCGTCAGCCTGAACGAATTCACCTACCGAAAAGGCACCGAAATCTACGGCGAGAAGGAGCCGGCCGAGTACGTCTACCAGGTCAAGGTCGGTGCGGTGCGCAGCTACAAGCTGCTGTCGGACGGCCGCCGCCAGATCGGCGCCTTCCATCTCGCCGGCGACATTTTCGGGCTGGAGAACGGCAACACGCATCGCTTCACGGCGGAAGCCGTCGTGGACACCACCGTCCGCCTGATCAGGCGGCAAAGCCTGGAGACCGTCGCCGAAAGCGACGCCATGGTGGCTAGGAACCTGCTGCGCATGACCACGAAGAACCTGCAGCACGCGGAAGACCACATGCTGCTGCTCGGGCGCAAGACCTCGCTGGAGCGGGTCGCCGCCTTCCTGCTCGAGATGGACAAGCGGATGAGAGCGACCGAGGTCATGGCGCTGCCGATGTCCCGGCGCGACATCGCCGACTATCTCGGCCTGACGCTGGAGACGGTGTCCCGCGCGCTGTCGCGGCTGCACGAGCTCGGGATCATCGGTTTCCTCGGCAACACCCAGCGCCAGATCGTTCTGCTCGACCGTCCGCAGCTCACGAGCCTCGATCTGCAGGGCTGAAGCCGGCAGCGCCGATCGCTGCGAGATGTTCGATCGTCCGCCGTAGCACCTCGAACAGCACCGCGGTCGACCAGCCGAACATCAGGATGCCGTTCATCGCGGTCATCGGCCCCAGCAGCCGCCATTCCGGCACCGGCGTGATGTCGCCATAGCCGAGTGTGGTGTAGTTGACGAAGGCGAAATACAGGAGGTCGCTGCCGGCGGGCGCGGCGCCGACCACCGCATAGACCAGCGCCCAGACCAGGACCTCCAGAGTATGCGCGACCATCAGCGCGGCCGCGCACGCGACCATGACAGCCATCAGGTGCAGCCGTGGCCGTACCGTGTGCCGCAGCCCGGCGGCGCGCGCGATGCCGATGGCGCCCACGGTCACCAGCGCGTGGATCATGATGTCGATCACGCCCACGATTGAGCCGACAAGAAATTCGACCGCCATGGATTCCCCCAGGGCGGCCGCACTGCCCGCCCCTCGCCGGCCTTATAGCCGGTCAAATCCTCGGGGTGAACGCGCCCGTCGCGGCCTTCACGGCGGATTCGCCCATACTGCGGGCCTGATCGCTCAGCGTCTGCATCTGCCCCTGGAAGAACTCGGACTGCAGCTTGAGCGCATCCTGGATGTCCTTGGCCTGGATCAGCTTGTCGCCGAGGTCGAAGGTCGCGGTGACGTTGCGTTGCATGAAGGCGCAGAACTGCTTGGCGTGGTCGGCGACCGGCAACGGCGAGGAGGCCAGGCCCTTCTCCAGGAGTTCGAAATACTCCGCATTGGCCTTGCGAAGGCGCCCGAGCGCCTCCGTCAGCATCGCGCGGACGTTCTCGGCGGATGGATTGATGTCAGCCATGGCGTTGCTCCTCTCTGGTATGCTCAGCCTATTTCGAAAGCCCCCCGAACCAGGCGCCGAAATAACCGGCATAGAGCGCCGGCAGTTCCAGGTTCATCGAATGACCGATACCGGGCACGACCACCAGCCGGCAGTCCGGCATGGAAGCCGCCATGGTCCTGAGGTCCGCCGGGGGAATCCAGCCGTCGCACTCGCCCCACAGCACGAGGTGCGGATGGCGTATCTCCGGCATCCGGCGCTCCAGCTCCCCGCTTTCCTTTTCCCGGGTGAGATTGACCGGCGTGCCGATCCAGATGCCTTCGGAGACGCCAAACGTCTGCTCGATGATCCGATCGAACAGCGCCTGGATCTCCGCGAGCCCGTCGCGGAATCGGGGAATCGCATTCGGTGCCATGCTCTCGGGCACGAACAGCGACGAGGCTGCGGTCGCCATCACCGTCCTGGTCAATTCCTTGCTCGCCATCATCGCGCGGAACAGGCCGATCTGGTCGGCATTGAAGGCCATGCCGAGCGGCGTGACCGGATCGAGCGCGAACACCCGACCGAACCGCTGCGGCTGCATCAGCAGCATCCGCGCGGCGATGATGCCGCCGGTCGAATGGGTGGCGAGATGGCAGAATCCGATTCCCAGCGCATCGAGTGCCGCCAGCATGTCCTGGGCGTGCTGCTGCATGGAGTAGTTGGAATAGTCCGCGGCCGGTGTCGGCCGGTCGCTGTCCCCGCAGCCGCGCCAGTCGATTGCGACCACGCGCAGGCCGGAAGGAAAAAGCGGTGCGGCGAGTTCGATCCAGTCCTTGCTGGCGAGATTGCCGTGGATGAAGACGACGGTAACGTCGCCTCTGCCCCACTCCCGCCAGCCCAACTGGACCTCGCCCGCCTGCACCCGTGACATGGCCCGCCCTATTTGTTCAGGCCGGCCGTGGGCGCCGCACCGGGCGGCGTCGGGGCCACCGGCAGGGCCGAGACCGCGGCCCCCTTGATCATCCGGTCAGTGCCCATCGGCGAACTAGTATCGACCGTTCCTCTGGTCACGAAGTCCACGACATCGGCCGCATATTCCACCGGGTTGTCGGTATGGATGAAGTGTCCCGTGTCCGGATAGATCTTGAGCATCGGTCGGTTACCCGCATTGGTCATGCGCGTCATGAACGGCGTGATGACGTCGCGGCCGAGGTCCGTCAGTCCGTTGAGACCTGCACCGGGAATGAACGGCTCCTTGTCGCCGAACGCCAGGAAGATCGGCGCCTTGATCTGGGTCAGCCGTTCATAGAGGTTTTTCGGGTCGTCCTGCTGCAGCTCCGCCACCATCGTATAGATGTCGAAGATGAAGACGTTGGCCCACTGCTCCAGTTCCTTCGGGTTGCCCTTGGTCAGCCCAACTCGCTGCTCGGTATGGAAGCGGGCATCCGGACTGTCGTTGTAGAAGTAGCCGCTCTTGGCCGCCGAGAGCACGCCAGTCGAGGGGTCACGCTTCTTGAAATAGAAGAAGTCGCGGATGTTCTGCTCGGAACGGCCGATCTCGGCGGCGAGGATCCCGGTCTGGTCCCAGGTCGCCTTCCACTTGTCGAAATCGCGGGCGAAAGAAGGGTCAAACAACGCCGCCTTCTTGTCCTTCGCGATCGCGACTTCACGCGGATACTCCTCCAGTCCGGCAGGCGCTTCGAGCGCTAATCCCTGCACTGCTTCGGGCCAGGTCAGAGCATAGCCCATCACGAGCTGACCGCCGAGCGAATGACCGAGATAGTACGCCTGCTTGACGCCGAGCTGGTTGACCACGAGCTCATGCACGACGTCGCGCATGTCCTGCATGGTGCGGGCCGGGCTCTTGTCGAGATTGCCGGGTCCGGACATGCCGTAGTGCGGCAGGTCGGGCACGATCACGCGCAGGCCGCTGCCCAGCGCATATTGCATGATGTTGCTATACATGCCGCCGAATGCACCCTTGCCATGGATGATGACCAGCACCTTCGGATTCTTGTCGGTGCCGACATACTCGTCCATGTACCCGATCTGCCAGGACTTGCCGGTTCCGTCCTTCACGTCGGCATATTTGACCGGATAGGGATAGGTCACGAAGTCCTTCCAGAACGACTTCTTCGGATCGATGTTCTCGGCAACGCCGGGAACGCGATAGTTCTTGTCGACGAACTTCTGCGCGCGATCGAGGGCCGCGACGTCGTCCATGAAGGCAACGAACTTCGGATCGTTCTTGCGGTTGTTGATCAGCGGGAACACGCCGTAATGGGCGACCGGGCTTTCCTCGGCGATGAGGTCCGCGCCCGGCACACGATCGACGGCCTTCTGGGCCAGCTTGAAGTTCAGCCACAGGTCGTTGGTGATGTGCATCACCAGCGTGCGCGCCCGGATGCGGCCGAGATAGGGATTGATGTTGTGGGTCTCGCCGACCCGGTTGCGCCAGACGAGATCGACGGCGTCATAGATCTTGGCGCGGTTGGTGACGTTCAGGCCGGCTTTCTCGTTCGGCGGATCCCAGTAGAAGATCTCCGGCTGTACCGCCTTCCAGCTCTGGGTCGTGCGATAGGCGAAGTCGTAGCCCGTCATGCCCAGGATCGACCAGCCGTAGGCGACGCCCGGTACCGGATGCTTCTCCTTGGGCAGCTTGTAGTAGTCGCCCTTGGTGGCCTGCCAAACCGGATCGGACTCGATCGCGGCCGTCATCATCTGGAAGGTCCAGTTGCCGACGGGGTCATCGCCATCCGACTGCGTGGTGCCGCCGATCGGCATGATCGCGCTGACATATTCCGGATGCATGACGCCCCAGACATAGGTTTGGGTCCCGCCCATGGAGACGCCGGTGACGAGCGCCACGCGTGCCACCTTCAGGCCGTCACGCAGCAGGCGGTAGTTCGCCTGCACCATGTCGTAGTAGCTGTACTGCGGAAACTTGATGCCGAGGCCGTCGGACGGCTTGCTGGCGCCCCAGGTGCCGAGCGGATCGACCATGATCACGTAGTAGCGGTCGGTATCGATCGGCCGACCCGGGCCGATGACCGGAACGCCGCCCGACAGGGCCGCGCCCTTGACCCACTGCTCGTACATGTCGGTGGAGTCGCCGGAATAGTAGGAGTTGATCACGACCGCGTTGGTGATCTCGCCGGCGGCGTTGCGCCGGGCGTTGCCGATCGCGATGTAGGCGGTCTTCAGCTTGCCGGCGCCGAGCGATTCCAGCGTCACGCCGCCCTCGCCGCCGTTCTCCCACTTGGAAGGATCGTTGAGATCGTACTTGCCGCCGAGGCGGAAATTCGCGATCTCGTAGGTCTTCTTCAGCGCGTCATGCTGCATCTGCGACGAGCGGCGGGTGAAGGGCTGGGCGACGGCGAGCGACGTGCCGATCAGCAAAACCAGCAGGCTCAAGACGTACCGCCGCATGATTTGCCTCCCGATCATGGTGCATTCCTCCGAGGTTGATTGTCGTCGAAGTTAGGAGCCGCGCCGGCGCATCCTTTGATTTAACTCAAGGGTCTCAGAACTCTGCTGCGGGAGGATCATCGGTAAAGAATTGCCTGCCGGATACCCGCGATGCCCTTCCTGACCCACGGCTCTTACCGGATCCGTTACGAGCTCGATGGGCCGGCGGACGCCCCGGCCTATGTGCTGGTGAACGGGCTGACGCAATACGCCGAGTTGTGGACCGCCTACCGCGACGCGCTGGTCGCGCGACGCTTCCGTGTCGCAACATTCGATCTGCTTGGCCAGGGCGCATCCGACAAGCCGACGCTGTTCATCGATCAGGACGATCAGGTCGAGGCGCTGCGCCTCCTCATCGACGAGCTCGGCGACGGCCCGGTATTCCTCAGCGGCATCAGTTTCGGCGGTCTGATCGCGCTGCGCTATGCGATCGCGCACGGCACGAGGCTTGCCGGCCTGGTGCCGATGAGCTGCTTTGCGGAGCTGCCGCCACAGCTCTTCCTGCTGGGCAATGCGCTCCGCAACGCGCTGGTGCTCGGCGGCACCAGCTACTTGCAGGACCTGCTGCTGCCGATGAACGTCAGCGATCAATGGCTCGGACCGGTGCTGGACAAGCTCGATCAGGTGAAGCGGCAGGGCTGGCTGGTCAACGACGTCTATGCGCTGCAGAACCTGATGGAATCGTTCCTCGACTTCCAGCCACTGACGCCGCAACTGTCGTCGATCACCACGCCGACGATGATCCTGAACGGCGAATTCGACTTCCTGACGCCGCGCGCGCTGCACGAGACCTTGCGGGTCCAGATTCCCGACAGCTCGCTCGTGATCATCCCGCGGGCCTATCACGCCTTCACGCTGGAGAAGCCGGCGCTGACGGCGGACCTGCTCGCGCGCTTCGCCGAGGACGTGATGGCCGGCCGCTGGCAAGGCAACAAGGCGGTCTGGATCGCACCGGACGATGCCGGCGGCGCGCTCATTCCGTTTCCGTCCGGCTTCGATCATCTGCGCGCCATCCCCGTGCAGGGAGCGACCCCATGAGCGAATTATGAGCGAATTCTTCGGCCCATTGGATTCGGAAGGCCGCGTGCCGGCGCGACAGCAGACCCGCGTCGCCGCCTTCCTCGTCTCCGCCCACGGCGCACTGGCGCGGCGGTTCGCGTTTGCCCTGCCGGTGAAGCTCGAGTCCGCCTGGCAAACCGAATTGAACGCGCAGTTCTACAACGAGTCGGAGATCGTCTCCCTGCTCATGCGCGCCACGAGCTGGGCGCCGGACTTCGCGCTCGCCTACATGGCCGCCGCCTGGGAGGCCGCCTGGTTTCCGACGCCGGTCGAGGGCATTCCGGATCACTCCCTGGCGCTTGCCGTCGATCTCGCAACCCTCGCCCATGCCGTCCATGCAGGCATCCGGCCGGCAGCCCTGCTGCCGACGGAAGCCAACGCGGACGATCCTTTCGTGGTGGCGCTGCGGCGCATCGAATTCGAGAGCGGCCGGCTGTTGCAGGCGCAGATCCTGTTCCTGAAGGGCGAGAGCCTCGTGCCGCATCGCGACGCCGTCACCGCCGCCCTCGAACGGCGTCATGCCGACGTGCGCAGGCTGTGGCGCGAGATGCTCCAGAGCGTGGACATTTCCGCTCGCGATGCGAATGACGGAAAGCCTTGACGCAGATCAATGGGGCGCCCTGCCCATTCGCCAACATTCGATCGACGAACTGGAGTTCCAACCATGAGGGCCGTTTCCGTCGAAGAAGCCGTCGCGATGATCCCACCCGGCGCCAGCGTCATGGTCGGCGGCTTCATGGGTGTCGGAACGCCGGAGCGCCTGCTCGACGAGGTCGTCCGGCAGAAGAAGACCGATCTCTCCATCATCAGCAACGACGCGGCGACGCCCGGAAAGGGCGTCGGCAAGCTGTTCGACGCGGCGCTGGTCTCGCGCCTGACCGCGACCCACATCG
The DNA here is from genome assembly GCF_028868675.1 of Bradyrhizobium sp. GTDB lineage: Bacteria > Pseudomonadota > Alphaproteobacteria > Rhizobiales > Xanthobacteraceae > Bradyrhizobium. The sequence goes on from NZ_JAGWUA010000072.1 coordinate 19,528, forward strand.
GCCTCAATCCGAAGGCGCAGCAGCAGATGCTGGCCAAACAGGTTGCCGTCGATCTGATCCCGCAGGGCACCTTCGCCGAGCGCATCCGCGCCGGCGGCTGCGGCCTCGGCGGCGTGCTCACGCCCACGGGCGTCGGCACCCTGGTCGCCGAAGGCAAGCGCCAGATCGAGGTCGACGGCAAGCCGTTCCTGCTCGAGACGGCGCTGCGGGCGCAGTTCGCGCTGGTGCACGCCTTCCTCGCCGACTATCTCGGCAACCTCTCCTATGCGCTGACCGCGCGCAACTTCAATCCGGTCATGGCGATGGCCGCCGATACCGTGATCGTGACCGCGGAGCACATCGTTCCCGTCGGCGTCATCGCGCCCGACCACGTCGTGACCCCGGCGCCACTGGTCGATTATCTCATCACCAATCCGAACGGGTGAAACCATGGACGCACAGGAGATCATCGCCCGGCGCGTCGCGCAGGAGCTTCAGCCCGGCAACCTCGTCAATCTCGGCATCGGCATTCCGACCCTCGTCGCCAACTATGTCCCGCCCGACCTCAAGGTGTTCTTCCAGTCGGAGAACGGCCTGATCGGCACCGGGCCGATCCCCGAACAGGGATTGTCGCACCCCCTGCTCACCGACGCGGGGGGCCGTCCGATCAGCGCGCTGCCGGGCGCCGCCACCTTCGACAGCGCGATGTCGTTCGGCCTGATCCGCGGCGGCCATGTCGACGTCACCGTGCTCGGCGGCCTCCAGGTCGACGCGCACGGCCACCTCGCCAACTGGATGATCCCGGGCAAGATGGTGCCGGGCATGGGCGGCGCGATGGATCTCGTCAGCGGCGCCAAGCGCGTCATCGTCGCCATGCAGCACGCAGCCAAGGGCAAGTCGAAGATCGTCAAGCAGTGCAACCTGCCCCTGACCTCGGCGCGGCCGGTGAACCTGGTGGTGACCGACATGGCGGTGATCGGCTTCCCCGACGGCAAGGCGACGCTGATCGAGACCGCCTCGGGCGTGAGCGTCGGCGAGGTCTTGGCCGTCACGGAGGCCGAGCTCGCGATTCCCGACAGGGTCCCGGAAATGCAGATCTGAGCAGGTGTCGTCATGCGGATATTCAGCGACTTCAACGAGATCAAGGCCGCAATCGGCACCGAGATCGGGGTCAGCGACTGGATCGAGATCACCCAGGATCGCATCGACAAGTTCGCGGAGGCGACCTGCGACGAGCAATGGATCCATGTCGACCAGGAGCGCGCGAAGGCGGAGATGCCGGGCGGCAAGACCATCGCGCATGGACTGCTGTCGCTGGCGCTCGCGCCGATGTTCATCCGCGCGGTGATGGGCCTGAAGGGCCTGCGCAACACCCTCAACTACGGCGCGGACCGGATCCGCTATCTGGCGCCGGTGCCCGCCGGTTCGCGATTGCGCGGCCGCGTCACCGTCGCCGAAACGGAGGACGTGCCGCCGGACGGCTTGCGCGTGAACTACCACCTCGTGATCGAGATCGAGGGCGGCAAGAAGCCCGCCTGCGTT
>NZ_JAGWUA010000073.1 GCF_028868675.1 Bradyrhizobium sp.
GATCCGCTCGGCCGGCCTCTGCACGGCCGCGAGTTCGGCGACGACTACACGGTGAAGATTCCCGGCGAGATCGACGTCCAGCGCGTCCGCCGCATCCTCGAAGAGTTGCGCCGCCGCCTTGGCGACCCCTCGCGGCCGCAGATCGAGCTCGACTATCTCGAGCGGCTGCTGAAGGATTTTTGAGGCACGAGCTCGCTCTGCGTAGCCCCGGTGGTGCAAAGCGCAATCCGGGATTGCGCGCCCGTGTTGCGCTTCGCTCCATACGGGCTACGAGACCATGATGGCGGCCGGTGCGCTAACGCTTCTTCGCCGCGAGCGCGTCCGCGACTGCGGTGCGGATGTCGGCGACCGAGAACGGCTTTGTCACGACGTCATGCACCAGCGCATCCAGGTTCGAGGCGCGCTCGCGCTGGTCGGCGAAGCCGGTCATCAACAGGATGGTCAGGTCGGGGAAATCGCGCGCGACCGACAGCGCCAGCGCGATGCCGTCCATGACCGGCATCTGGATGTCGGTGAGCAGCAGGTCGAAGGCACCGTCCTCGCGGGTCAGAATCTCCAGCGCTTCGGCGCCGTCCTGCGCGGTGACGGTCTCGTGGCCGTCCATGGCGATTGCGCGCGCCACCAGCGCGCGCATGGAATCCTCATCGTCGGCGATCAGCACGCGTGGCATGGGCCCAGTCCCGTCTGCGGTCGAATCCGGCGCCGATCATACGCTGCCGCGGCCGATGTCGCGCTTGTTGAAGAAGCGGACGTCGATATTGCGGCCTTCCGGCGGCGGCGCAGCCAGGCGCGACTTGAAATGGACGCGTTCGCCGGGCTCCAGCACGGTCTGCTCCAGCACCGTATTCCAGGCATAGACCTCCGCGCCCTGTGCGTCGCGGACCGAGAAGCGCAGCCGCGGGATGTCGACCGGCTTCCTGGTCTGGCCGACGATCACCCCCTCGATGACCAGCACCTGCTTGCCGTCGACGGTCTCGGAGGTCAGCTTGACGTCCTTGAAAGCAAGCCCGCGCAGGTTCACCTCCAGCCCCACCAGGCGGTAGAACGCGGCGGTCTGCGGCAGCAGGCGGACCATGTCGGCGCGCCAGACGACCAGGGCGACGGCGAGCGCCCCCATGGCGGCGCAGGCGGTCGGCAGGCCGATCGGGGATTTTCGCGACGCCGTGCCGTGCGGCCGACTCGACCGGCGGCGGAACAGCCGGCGAAACCAGGATTGATGCGGCGTTTCGGCGGAATCCTCGTCGTCGCCGGCAACGCGGGCCGCGACGGACCAGTCCTCCTTGGTGTCCTCGGCCGGCCAGTCGCCGGCGATCGGGGGGCTTTCGACCACGGGCGTGTCGCCGCCGCCGTCCTCCTTGGCGTAGGAGTTCCACTCATCCGCGGGGTCGCTCTTGCCCTGGTCGTTCTCGGCCTGGCTGGCGACCGCCAATGCCGGGGCGGGGGCCTCCTCGACGGCATCCTCCGGGCGCGCCAGCCAGGTCTCCTTGCAGCGGGAGCAGCGGACCGTCCGGCCGTTCGCGCCGAGGCTCGAGAGCTTGATGGCGTAGGATGTCGTACAATGGGGGCAGACGATGTGCATGGAGCAGCCTCGGCGGTGACCCGGCCGCGCGGACCTGGGCGCATCGGATGCTACAAGGCGAGCGTTAACGAATCGGAAACCATAACGGCCTCACAAGGCCTTCATCGCGTGCGGCGGACCGTCGTGTTGCGCGTCCCGCCTCCTGTCGAACGGAGCTGAGCTTGGTTCGGTTCGAAAATGTCGGACTGCGTTACGGTTTGGGGCCGGAGATCCTGCGCGACCTGAGCTTCCAGATTCCGGCGCATTCCTTCCAGTTCCTCACCGGGCCGTCCGGCGCCGGCAAGACGTCGCTGCTGAAGCTGTTGTTCCTGTCGCTGCGGCCGACGCGCGGCCTGGTCAATCTGTTCGGCCACGACGTCTCGCTGCTCGGCAAGGACGAGATCGCGGATCTACGCAAGCGGATCGGCATCGTATTGCAGGATTTTCGCCTGCTCGACCACATGACGACCTACGAGAACGTGGCGCTGCCGTTCCGCGTCATGGGGCGCAGCGAATCGAGCTACCGCAAGGAGGTCATCGACCTCCTGCGCTGGGTCGGGCTTGGCGAGCGCATGGACGCGCTGCCGCCGATCCTGTCCGGAGGCGAGAAGCAGCGCGCCGCGATCGCGCGGGCGGTGATCTCGCGGCCGCAGCTCCTGCTCGCGGACGAGCCGACCGGCAGCGTCGATCCGACGCTCGGGCGCCGGCTGCTGCGGCTGTTCATCGAGCTGAACAAGTCCGGCACCGCCGTGATCATCGCGACCCACGACATCGCCTTGATGGACCAGTACGAGGCGCGCCGCTTCGTGCTGCACCAGGGACGGCTGCACGTCTATGAGTAGGGGCGAAGAGCGCGGCGTGCTGGTCGACCTCGGACAGGAGCGTCCGCAGGTCCCGGTCAAGGCGCGCAACATGTCGCCGATCGTGCCGCGCGCCTCGATCCATGGCCGCGCGCTGGTCGCCGTCGTCGCCATCATGACCTTCCTCGCATCGATGGCGACGGGCACCGTGCTGCTGGTGAGCGCATCCGCGGCCGAATGGCAGTCGGACGTCGCAAGCGAGATCACGATCCAGGTCCGGCCGCAGGCCGGGCGCGATCTCGATCGCGATGTCGCCGCGGTCGCCGAGGCGATGCGCGCACAGCCCGGCATCGTCGAGGTCAGGCCGTTCAGCAAGGACGAATCCGGCAAGCTGCTCGAGCCATGGCTCGGCAGCGGCCTGTCGCTGGACGATCTGCCGGTGCCACGGATGATCATCGCCCGCGTGCAGCCGGGCAAGCCGATCGACCTCGCCGCCCTGCGCGGCCGCGTGACGCAGGCCGCGCCGTCGGCGAGCGTCGACGATCACCGCGCCTGGATCGAGCGCATGCGTTCGATGACCAACGCCACCGTGCTCGCCGGTCTCGGCATATTGGGGCTCGTCATCGTCGCCACCATCCTGTCCGTCTCCTTCGCCACGCGCGGCGCCATGGCCGCCAACCGCCCGATCGTCGAGGTCCTGCACTTCGTCGGCGCCGGCGACCGCTACATCGCCAACCGCTTCCTGCGGCATTTCCTCAGGCTCGGGCTCGAGGGCGGCGTGATCGGCGGCGGCCTCGCCATGCTCGTCTTCGGCTTCTCTGAATCGATCGCCGGTTGGTTCTCGGGCACCCCGATCGGCGACCAGTTTGCGGCGCTGCTCGGCACCTTCTCGCTGCGTCCCTCCGGCTACGTCGTGCTGGCCGTGCAGGCGGTCCTGATCGGAGCGATCACCGCGGTCGCCTCCCGCCAGACGCTGTTCGCGACGCTCAATGACATCGAGTAGCGGTTGCGTCCGTCGCGCAGGTCCGGCAAACCGGATTCCACTTCGTGCAAAAAGGTCCTAAAATCGTCGAGGGAAGGGATCACCGACAGCCGATGAGTTCGCCGACCGACGCATCCTCGCAAAACCTGCCGCGCGGCTGGCTGCGCGCGACCGCCGTCTCGATGGTTGCGCTCGCCTTTGTCGGCGCCGCGGCCGGCTTCGTGGCGTTCCTGTCGCAGCTCCGCGGCGCCGAGGTGGTGCCGGACCGCAGGGCCGACGGCATCGTGGTCCTGACCGGCGGCTCCTCGCGGGTATCGGATGCGATGGTGCTGCTTGCCGCAGGCTACGGCAAGCGGCTCCTGATCTCCGGCGTGCATCCAACCAGCACGGCGAACGACATCTCCCGCACCCTGCCGGAGAACCAGTCCTTCATGACCTGCTGCGTCGATCTCGACCGCTCCGCGGTCTCGACCCGCGGCAATGCCGCCGAGACGCGGCGCTGGGCGCACGAGCGCGGCTTCAAGTCGCTGATCGTGGTAACCTCGAACTACCACATGCCCCGTGCCATCGTGGAATTCTCGCACGCGATGCCCGACACCGGCCTGATCCCGTTCGCGGTGGTCGGGGACAAATGGCGCGAGGAGCCGTGGTGGACCTCGCCTTCGACGCTGCGGCTCCTGCTGTCCGAATACGTGAAATATGTCGCGGCGGAGCTGCGGGTGCGGCTCGCCGATCTCGGGCTTGACGTGACGGGCGAATTGTCGGAGCAGCCGGCGGGACTGCCCTCGAAGCGGCCCGCCACCGCGCAGGCCAATTGATCGGATTCTCGATGGTCTCGATATTTCTGCGTTCGTTGCTGTTCAACGTGCTGTTCTATGCCGTGCTGGTGTGCCTGGTGATCATGGCGCTGCCGACCTTCCTGATGCCGCCGCGTGCGACGCTCACGGTGGCCAAATGGTGGGCGAATGCCACCCTGGTCCTGATGCGCGTGATCTGCAACATCAGGGTCGAGTTTCGCGGCGTCGAGAACATCCCGGCGGGGCCGCTGGTGATCGCGTCGAAGCACCAGTCGTTCTGGGAGACCATCGTGCTCCCGCAGTTCTTCGATCGACCGATCTTCATCCTCAAGCGTCAGTTGACGTACATCCCGGTGTTCGGCCAGTTCCTGGTCAAGACCGGCATGATCGCGATCGACCGCACCGCCGGCGTCAAGGCGCTGCTCGACATGACGCGGCGGGCGCGCGACGCCGTGCGCGGCGGCTGCCAGCTCGTGATCTTCCCGGAAGGAACGCGCCGCGCGCCGGGTGCGGCGCCGGACTACAAGACCGGCTTCGCCCAGATCTATGCCGCCTGTGGCGTGCCCTGCCTGCCGATCGCGCTCAACTCGGGTCTGTTCTGGCCGCGCCGCACCTTCATGCGCTATCCGGGCACGCTGGTGGTGGAGTTCCTCGCGCCGCTGCCGCCGGGCCTGCCCAAGGACGAATATCTCTCCCGCGTCCGCAACGCGATCGAGGACGCGACCGGGCGCATCGTCGAGGCCGGGCGGCGCGAGCAGGAGCAGTTGCTCGGCCGCGCGCCGAGCTACGTGCCGTCGGGCGGCTAAAGGCTCGCGTCCGTGGATCGTGCGGGGTGCAGGGAATGCGCATCATGCAGCATCGAGGCGAGCTGATGCAGTTGCGCGTCGCGAAAGCCTTCGGCCTCGATCGCCTTCACCGTCGCGGTCACGTAGTCGCGATTGGCGCCGGACTGGCCGTGGCCCTGCAGCACGTGGCGATGCTGCTCGGCAAGCGACAATCGTCCCGCATATTGCACATGGCCGCGATCGACGACGTAGGCGAGCGCGCTGACGCGCTGCCGCGCGTCGCTCTCGAGCCACACCGAGCGCATCACCTCGCGATAGACCGAGGTGACCTGCTCGCGTTCGCGCAAGTACGCGACGGTGGCGGCGCGATTTTTCTCGGCGATGCGGAAGGCGATGCCGCGGCAGGCTCCGCCGCGGTCGAGTCCGAGCACCAGGCCCGGCTTCTCCGGCGTGCCGCGATGAACGAAGGAATAGACGCAGAGCGCGCGATGTTCGCCGACCAGCCGCGCCGGGACGCGCTCCTCGAACGCGAAGCCCGGCCGCCACATCAGCGAGCCATAGCCGAACACCCAGAGGTCGCCATTCGTGGTCGCAACGGAGGGGTGGATGATGTCCGACATGGCGGGCACGGCTACCAGAACGTCTGGCCCGCGCGAAGCGAAATCTCCGTCTTTCGTCGCAGCCCGGCCTCGCTTACATTTGCCAAAATCCGGGGTCAAAGGGTCACCGCATGTCCGATATGACCGCCGCCGCAGGCCGGCGCCCCCGTTGGGGCCTTTTCATCGCTCCCGTCCTCCTTCTGATCCTCGCAGCCGCCTGGAGCGGCTTCTGGTTCTATGCCGCTTCGCAGGCCCAGGTCGCCGCGGACGCCTGGCGGGCGCAGGAGGCCAAGGCCGGGCGCATCTATGATTGCGCCAAGCGCTCGATCTCGGGCTTTCCGTTCCGTTTCGAGATCCAGTGCTCCGGCGCCAGCGTGTCGCTGGTGTCGCAGACCGCGAGCAAGACGCCGTTCACGGCGAAGCTCGACAACATCCTGGTCGTGGGCCAGGTCTACGATCCCAAGCTCGTGATCGCGGAGTTCTCCTCGCCCGCGACGCTGACCGACGGCGTCACGCAGACCTCGTTCGTGGTGAACTGGAGCAAGGGCCGCAGCAGCGTGTTCGGACTGCCGGCCGTGCCGCAGCGCGCCGCGATCGTGTTCGACGATCCCACCGTCAACCGTCTCGACGGATCGGTGCAGGTGCCGCTGGCGCGCGCCAGGCAGGTCGAGCTGCACGCGCGCCTCGCCGAGGGATCGCCGTTCGATCATCCCGTGATCGAGACCGCGCTGCAGATCGCGCAAGGCAGCATCCAGGGTCTGCATCCCCTGCTGTCCGAACCGTTCGAGGCGGACGTGCGGGCGAAGGTCACCGGCCTGTCGGATTTTTCGCCGAAACCCTGGCCGCAGCGTTTCCGCGAGCTGCAGGCGGCGGGCGGCCATGTCGAGATCGTGCAGTCGCGCATTCAGCAGGGCGGGATGATCGCGGTCGCTGCCGGCACGCTGGGGCTCTCCGCCAACGGCCGGCTCGACGGCGAATTGCAGATGACGGTTACGGGACTGGAGCGTGTGATCCCCGCGCTCGGCATCGAAAAGATGCTGGAGGAGGGCGTACCGCAGGCGACGCTCGACCGTGTCGCGCCGGGCGTCAAGACGCAAGACCTCAACAATCTCTTCGGCGCGCTCGACCGCGCCATTCCGGGCCTCGGCAAGGTGGTGAAGCAGAACGCCACGGTCGGGGTTGCCGCCGGCATCAACGCGCTCGGCACCGAAAGCACGCTGGAGGGCCGCAAAGCGCGCAGCTTCCCCTTGCGTTTCGTCGACGGCGCCGTGCTGCTCGGCGCGCTGAAGGTCGGCCAGATTCCGCCGCTATATTAGCCGCGGGCATGTCTGCGCCGGCGTCCGCTCAGGATGCCTTCGACGCCGGCAGTCCGGTGGGTAGGAACGGATCCGTATAGCATCTGGCTCCGGCGGCCCTGGCGGCCCTCGCCACCTGCGCGGTCATGGCGGGAGCGCCGCTGGCGTAAACGACATCGTCGGGCGAAAGGCCGGCGAGGTAGTCGGTGGGGCGCCCGTTTCGAATGGCCGTGGACGCGCGCTGCGGCTCGGACACGACCGGGATGATCACGACGTTGGGGAAGCGCGCCAGGCGGCACAAGGCCCCATACATGTAGAATGAACGGAGACATCGTGCCGCGACCACGAAGAGCAGCTTGCGATGCGGTTGCTCCTGGAGGGCGGCAACTGCAATCGACCACATCGGGGCAAAGCCGGTGCCGCTCGAAACCAGCACGATCTTGCCGGAATGGTTCGGTCGGAAGAAGGCGCTGCCCAGGGGACCGGTGATCTTGACGCGGTGACCGGCGAGGATCCCGTTGCCCAGCGCCGAAGAGACGATCCCGCCGGAAAGCTTGCGAACGTGGAAATGCAACAGACCGGCTTTCGGCGAGCCTTCCAGCGGAAAGGTCGGGCTGTAGGACCGGGCGGGAAAGCCGCGGAACTGCAGTTTGCAATACTGGCCCGGAAGATAGCGGAGCGGCTTGGGGACCTCGAGGACCAGTCGCACCACGTCGGGCGCAAGGCGCGCGACCTCGGCCACGCGCGATCGCATCGAAACAGGATCGGGCACCGGCTCGGTGACGACCTCGATGTCCGAGACGACCCGGGCCTGACAGGCATAGATCATGTCGCTGTCGTGCTCGGTCCCGCCGAAGACCTTGCCCGCGACCAGACGCACGCGGCAGGTTCCGCAGGCGCCGCTCCGGCAATCGTGCGGCAGTTCGACGCCGCTCATCATCGCGCGGTCGAGCAGCAGGTCGCCGCGATTTGCGAAGAAGGTCTCGCGGTTGAGCGTTACTTTGCAGGTTCTATGCATCACTCTACCTCGAGGCGGATCGGCCGTACGTGGCGGGTGTGCCCGATCTGGCTGTGGTCGAAGGCGGCGACGCGCATGAAGATGCCCGTCCTGATCGGGATGTCGTACTGGCTCCCGGTATCGAGCCGCCGCGCGACTTCGAGCGCCCAGTGGCCGGCCGCCCAGCGGGCCGCGCATCTGATGTCGGCGCGATCGCCCGAGACTTCGCCGGCGATGATGACGCCCGGAACGACGGATCCGACGGGGATGTCGCGATCCGCCTCGACCGAATATGGCGTCGATTCGGCGTCCGTCATGAACCAGCGTGCGCCGTCGCTTTCGCCGAGATCGGGATCGGGTGCAACGCTGCCCATGGCGGCTCTCATGGCCGCGGGATCCTTCGGCAGCCGCCGTGGTCTGACGAGACCGCCGGCCGACGTCGCATCGGCGACGAAATTGTCCGAATAGTTGGCCGTCCCGGGGTCGGGCGCGAAGCCTCCGCGATAAGGGACGCGGTTCGCCACCTGCATGGGCGTCGGCGCGAGCGGCGGACCGAAATGCGCATCGTCCATCCAGCCCGCCGGATCGGTGCTCGTGGCCTTCCATTGCCAGACGTCGGCATAGATGCCTTCGGCCATCGTGAAATGGAGGCCGCGGCCGTTCATCGCCGGCGGTGCGTCAGCTACGGGATGCGAGCCGGCATGGAAGGTTCGGTCGCCGGCGAGCGTCACATCCAGGGTCGTCAGCAAGACGGAAAATTTGTCCTCGTTGAAGGCATGTTCGTCCCCGGCCTCGTAGCCATCGTGCAGCAGGTGCCATCCGTCGTCGCGCTTGATCAGCGGTAGTTGCTTCAGGGAACGCGTCGGATCCTGCCAGACAAACAGGAAATAGGCCCATGTGCCGTCGTGAACCGCGCGGATTTCGACGCGAGACTCCCCCTTGCCGTCGAAATTGTCTCCCTGATTGGTCACGAGCGCGAACGGTTTGACGTTCCGCCAGATCGGATCGGAGGTGTCGCCGTCGAGCGCGGGCGCGCGCTCGCTCGCGATATGGTGAATCCTGAGCGTATCGACGGTCAGCCAGTCCGCCGCAACGACCACCGACGTGAAGGCGATCGCCACGGCGAGTGCGACGACGAACGGGTTGGATTGCAGGGTCACGTCCCGCGGCCTGCGTCGCGCAGCGCTAGACGGCTGCGCCGGCTGCAACGGCATGCGGTTGTCGCGTTTGCGATCGGGGTGCGCCGCCTGTGCCATCTGCTCCGACTGTTCGACCAGTAGGGTCAGCAACTCGACGGCATCGAGTCTGGGCGCCGGGCCCGGCAGGCTCTGCGGACGGACGATGCGAAACAGCTGCGACGTGCCGCCGATTTGGTAGTGCGCGAGGACGTGAAGGCCTGCGAAGGCCAACACCAGCCATGTCGCGTACCAATGCACGGTCGCAGTATCGTGCCCGGCGAGGATTCCGAGATAAAGCAAGCCGCCACTCGCGATCAGCGCCAGAATCGTCGCGAACAGCCCCCAGGTCAGAATCGCGCCGATCGCGCCCAGTCTCGCCTGTTTGCGGCCGAACAGACCGCGCAGTCGGCTCTCATCCAGCGCGACGCGCCGGGTCAGGCCGGATTTGACCAGATAGATCGCATAGGCGCTCCCAACCGCGATCAGCACCGCGGCTGCCTGCAGATGTTGCACCCAGACGTGGCTGCTCGGCAGCACGGCATCGAGCAGATTGAGCCACAAGCGGTCCCGCGCCTCGGTTGCGATGCGCAGCCCCGTGAAGAGCTCAACGCCGATCGCAGCGACGGCGATCCAGTGCAGAATGACGGTCGCATAGTCGGTCTTGCGGCGTCTCACTGCAGCGTGCTCCGGTCAATGAGGCCGAAGCCGAGGTCGATGCCGACACCGGTCCCGGAGCGGTCCAGGGTCCGGCTCTCACGGGAATTTCCTGCGTCGCGCGCCACCTTGCGCAACGACGTGTTTGAACTGGTACGCAAGCTTGTCGTCCCCACCTGTTGCATCGCCTTTCGAGGCGAGCGGAAGCTCTCTCCTCCTGCGGCTCCCCCTCCGCGACTGCCGGCTGGTCACAGCGTCCCCACGCTGGCCTGATCAGCCGATCCCGCTCCGGCGCGCCGAAATTCCGGCGCCGGAGCCATGTTCGGACTATCCCCACATGTGATGGAAGTGGTGTGCCATATCTGCGACCGGCGAATGCGACGCGTGCGAAGTCGGGTCGGTCGCGGTCTGATTGGCCGTCCCGGCACTTGCGACGGGCGTGGATGTCGTTGATGTCGCGGGCGCGACAGCCGTCGACAAGGCGTCGACGATCGTCAGTGCATCCGGCTTGTAGGTGCCGCCCGTGACCGGGATATTGTTGCCGCCGACGTCGGCAGCATTCGCGTGCATTTCGTCGGCCGCGGCGGCCACCAGCGAAGCGTTGGCGGTCTTCAGCCCCTTGATCATTGCGGACACCTCGGCCCCCAGCGTGCTGGTTTGGCCGAAAAGCTCGTTGTCGAACCGCGCCTCGAAGATGCCGCCCTGGGAGGCATCGAAGTTGGTGGCGTTGGTCTCAAACGTCTTCAGGTCGCCGATCAGCGCGGCGATCGCCTTTGCATCGTGGCTGCCGACAAGCTCCATCGCCTGCTGTCCCAGGGAGTTGGACTGGGCAATGAAATTCGCCCAGAACTGTGTCTGCGCGGTGTTATCGAGATATTTGGGGGTCGGATTCAGCGCGTCGGGAAACGGATTGAAGCCGGAGACGCCGCCCTGGTTGGCCATGTTGGCGAGATTGGTGTCGCCCTGAATGATGTCGATGATGTCGAGAATGTTGTCGTTGCTGGCGCGTCCCGCGTCCGGGCTGATGCCGGCGTCGTTGATGTAGGTCTTCTCGAGCTCGAGCTGGCGGATGACGGTGTCCGCGTGGATCCCCGTGAGGCCGCCGAACAGCGTGGGATTGGCCTTTGTCAGCGCCTGCATGTCGGCGATCACGGCATTGACGTCGTCGGTGATGACGCCCTTGTTGTCGGCGTTGACTCCGCCGAGAATGCGGTTCGCCGCATCGTTGAAGATGGCGCCGATCTCGGCGAGATTGGCGTGCGGGGCGTTGCTGGCCGTGACGCCATCGGGAAGGGTGGATGGCGCCTGCATGAACCCGCTGGCGCCGTTCTGGGTTGCGAGTGCCGACAGCGCCGGATCGTTGTTGACGACGTTGAGGATATCGAGATGGCTGGACCGCAAGGCGGCTTCGGCCGCCGCGACGCTGCCAAACGACCCGCCGCCGTTCACCGAGGCGCCGGCGGCCGTCAGTGCGGTGGAGATGTCCGACAAGATCGTCTGCACATGCGTGAGCGCGTCACCGGCAAACTGGCCGGCGTTGATCTCCGTCGTCAGGCCGTTTTGAACCGCGGTGAGATCGTTCGTGTACCTGACGATGCTGCCGTGGCCCTGGCCGCCTTCCTCCACCACGTTCTGCCACAGTCCGCCCACCAGCGCCCGCGTCGCATCGTTGAACGTCGCGCCAAGGTCGGAGAAGACAGGCGCGTCGGCCGCCGCAGAAGGCGCTGACGGAGCGGGAGAAACGGGCGTCGGAGCTGCGGGTGTATCCGGAGCCGCTGGAGTCGGATCCGCGACTTGATGATTGGCCTGGTGGATGTGCCGGTGATGTGCATCGTTCGCAAAGCGAGCCATTTGATGTCCCCCCTGATGAGCTTGTGGACGTTGATGTCGATCCGCGCGGATCGGATGCGCTTGCGAAAAAATCTCATTAAACATCGTGTCCGCATTCAGCCGACAACGCGACCAATGCGTGCGGAAGCAAGGTGATTGACGGACGAATCTATGACGCATGCATGCATCGTCGAGAGGCATCGTCCCCCGTTGTCGGCGGAAAACCATCGGAGTCTCAAGCGACGAGCGCCTGCTCGCCGTCCTGCTGAAGCGTTGGGCGACGGCGAGTCGTCATGCAACTTCACGGCAGCCGCGGCGATGAAATCGTTCCTCGTCCAATTGTCGCCGGAAAATGGTCGGCATCGGCTGTCAAGCAATCATCGATGTTTTCCGACACCGGGGGGGTGCCAAGGAATGAGCGTCCATCATGATCGCTTCCGGATAGCCGCTTCACTCGACACGAAGAACTCGCCGGCTGCACCGGCGCTCGATGACTCCGTGATGCGCGGTCTGCGCGAAGCCGCCAGGCGGATGGTCGGCATCGCCGCGTTCAGCGGGGTCGTCAACGTGCTGATGCTCGCGGGTTCTCTCTATATGCTGCAAGTCTATGATCGAGTCATTCCGAGCCGCAACGTCGCGACTCTGCTCGGTCTCTCGCTGATGGTCCTGCTCGCATATCTCATGCAGGGGTACTTCGATGCGCTGCGCACGCGCATGCTGTGTCGCGTCGCGACCCTCTTCGATGTGGGCCTGCAGGAGTCCATTCACGTCGCGCTCGCGACCTTGCCGCTCCGCGGCGTGAAGCCGCTGCTGTTGCAGCAGCCATTGCGCGACCTCGACCAGATTCGCGCCTTCTTGTCCGGGATGGGGCCGACGGCGTTTCTGGATATGCCGTGGATTCCGATCTTTCTGATCGCGCTCTTCCTGTTTCATCCCGCCATCGGCATGACCGCGTTGCTCGGGACCGTCGCCATCATTGCCATGACGTTGTTCACCGAGCGCATGTCGCGCGGAGCGGCGAAGGCCGCGATGGAGTCCAGCGCGAGGCGGCAGGTGCTGGCGGATGCGACCCAGCGCAACGCCGAGGTGATCTGGGCGCTCGGGATGATTGATCGCTTTGCGGCGCGCTGGTCGCGGGCCAATGAGCGGTACCTGCGCGAAAATATCCGGGCGACCGATCTCTACGCCAATCTCGGCTCGGGGGCGAAGCTGCTGCGCTACGTTCTGCAGTCGGGAATGCTCGGTCTCGGCGCCTATCTGGTGGTCGCGGACAGGGCATCGGGAGGCATCATGATCGCGTCCTCGATCATGATGGGCCGGGCGCTCGCGCCGGTCGAGATCGCGCTCGGCAGCTGGAAGCAGCTCGTCGCCGCGCGTGAGGGCGTTGCGCGGCTGCGCGAGATCTGCAAGGCGACCGCGCGGCCGGCGCCGCCGCGGGTGGCGCTGCCGCGTCCAGGCCGCGACCTCCTGGTGCAGGACCTGGCGGTTGCGGCTCCCGGGTCCGACCTGCCGATCGTCTCGAACGTGTCGTTCGCGCTGAAGGCGGGCATGGGGCTGGCGCTGCTCGGTGCCAGCGCATCGGGCAAGACAACGCTGTCAAAGGCGCTGGTCGGGATCTGGCCGACGGTCCGGGGCGTCGTGCGGCTCGACGGCGCCGCACTCGATCAGTGGCGCAGCGAGGAACTTGGACGCCACATCGGCTACCTGCCTCAGGATGTCGCTCTGTTCGAGGGAACCGTTGCCGAGAACATCTGCCGCTTCGACGAGACCGCTACGTCGGAAGCGATCATGAAGGCCGCCCGCGTCGCGGGCGTGCACGAGATCATCCTGCGTCTTCCGGACGGCTATTCGACGAGAATCGGTCAGGGCGGCTTGACCTTGTCGGCCGGCCAGCGCCAGCGGATCGGCCTGGCGCGCGCCGTGTTCGGCGATCCCTTTCTCGTCGTGCTCGACGAGCCGAATGCCAACCTGGACGCGGACGGCGAAAACGCGCTGTGTCGCGCCATCATGACGCTGCGTCGCCAGAACGCGATCGTCATCGTGATCTCGCATCGGCCCAGCGCGCTCGCCGCGTTGAACATGGCGATGATTCTCTATGAGGGGAAGGCGATCGCATTCGGCTCATGTGAGGAGATATTCGCGCGCATTCGCACGGCCGGCGGCCAGGTCGCGCCGGCGCCACGGAGCACGTCGACGAAGAAGCCTGCGGTGGCGTCGGATGGAGGTTCGGCGCGGCTCGCCGAAGTCGCGGGGGGAATCTAGCGATGCGGTCCGAACAGGATGGGCGTTATCTCGACGCGTTTGCGCGGCACGCCGGGGCGGATGCCCAGGACGGCGGGTTTGGCCCGCAAGGCGAGGCCCTGATCGCCGAGTTGCAGCGGCTGCGGCACGCCTTTGAAGCAGAGATCCGGAGCGAGGCGCAGCGGCCGAATCCTGCCCACCGTCCGCCGGCGGGCACCTCGCGGCGCGGTCGACGTCCGCCGGCCACGCGGCCCAAACGGCGGCCAAAGAGCACGATGGGTCGTGTCATCGATGTCTGCCTCGGGCCATTCGGCTTCGGGACGGCGTCACAGGCCGAGACCGGGAACGGTCGGTCGGACGGAACGTCGAACCAGGAATCGCTGCCCCGGCGTACCAGCGCCAGCATCGTGCCGGACCATCCGTTGGCGATGGATTTGTCGACGCCGGCTCCCAAGATCGACGAAACGGCCGCCAAGCCGCCGGCATCCGATCCCGCTGGCCGACCCTCAAAGCCTGCGGGACCGGCGGCGCCGAAGGCTCCGCTCGGACGACTCGTGCAAGTCTGCAGCGCGCATGTGAAGGCCGGGGCAGGCTTCCTGCTCGGCCACGACATTGTCGAAGGTGAGGGCGATGCCGCCGATGCCTTAAAGCTGCAGGCCGGCCGGTCGTATCGCGAAGAGCTGCGGACCGGACTGCGGGTCCTGCTGATCGCGGCAGTGCTGGGCGGCGGCTGGCTGACATTGATGCCGCTCGCCGGCGCCGTGGTGGTACCCGGCAATCTGGTCGTGCAATCGAACGTGAAGGCCATCCAGCATCCGACCGGCGGAATCGTGGCCGAGATCAAGGTGGCGAACGGTGCGCACGTGGCGGCCGGCGATTTGCTGGTGCGGCTCAATGCGACCCAGGCGCAGGCCGGTCTTCAGATGATCAGCAAGCAGCTCGACGAATTGCGCGCGCGGATCGCGCGGCTAGTCGCCGAGCGCGACGGCCTGGATCGGTTGCAGGTCGCCCCTGCGCTGTCGCAGCGTTCGACCGACGACAATGTCAGGAGCCTGCTGGCGTCGGAGGAGCAGTTGTTCAAGGCGCGCTTCAGCGCGCGAAAGAACCAGAAGGACCTGCTGCAGAGCAGGATCGCACAGCTCACCGAAGAGATCTCGGGACTGGAAGCCCAGGTGGATTCGAAGGCCAAGCAGATCGAGCTGATCTCCGGCGAGCTCGCCGGCGTGCAGGAGCTCTACGACAAGCGGCTCGTGCCGCTGGCGCGCCTGACGGCGCTGCAGCGGGAGAATGCGCGCATCGAGGGCGAGCGCGGCCAGCTGATCTCCGCGATCGCGGAGACGAAATCCAAGATCGGCGAGGCGCAGCTCCAGATCGTCCGGCTCGACCAGGACTTCCGCACCGACGTGGTCAAGGAGCTCGGCGAGACCCAAGCCAAGGAGGCCGAGCTTGTCGAGCGCGGCGTGGCCGCGCGGGATCAGCTCGACCGGATCGAAATCCGCGCCCCGACATCGGGCGTGGTCCATCAGCTCGCCGCGCACACGATCGGGGGCGTCATCCGCGCCGGCGACACGATCATGGAGATCGTTCCCGATACCGACGCCTTGCTGGTCGAGGCGAGATTGCAGCCCAAGGACATCGATCAGGTCCGCACCGGCCAGAAGGCGTTCGTCCACTTCTCAGCGTTCAACCAGCGCGTGACCCCGCAACTCGCCGGCGAGGTGTCGTTCGTGTCTGCCGATACCAGCCGGGATCCGCAGACGAGTGCGTCATACTTCACGGTTCAGGTCGTGCTGCCCGATGAGGAGCGCCGCAGGCTGGGCGGTCTCCAGCTCGTGCCGGGCATGCCGGCCGAAATCTTCATGCAGACCGGCAGCCGGACCATGATGAGCTATCTGCTGCAGCCGATCACCGAGCAGATGCATCGCGCATTCGTCGAGCAGTAGGCTGGCCGGAAACGCTCGTCAGCGCCGGTGCAGCGAGCGCTGACGAGGCTACTGCTTCGCCAACGGCGGATGCGGCCGGCCGAAATCGGGCGCGGCGGAATCCTGGCCGGTCTCGACGATGCCGCGGCGAATGGCGCGGGTGCGGGTGAAATGGTCGAACAGTGCCTCGCCGTCGCCGCGGCGGATCGCGCGGGTGAGCTTCGAGAGGTCCTCGTTGAAGGTGCCGAGCATCTCGAGCACGGCGTCCTTGTTGGCGAGGAACACGTCGCGCCACATCGTCGGATCGGAAGCCGCGATGCGCGTGAAGTCACGAAAACCGCCGGCGGAGAACTTGATCACCTCCGACGAGGTCACCTGGCCGAGCTCGTCGGCGGTGCCGACGATGGTGTAGGCGATCAGGTGCGGCAGATGGCTGGTGATCGCGAGCACGAGGTCGTGATGGTCGGGCGTCATGACCTCGACCTTGGCGCCGAGTGCCGCCCAGAAGGCGCGCAGCCGCTCGACCGCCTCGGCGTCCACGCCCTCGGGCGGGGTGAGGATGCACCAGCGGTTGATGAAGAGCTCGGCGAAGCCGGAATCGGGGCCGGAATGTTCGGTGCCGGCGACCGGGTGCGCCGGCACGAAGTGCACGTTGTCAGGCAGGTGCGGCGCCATGTCCCTGACGATCGAGCCCTTGACCGAGCCGACGTCGGAGACGATCGCGCCCGCCTTCAGATGCGGCGCGATCTCCTCGGCCACCGCGCCGCAGGCGCCGACGGGAATGCAGAGGATGACGAGGTCGGCATCTTCAACGGCTTCCGCGTTGGTCGCGACCACCAGGTCGACGATGCCGAGCTCGGCGACGCGGGCGCGCGTCTTCTCGGAGCGCGCGGTGGTGACGATTTCGGACGCCAGTCCCTGCAGCTTCGCCGCCCGCGCGATCGAGCCGCCGATCAGGCCGAAGCCGATCAGCGCGATGCGCCTGAAGTGCGGCGCCGCGTTCATTTCGCGCCCATGAAGTCGCGCAGGCCCTCGATCACGAGGCGATTGGCTTCCTCGGTGCCGATGGTCATGCGCAAGCAATGCGGCAGGCCATAATTCTTCAGCGCACGCAGCACCAGTCCCCGCCTGGTCAGGAAGGCGTCGGCCTCGTCCGACGTCTTGCCCTTCTCGGTGGGAAAGTGGATCAGCACGAAATTCGCCACGCTCGGCGTCACCTTGAGCCCGAGCTTGCCGATCTCCTCAGCCAGCCGGCTGCGCCAGGTTTCGGTGAACTGCTTCGACATCTGCTGGTGCGCGGTGTCCTCGATTGCGGCGACCGCGGCATACATCGCCGGCGTCGAGACGTTGAAGGGCCCGCGGATGCGATTGACCGCGTCGACGATGTGTGCGGGCCCGAACATCCAGCCGATGCGCAGCGCGGCCAGCCCATGGATCTTGGAGAAGGTGTGCGTCACCACGGTGTTCTCCGTGGTGGCGACCAGCTCGATGCCCATCTCGTAGTCGTTGCGCGAGACGTAATCGGAATAGGCGGCGTCCAGCACCAGCAGCACGTGCGACGGCAGGCCGGCGCGCAGCCGCTTGACCTCGTCGAACGGCAGATAGGTGCCGGTCGGGTTGTTGGGGTTGGCGAGCCAGACGAGCTTGGTCCGCGGCGTCACCGCCTTCAGGATGGCGTCGACGTCGGCGGTGAAGTTGGTCTCGGGCGCCACGACGTTCCTGGCGCCGTTCGCCATGGTGGCGATCGGGTAGACCAGAAATCCATGGGCGGTCGAGATCGCCTCGTCGCCCTGGCCGAGATAGGTGTGGGCGAGCAAATTGAGGATTTCGTCGGAGCCGGCGCCGCAGATGATGCGGTCGGGATCGAGCCCGAAGGCGCGGCCGATCGCCTCGCGCAGCACGCGCGAGGTGCCCTCCGGATAGTCCTCCAGATGGCCGGCCACATGCTTGTAGGCCTCGATCGCCTTGGGCGAGGGCCCGAACGGCGTCTCGTTGGCCGACAGCTTGAACACCTTGCGGCCCGGCTCCGGCACCGGGCTCTTGCCGGGCGTGTAGGGCGCAATATCGAGAATGCCGGGATTCGGCACGGGGCGGGACATCTTGGACTCTCCGGATTGCGGGAGGCGGTTCGCGACTTACGATTTCGCCCCGGTTTGGGGCACCGTATAGCGCGTTGCGTGGCTGCCGACGAGGGCCGTCGAGCGCACCGAAGCCCCCGCTGCGATCAGGGCAGCCTTGATCTTGTCGAGGCTGGTGGCCGATGTGACGGAGATCAGCAGCGCCGCCCCGTCGAAGGCGGTATCCGGCACCGCCACGATCTCGGCGAGCGGCGACAGTGCGCGGGCGATTTCGGCGTTCCAGCCCGCCACGCGCACGCTCCAGGTCTCGACCTCCGTCACCATGGCGCTGTCGGCGACGCGCGAGACCACGAACACCGGCAGCGCCGCCGGATGGTCGGCGCGCTCGACGAAGGGCAGCCGCGCGATGATCTTGGGCGCGCCCGGCGTTTCCAGCGTCAGCCACCACGGCGTGCGGCTCGATGTCGCCGACACCAGCGCCAGGTCGCCCTTGGACTTCGCCACCGCCTCCACTGCCGCCTGCGCGCTGAAATGTGCGACATAAGGCACGGTGAAGCCGAAATGGAAGCGCGCGGAATCGCGCATCGCTGGCTCGCTCACCGAGACGTCCGCATGCACGGCGAACGGCGCCTGCACATAGGTGAAGGTCGCGATGATGACGCGCCAGATGCTCTCCACCGTGTCGAGCGGCAGGATGCCGCGATGGCGCTCGACCAAACGGCGCATCATGTCGGCCTCGCGGGCGGGGCGGAACGCGGAGCCGACCTCCTGGGTCTGCTTCACCTGGATCAGGCGGTCGATGATGTCGCCGCGCTGCATCAGCAGGCGATGCACCTGCTCGTCGATCGCATCGATCTCCTTGCGCAATTCCTGCAGCGATGGCGGCGCGGGGGGGCGTTGGGACATGTCGGCTAGGGGCGTGTGAGTGGGCTGAACGCCCTGATTAGGCAGGATGGCCGCCGAAAGCAAAGAGAAACGACGCCCAATTCGGCTGTCTTTGCAGGGCCTCGCTTGGTTAATCGCGGCCCATGCTTGACGAAAACGGCTCAAGCCAGTAACTTTTGCCCGTTCCGTGGTCATTTGAGCCGGCCGGCTTGCAGCCACGTTAAACAACTCGCTAAACAGGCCGGGGACGTATTCGATCCCGGCCGAACCTTTGTTCAGGCCGGGTTTTTTGTGGCCTGAGTCCCGCGGTGGAATGGCCTTCGCAAGGTGGCTTGCCCTTCGCAAAACGAGGCGACAGGCAAGATGGTTGACATCAAGTCGGTACCGAGCCCCGCGATCGCGGACGAGCGCTCGCACGAGGCGGATCATCCGAGCTCGCTCGTCGCGCATTTCGGCGCCGATCAGCCGCTGCCGCTCGATTGCGGCATCGATCTTTCCCCGTTCCAGATCGCCTACCAGACCTACGGCACGCTCAATGTCGATCGCTCCAACGCCATCCTGGTCTGTCATGCGCTGACCGGCGACCAGCACGTCTTCAACACCCATCCGATCACCGGCAAGCCCGGCTGGTGGGACACCATGGTGGGGCCGGGCCTGCCGCTCGATACGAACCAGTACTTCATCATCTGCTCCAACGTGATCGGCGGCTGCATGGGCTCGACGGGGCCGGCCTCGACCAATCCGGCGACCGGCAAGGTCTGGGGCCTGGATTTCCCGATCATCACCATCCCCGACATGGTGCGCGCGCAGGCGATGCTGATCGACCGCCTCGGCATCGACACGCTGTTCTGCGTGGTCGGCGGCTCGATGGGCGGCATGCAGGTGCTGCAGTGGACGGCCGCCTATCCGCGCCGCGTGTTCTCCGCGCTGCCGATCGCCTGCGCGACGCGCCATTCGGCGCAGAACATCGCGTTCCACGAGCTCGGTCGCCAGGCCATCATGGCCGATCCGGACTGGCGCGGCGGGCGTTACGTCGACCAGGCCTCGCATCCGCATCGCGGGCTCGCGGTCGCGCGCATGGCGGGCCACATCACCTATCTCTCCGACGCGGCGCTGCATCGCAAGTTCGGCCGCCGCATGCAGGATCGCGACCTGCCGACGTTCTCGTTCGACGCGGATTTCCAGGTCGAGAGCTATCTGCGCTACCAGGGCTCGTCCTTCGTCGAACGGTTCGATGCCAACAGCTACCTCTATCTGACGCGCGCGATGGACTATTTCGACATCGCCGCCGATCACGGCGGCGTGCTGGCGAAGGCGTTCGTCGACATCAAGACCCGCTTCTGCGTGGTGTCCTTCACCAGCGACTGGCTGTTCCCGACCTCGGAGTCGCGCGCGCTGGTCCATGCGCTCAATGCCTCGAGCGCGCGGGTGTCGTTCGCCGAGATCGAGACCGATCGCGGCCACGACGCCTTCCTGCTCGACGTTCCCGAATTCTTCGACATCTCCCGCGCCTTCCTGCAATCGGCTGGCCGTGCGCGCGGGCTGAAGAGCGGAGGCTGACATGGCGGTCCAGGAGCAGACCCTGCCGCTGCCGGGCATCGCGCCCGATCGCACCGGCAAATATCGCACCGACCATCTCCTGGTCGCCAGCATGGTCGAGCCCGGCTCGCGGGTGCTCGACGTCGGCTGCGGCGACGGCGAGCTGCTGCAATTGCTGGAGAGCCGCGGCATCGACGGACGCGGCATCGAATTGTCGCGCGAGGGCGTAAACCGCTGCGTCGCCAGGGGGCTCGCGGTGGTGCAGGGCGACGCCGACACGGACCTCGTCAACTATCCCGACGACGCCTTCGACTACGTGATCCTGTCGCAGACCCTGCAGGCGACGCGGCAGCCGAAAGTCGTGCTGGAGAACCTCTTGCGCATCGGCCGCCGCGCCATCGTGTCGTTCCCGAATTTCGGCTTCTGGAAGATGCGGCTGCAGCTCCTGATCGGCGGTCACATGCCGCGCACCGAAAACCTGCCGGCGACCTGGTACGACACCGCCAACATCCATTTCTGCACCATCAAGGATTTCGTGCAGCTCTGCGACGAGATCAACGTCAAGATGGAGCGCGCGGTCGCGCTCGATCTCTACGGCCGCCCGGTGCCGCTGAACCTGCCCTGGTGGGTGTGGAACATGTTCGGCGAGCAGGGGGTATTCTTGCTCAGCAGGGGCGAGAAGGGGAAATAGCTGTCATTGCGATAGCGACCAAGCAATCCAGTCTGTCCCGCGGATGCACTCTGGATTGCTTCGCCGCGCTCGCAACGCAGCCCGTAGCCCGGATGGAGCGAAGCGCAATCCGGGGCAGATCGTGCCGGATTCGGGAATCCCGGATTATGCTTCGCTCCATCCGGGCTACGCAACTGGCCGGCTGAGCCGGGGCGGAGGAAG
>NZ_JAGWUA010000074.1 GCF_028868675.1 Bradyrhizobium sp.
TTTCGAGCTTGCCGTGGCCGTAATGATGCTCCTCGTCGGCGGGGCGGTCGGAGACCCGCACCACCATCAAGGTGATGATGGTCGCGATCACGTCGACGGAGGAGTGCAGCGCCTCCGAGATCAGCGCCAGCGAGCCGATGAGGATGCCGATCGCGAACTTGGCCGCGGCCATGCCGGCACTGGCAAACACCGAGATCGCGGCGACGCGGGTCTTTTCGCTGGATGGGGGGGCGGTCATGGGCGGGGGTTTAGCAGTCCACCCCCCGACATGAAAGCCGCGCAGGCCCGTACGGTCCCCAGCGAAATGCAATTCTTGCGAATTGTTCCGATTTAAAGCGTCACCACGATCTTGCCGAGATGCTTGTTGGCCTCCATGTGCTCGAAGGCCGCATCGATCTGGTCGAAGGAATACACCCGGTCGATCGGAAGCTGCAGCTTTCGCGATTCCACCGCGCCCCAGACGTCCTTCCTGACCTCCTCGAAGATCTCGCGGATCTCCGCGATGGTCCGGGTGCGGAAGGTGACGCCGACATAGTTGATGCGGCGCGCCGCGTGCAGGTCGAAGTTGAAGTCGGCATGCGTGCCGCCGAGCCGGCCGACATTGACGATGCGGCCCTTGACGCGGGTGGCGGCGAGGTTCTGGTTGGCGACCGGGCCGGAGACCTGGTCGACGATCAGGTCGACGCCGTCGCCGCCGGTCGCCTTCAGGACCTGGTCGACCCAGCCGGGATCGGAGGAGTCGATCGCGAGGTCCGCGCCGTAATCCTTCAGCCGGCCGCGGCGATGGGCGTCGGTCGAGGAGCCGATCACGAGCTTTGCGCCTTTCAGCTTGGCGATCTGCATGCCCATCAGGCCGACGCCGGAGCTTGCGCCCTGGATCAGGACGGACTGGCCCGGCTGCAGCGCGCCGACCGTGACGACGGCGTTGTGCATGGTGGCGAGCGCGACGGGGAGGGTGGCCGCCTCCTCGAAATTCATGTTCGAGGGCGCGCGGAACAGCCGGCCGTGATCGGCCAGCGTATACTCGGCGAAGGCGGCAGCACCGGAGCCCATGATGCGGTCGCCGATCTTCACGCCCTTCGCGTCCGGTCCGAGGCCTGCGACCTCGCCCGCCCATTCCATGCCGAGCACGGTACCAAGGCCGCCGGCCGCGCCATGGGCGTGACCCCTGCGCATGCCGGTATCGGCCCGGTTCAGCGCACAGGCGCGCACGCGGACGAGGACCTGCGTGCCCTGAGGCGTCGGTTGAGCGACGTCGGAAATCGCCGCGCCATTAGGGCCATAGACGTAGGCCTTCATGTGTCACCTCCCATGCTTGCAGCTTCTATTCCGCGGCTTCGCGCTGCGGCTGAACGATCATTCCTTCGAGCCGGCTGCGAATGATGCTTTCGGCCTCGCGCACGATGCGGAAGATGAGCTCGGCGCAGCTCGGGATGTCCTGGATCAGGCCCTGCACCTGGCCGGCCGACCAGATGCCTTCGTCGGAATCGCCGGTGGCGTAGACCATCTTGCCGCGGGCGCCGGCGACGAGCTCGCGGATGTCCTCGAACTTGGCGCCCTCCTTCTCCATGGCGACGACCTTGGTCGAGATCGCGTTCCTCGCAACCCGGGAGGTGTTGCGCATGGTGCGGAAGATCAGCTCGGTCTCGCGCTCGTCATTGGCGACGATCTTCTCCTTGATGAGCTGGTGGATCGGGCTCTCCTTGGTCGCCATGAAGCGGGTGCCCATGTTGATGCCCTCGGCGCCGAGCGCCAGCGCCGCCACGAGGCCCCGCCCGTCGGCAAAGCCGCCGGAGGCGATCATCGGGATCTTGACCTTGTTGGCTGCCGCCGGGATCAGGATCAGGCCGGGGGTGTCGTCCTCGCCGGGGTGGCCGGCGCATTCGAAGCCGTCGATCGAGATCGCGTCGACCCCCATGCGTTCGGCCGAGAGCGCGTGGCGGACGCTGGTGCATTTGTGCACGACCTTGACGCCGTGCTTCTTGAACTCGTCGACGTGCTCCTGCGGCTTGTTGCCGGCGGTCTCGACCACCTTGATGCCGCTCTCGATGATGGCGGCGCGGTATTCCGCGTAGGGCGGCGGCTTGATCGCGGGCAAAATGGTGAGGTTGACGCCGAACGGCTTGTCGGTGAGGTCGCGGCAGCGCGCGATCTCCTTGCGCAAATCCTCCGGCGTCGGCTGGGTCAGCGCGGTGATGAAGCCGAGCGCGCCGGCATTGGCGACGGCCGCGACCAGTTCGGCGCGCCCGACCCATTGCATGCCACCCTGAACGATCGGATGCGCGACGCCGACCAGCTCGGTGAAGCGTGTCTTCAGCATGATGATTCCCTGCGTTTCCCCGGCCCGCGATCCATTCGCGCGGCACTGCGTTTTCGAACGCCAAGATGCCGTTGGGGCTGGCAAAAGTCTATCCGTGCCGGGCGCGATGCGGGCAGGGCGATCCTGCGAGGGGCCGGCGGTGTTTCCGTGCGGCGGACAATTGTCGCCGCCGGCACGAGCCCAACCAGTCCTGAGGCTATTGCTCCGGGGACAGTTGGACCATCCGGCGTGCGCCATTCATTTGCTTGAGGCTGTTGACGAAGTTTTCGGGACGCTGCCAGCGCGGCGGAACCTTCAGTCCCATGAAGCCTGCGATGTTGCCGATGAATCCCGTGCAGTTGGTCGTCTCCGCGTTCCAGACCGGTGAACTCGCCTGCAACTGCTTGATGTAGGCGAAGACCCTCCTGGCGTCGGGTTCGTTCAGGTAGACCCGGTAGCTGGCCGTCAGATATTCCGGATCAAGATCGCCATAGCTCGCCCCGGTCTCGGACGGGACCCACGTCAGATGGCCGAGCACGTAGGCCAGCGTATCGCCCGCAGGCGTCAAGCCCGCGACTTCGACGGCTCGTTCGCTGGTCTTTCCATACCAGACGAACGCATGTCCCCAGCTCGCCGCCGTCCTGGCTCTGAAATCGACGTAGTATGGGCCCTTCGCCGAACTCGACGCCGGCCTTCGCGTCGACGGTGGCGCCGGTCTCGACGAAACGGACGCGTCGGTGGAGACGAGCGCATGCGCGTCCGCGAGGCGCTTGTGCGCCTCGCCTGCCGAAGCTGGTTGGATCATGCAGAAGAGCAGGACGGCGAGCGCAGATCCCGCGCGCAGTCCCCATGCTCCGAGTCCGTTGGTCACGCCTGGTCCTCTATTGCCGACGACAAGGGCGGCTAGCCGACTGAGCGCCGCGGACTAGTAGCGCGACGCGATGGGCGCCTTGCCGATCGGGGCCTTGCCGATCGGGCTCTTCCCGATGGGGGTCTTGCCAATCGGCATCTTGCCGACCGAGGCCTGCTGATAGACGGGCTGTCGGCGCGGAAGATCGGCGGCACCGGCGGCAGTCATCCAGGCGAGCGTTGCACCCGCGGCGATCACGAACTTCTTCAAGGCAGTTCCCCTTTGAGGCTAGACCAAACACGGCAATCGTCCGCCGCGCGCTCCCCAGGCTCCTCATCCACATGGGCGTCGGAATGCGACGACAGTGCGGCGGTCATGGGACATGTTGGAGGAACGGGTCACGATCGCGCCAAGCGCCGATCGGGTGTCACCTCGGCTGCATTGATTGTTCCCGCCGGCTCGTTGCATGATGACGACATGCAGACCCTTTCCGCAGTCTTCCGTGACGTCGGCTCGCCACTATCCGTCGAGCGGATCACGCTCGATCCGCCGAAGGACACCGAATTGCTGGTCCGCCTGGTCGCGGCCGGCCTGTGCCGGACGGACTACCACGTCATGCGCGGGGAGCGGCGCGTGGCGATGCGGCCGATGGTGCTCGGCCATGAGGGCGCCGGCGTCGTCGAAGAGGTCGGCGCGGGGGTCGCCGGCATCAGGCGCGGCGACCACGTCGTGCTCACCTTCATTCCCGGCTGCGGGCGCTGCCGCTGGTGCACGAAGGGCCTGCATCACCTCTGCGCCGAGGGGCCGCGCATCACGCAGGGGCCGCAGCTCGACGGCACCTACCGGCGGCATGACGGCGAGGGGCAGCCGGTCGGCGCGTTCTGCATGATCGGCGCGTTCGCCGAACATGCGGTAGTCGACCAGGCCTCCGCCATCGCGATCGACAAGGACATTCCGCTCGATCTCGCAGCCCTCGTCGCCTGCGGGGTGCCGGCGGGCGTGGGCGCCGCGCGCCACCGCGCCCGCGTCAAGCCGGGCGACAGCGTGCTGGTCGTGGGCTGCGGCGGCGACGGCATGAACGTGGTGCAGGGTGCGCGGCTCTGCGGCGCGGCGAAGATCATCGCGGCCGACATCGTGCAGGCCAAGCTCGACTGGGCGCGCGATTTCGGCGCCACCCACGGCACGCTGGCGCGCGGCGAGGCGCTCACGCGCGCCGTGCTGGAGATGACCGACGGCGTCGGCGTCGACCACGCCTTCGTCTGCATCGATCCGCCGGAGACGCTGCTGCCGGCGTTCCGCGCCACCGCCAAGGCCGGCAACGTCGTGGTCACCGCGCTCACCCCCGACAGCGTGACCGAGATCAGGATCCCACCGCTCGAGTTGTTCGTGACCCAGAAGGCGATCATGGGCGCGGTGTACGGCTTCATGAGTCCGCGGCTGCAAATCCCGGAGCTGCTGTCGCTCTACCGCGACGGCGCGCTCAAGCTCGGCGAGCTAATCACGCGCCGCTACGGTCTCGCCGACGTCAATCGCGGCTACGCCGATCTCGATGCAGGCAGGAATCTGCGTGGGGTCATCGTGTTCGGGGATTAGACGCTGGCCGCCGCAGAGCTGGATGAAGCCTCAGGCCGCCTGCGGCGTCCTCGCGCCGGCCTCGTCGAAGGCAGCGGCGACGTCGCGCATGCTGATGACGCCCAACAGGCTGTAGTCGTCGATGACGGGCAGATGGCGGATGTGATGGCGGTTCATCAGATGCCGCACGTGCTCCAGCGTGTCGGCGGAGGTGCAGGACACGAGGTGCTGCACCGAGATGAGCTGCGAGACCTTCAGGTTGACGCCGGCGGCGCCGTGCTCGGCGATGGCGCGGACCACGTCGCGCTCGGTGAACATGCCGGCCGCGGTGTTGCCTTCGGTCCGCACCACGTCCTTCACGACGAGCGCGCTGATATTGCTGGTGCGCATCAGCTTGGCGGCGATACCCACCGTTTCGTTCATTCGCACCGTGACGACACGCGACGTCTTCTTGCGCAGGATGTCTCCGACCAGCATTGCTACCTCCTATGGTGAGGGTGAGCGTCTTCCCTTAAGTTAGAAAAAGATTGGTATACATTATGCCAATTGTCAAACGCTCTGTCGGAGTTTCACGCGAAATTATGCGTCAGCCTACCTGACGCTTCTGAAAGAAACTTCATGGCGGCGAGACAAAAAAAGGGCGCACCGCGGTGCGCCCCTTTCTTTCGCTTTCAACTCACGCGCGGCCTCACTCCGCCGGTTGGCCGACGACGCGTTCCTGCTCCTGCGCCGCGCTGATCGACAGTCGCATCGGCCGCACCACGAACAGGGCAAGGCCGACCACCACGAAGTTCATGATCGCGGCGACCGCGAACACCGAATGCCATCCGCCCGTGTAGGACTTCAGCACGTTGGCGAGCGGCACGACGAAGGCCGAGAGGCCTTTTGCGGTGTAGAGCAGGCTGGTGTTCGTCGTCGCGTATTTCGGACCGAACATGTCGGTGCAGGTCGACGGGAACAGGCTGAAGATCTCGCCCCAGGTGAAGAAGATCAGCGCCGCGCAGATGACGAAGGTCCAGGGCGTCGTGCCGGCGGTGCCGAGCAGCCAGTAGGCGAGGCCGCCCGCCGTGAACGCGATCGCCATGGTGTATTCGCGCCCGATCTGGTCGGACACCCAGCCGAAGAACGGCCGCGCGCTGCCATTGGCGAGGTTGTCGATCACGCCCGACACGATCAGCGTGGTGGCGCCGAACAGCACGACGGTCTGCGCCACGCCGTAGTCTTTGGCGATCAGCGCGATCTGCGCCGCCACCATCAGGCCGCTCGCCGACACCAGCACGAACATCAGGTAGAGCAGCCAGAACACCGGCGAAGCCAGCATCTGGCCGGGCGTGCTCGAGTGCTTGGATTGCAGCACCTTGACCTGCGATGCGCTCGGCACCTCGCCGGGCTCCGGCGAGCGCAGCAGCCAAGCCAGCACGAAGATGACGGCGCCTTGCCCGAGTGCGAACCAGAAGAAGGTGTCGGCATAGCCGATCGACGCGATCATCTTCTGGATCGGAATCACGGTGACGGCCGCGCCGGCGCCGAAGCCCGCCGCGGTGAAGCCGACGGCGAGACCGCGGCGGTCGGGGAACCATTTCACGGCGTTACCGACGCAGGTCGCATAGATGCCGCCGGCGCCGATGCCGGACACCACCGCGCCGACATAGAGCATCTCGAGCGAGTTGGCCTTGGCGTTGATCAGCCAGCCGATTGCGACGCAGATACCGCCGACAGCGACCATCAGCTTCGGTCCGCGCTGGGGCCCGAGCGAATCCACGATCCAGCCCTCGACCGGCGTGAGCCATGTCTCGAGCGCGACGAAGATGCTGAAGGCGACCTGGATGCTGCCGACGTCCCACGAATGGGCCTTGGCCATCGGGCCGACGAAGTAGGTCCAGCCATATTGCAGGTTCGCGATCATCGCCATGCAGGCGACACCGATGATCAGTTGAACCCAACGAAAGCCGCCGGTCGGCGACGCCGCATTCGTACTGACAGCCATGAATCCTCCCAACTGCGTGATTGTGACTTAGTGTCGCAATTATTGTGACTTATCGTCGCAAGCGCCGGGCGGAGGTTGGTATATTATATTCCAAGAAGCAAGCCAGATTTTGAGATGCAGCGCAGCAAAGGCGGCCCCACCTTGGTAGGGGCCGCCAACCCGCCGGCGGTCGAACCGGCAACGAAAACGCCCGGCCCCATCGAGGTCGGGCGTCGTTTTTGGCGGCGGGAAGCGCGTGTGGCGCGCGCGCGCGCGTCAGGTCGCCGAAGCGCGTGCGATCACCACCTTGCGCCAGGGCTTCAGCACCGCGATCGCAAGCAGCGAGGCCAGGATGTTGGCGCCGGCGGCGATGATGAACACGTTGTCCCAATGGCCCGAGGTCTGCTGCACATAGTTTGCGAGGGGAACAAGGAGTGCCGCGGTGCCCTTCGCGGTGTAGAGCAGGCCCGCATTGGTGGTCGCGAATTTCGCACCGAAGGTGTCGGTGCAGGTCGAGGGGAACAGCGAATAGATCTCGCCCCAGGCGAAGAAGACGAAGCCCGACAGGATCACGAACCAGACCGGGCTGTGGCCGAACATGTAGAGCAGCCAGATGCCGATGCCCTCCATGCCGAAGGCGAGGAACATGGTGTTCTCGCGGCCGATCATGTCCGAGACCCAACCGAAGAACGGCCGGGTCAGGCCGTTGAGCACACGGTCGATGGTGGCGGCGAACGTCACCGCGGTCAGCGTCATCCCGATCAGCGTCACCGGAACGGCGTCGACCTTCCAGTCCACGCCGATCGGCTTCAGATTGGCCGTCACCATCAAGCCGCCGGCGCCGACGATGACGAACATGAAATACATCAGCCAGAAGATCGGCTCGCGGATCACCTCGGTCGGCTGGTAGTTGCGCCGGCTCTGGATGACGTTGAGGCTCTGCACCGCCGCCGGCACCTGGCCGGCCTTCGGCGCGAGCAGCAGGAAGGCGAGGATCACGATGATGATGCCCTGGCCGAGACCGAAATAGAGGAAGGTGGTCTGGAAGCCGGAGTCGCGGATCATGGCCTGGATCGGAGCAACGGTGAGCGCCGAGCCCGCGCCGAAGCCGGCCGCGGTGATGCCGGCCGCCAGCCCGCGCTTGTCGGGAAACCATTTCAGCGCATTGCCGACGCACGTGCCGTAGACGCCGCCCGCGCCGATGCCGGCGACGATCATGCCGAGATAGTATCCGTTGAGCGTGGTGGCCTTGGCGTTGATCGCCCAGCCGACGGCGCAGAGAATGCCGCCCACGAGCACGACGAGGCGGGGACCGTACTTGTCGACGAACCAGCCCTCGACCGGCACGAGCCAGGTCTCGAACAGCACGAACAGGGTGAAGGCCCACTGGATCGAGGCGCGGTCCCAGCCGAAGGCCTTCTGGATGTCGGGGACGAAGAAGGTCCATCCATATTGATAATTGGCGATCATCACCATTGCGGCTACGCCAACCCCAAGTTGACCCCAGCGATAAGCGTCACTCACGCGCGCGGCTGTGGGCGATGTTGCCTGAACCATGTCCGTCATAAGACCTCCCGACGCGCTTCTGGATGGAGCGAGCGCTGATCGGCCATTGTTGTATTCAATATGCCAACCTTCAAGCGTCAGCCTGCTGGCCGTGCGCATTTGCCGCAGCTTGCCCACACGCCCGTCCCACGTCGACAAACGCGCAAAAAAGAATGGCCCCGACAAAGCGGGGCCATCGAGGTTTCGACAGGCGGCGGGAGGAAGCGCCGCCTTGCCGTGGATTCGATCGGGCTCAGAGGCCGAAGCGCGGCACGTCGCCGTTCTTGATCGTCATCTCCGCGTAGGCGAGCAGAAGACGGTCGATGGTGGCGAGCAGGCGGCTGAACAGCGAGCTGGAGGGCGCGAGCGCGATGGCGGCGGTCTTGGGCATTGTGGGTTCCCTTTCCTGGGAGCAGCCGGATTGCTGTCCCCGTTTCGAAAGAGAATTTATGTATACCAGATGCCAGATACAATTGATTTGTTTGCATGGCAGCAAATATCCTTTTGCATCGCAACATAATATTTCCTTAACGGGGTCGTTTCAGGCATAAAGATGCAAAAAGGCCGCCGAAATCGGCGGCCTTGCCACGTCTGGCGGTAGACGGAACGGGGTTACTCTGCCGCCTGCTTCTGCGGCGGGTCGAGGGCGCCCGACTTGTGGATCTCGGCGACCTGGTGATCGCTGAAGCCGAGCACCTGGCGCAGGATCTCGTCGGTGTGCTCGCCGAGCAGCGGCGAGCGCGTCACCTCACTCGGGGAATCCGACAGCTTGATCGGGTTGCCGACCGAAATGTACTTGCCGCGCGTGGGATGGTCGACCTCGACCACGGTGCCGGTGGCGCGCAGCGACTGGTCTTCCGCGATCTCCTTCATCGACAGGATCGGACCGCAGGGGATGTCGTCCTTGTTGAGGATTTCCATCGCCTCGAACTTCGTCTTCGTCATCGTCCACTGCTCGATGCGCGCAAAAATCTCGTTCAGGCGCGACAGCCGGGCCGGCGGTTTGGCGTAGTTCGGATCGGTCTTCCAGGTCGGCTCGCCGATCACGTCGCAGATCTTCTCCCAGACCGGGGCCTGGGTGATGAAGTAGATGTAGGCGTTGGGATCGGTCTCCCAGCCCTTGCACTTCAGGATGCGGCCGGGCTGGCCGCCGCCGGAATCGTTGCCGGCGCGCGGCACGGCGTCGCCGAACGGAATGCCTTCGCCGTACTGGCTGTATTCCTTGAGCGGGCCGTGGGCGAGGCGCTGCTGGTCGCGCAGCTTGACGCGGGCGAGGTTGAGCACGCCGTCCTGCATCGCGGCGGTGACGCGCTGGCCCTGGCCGGTCTGGGTGCGCTGATAGAGCGCGGTGACGATGCCGAGTGCGAGATGCAGGCCGGTGCCGGAATCGCCGATCTGCGCGCCGGTCACGAGCGGCAGGCCGTCGCGGAAGCCGGTGGTGGAGGCGGCGCCGCCGGTGCACTGCGCGACGTTCTCGTAGACCTTGCAGTCCTCGTACGGCCCGGGGCCGAACCCCTTGATCGAGGCGACGATCATCTTCGGGTTGATGCTGTGGATCTTCTCCCAGGGGAAGCCCATGCGGTCGAGCACGCCGGGGCCGAAATTCTCCACCAGCACGTCGCACGTCTTGATCAGCTCGGTCAGGACTTCCTTGCCCTTGGGGTTCTTGGTGTCGAGCGTGATCGAGCGCTTGTTGTGGTTCAGCATGGTGAAATACAGGCTGTCCACGTTCGGGATGTCCTGCAACTGGCCGCGGGTGATGTCGCCGACCCCCGGACGCTCGACCTTGATCACGTCTGCGCCGAACCATGCCAGCAATTGCGTGCAGGTCGGCCCCGACTGGACGTGGGTGAAATCGAGAATACGAACGCCGCTCAGGGCCTTGGTCATCTGTCGTCTCCTGTTACAATTCGTTGTCGTGATGCCCGCCAGGGACATCCGCTATTCGCTGTTCGATTCCGTCGGGCCTGGAACCCGCCTCGGTTCGGCGGAGGCCTGGGTCCCCGCCTGCGCGGGGAATGACCCGGCGGACGGATCCGTTCACTTCTTCTTCTGCAGAATGCTCTGCGGATTGAGATTACCGATGCGGCCGCTCTCCGAGCCCGCCGCCGGATCGATCACCGCGTTGATCAGCGTCGGCCTGCCGGAATCCATCGCGGCGTTGACGGCGCGCTTCAGCTCGTCAGGCGAGGTGGCGTTCACGCCGACGCCGCCGAAGGCTTCCATCATCTTGTCGTAGCGCGCACCCTTGACGAACGCGGTGATGGCGGGATCGTTGCCCGCCGGGTTGACGTCGATGCCGCGGTAGATGCCGTCATTATTGAAGATGACGACGCAGATCGGCAGGTCGTAGCGGCAGATGGTCTCGATCTCCATGCCGGAGAAGCCGAAGGCCGAGTCGCCCTCGACCGCGAGCACGGGGTGGCCGGTCTCGAGCGCGGCGCCGATCGCCTGGCCCATGCCGATGCCCATCACGCCCCAGGTGCCGACGTCGAGACGCTTGCGCGGCCTGTACATGTCGATGACGCCGCGGGCGAGGTCGAGGGTGTTGGCGCCCTCGTTGACCAGGATCGCATCCGGGCGCTCCTTGATGATGGTCTTCAGCACGCCGAGCGCGCCGTGATAGTCCATCGGCGATTTGTTGTTCATCAGCTTCGGCGCCATCTTGGCGACGTTCTCTTCGCGCTTGGACACCACCGCCTTGGTCCAGTCGGCGGGCGGTGCGGTCCATGACGGGCCCATCGCCTGGATGAAGGCAGAGACGGCCGAGGCGATGTCGCCGACCACGGGGGCGGCGATCTCGACGTTGGAATCCATCTCCTTCGGCTCGATGTCGACCTGGATGAACTTCTTCGGAGCTTCGCCCCAGGTCTTGCCCTTGCCGTGCGACAGGAGCCAGTTGAGCCGCGCGCCGATCAGCATCACGACGTCGGATTCCTTGAGCACCGTCGAGCGCGCGGCGCCCGCGCATTGCGGATGGGTGTCGGGCAGGAGACCCTTGGCCATGCTCATCGGCAGGAACGGCGCGCCGCTCTTCTCGACGAAGCTCCTGATCTCGTCGTCGGCCTGCGCATAGGCCGCGCCCTTGCCGAGAATGATGAGCGGGCGTCTTGCGTTCTTCAGGACATCGAGCGCGCGCTTGACCGAGGCCGGCGAGGGGATCTGCGCCGGCGCCGCGTCGATCACCTTGACCAGCGACTTCGCGCCGGCGTCGGCATTCATCACCTGGCCGAACAGTTTTGCCGGCAGGTCGAGATAGACGCCGCCCGGACGGCCGGACACCGCGGCGCGGATCGCGCGCGCGAGCCCGATGCCGATGTCCTGGGCGTGCAGCACGCGATAGGCCGCCTTGCACAGCGGCTTTGCGATCGCGAGCTGGTCCATCTCCTCATAGTCGCCCTGCTGCAGGTCGACGATCTCGCGCTCGGAGGAGCCGGAGATCAGGATCATCGGGTAGCAGTTGGTGGTGGCGTGGGCGAGCGCGGTGAGGCCGTTGAGGAAGCCGGGCGCGGAGACGGTGAGGCAGACGCCGGGCTTCCTGGTGAGGAAGCCGGCGATGCCGGCGGCGTAGCCGGCGCTTTGCTCGTGGCGGAAGGAGATGAGGCGGATGCCCGCTGCTTGCGCCATGCGGCCAAAATCCGTGATCGGGATGCCCGGCACGTTGTAGATGGTCTTGATGCCGTTCAGCTTGAGCGCGTCGATGACGAGATGGAAACCGTCCGTCAGTTCCTGCTCGGTGCCCGGTGCTTCGGACTTGGTCGCGGTGTTCAGCATGGGCCTTGTCTCCCTGTCTTTGAGTCGCGGGACGAGTTTGCTCGTCCTTCTGGTGAATGGTGCTAGGTAAACAGTTCCTGGCCGTGCGCCTCGACATAGGCGGCGAGGCCCAGCGTGTGGTCGCGCGCGCGCTTCTCGGCAAGCTCGGTGTCGCGCGCCTCCAGCGCCTCGATCATGCCGAGATGCTCGGGCAGCGAGGTCGCGGTGCGGTCCTTGCGGCCGATGGTGAGCTGGCGATAGCCGCGTACGTGCAGCAGGAGATCGTTGGTGAGGTCGACCAGGATCGGCGATTCCGACAGCGAGATCAGCGCCTGATGGAAGGCGATGTTGGCCTTGGAATATTCCTCGACGTGGTCCTCCGGCAGGCGGTCGGAGCCGAAATCCTTGAAGAAGTCGCGCAGCGCCGAGATGTCCTTCTTGCGCGCGGTCGTGGTGATCAGGCGTGCCGCCATGCTTTCCAGCGCCGCCCAGGCGCGGATCATGTCGACGATCTCGCTCTTGGTCCGGCGCACCACCATGATGCCCCGGCGCGGAACCGTCTTCACGAAACCGTCCTGTTCCAGCATCGCGATCGCCTCGCGGATCGGCGTGCGGCTGACGCCGAGACGTTCCGACAGCGCGCGCTCGTCCAGCATCACCGGTTCCGGCGTCGAGTAGATGTCCATCTTGAGGATGGCTTCCTTCAAGGCGTCATACGCCTTGTTCTTGAAGCTGCTCTCCGGGGCAATACGAACGATTGCGATGTCTGCCTCGGCCATGGGGGACGGCGCCTTGGTTGGTTTCCGCAGTGACACGACGATTCTCCTCCTCTGAAGGAGTCGTCTTTTACAGGAATATTGCCAGGATGTTTTTGGCATGCCAGATGCCAGAATGTCAAGCTGCCCTGATTTGCAGCCTCCGACCGATGCACCGCCTTGACAAGGTGGCTTCTGGCATACCAAATGCCATCGCCAGTCGTTTTTCGATCCGAGCCGGCGGAGCAGACTTGGGCAAATCGCCCCTCCGTTCCGCCGCAGGAAACAGGACGCGGCGAAACGGCAAGCGTCACGGGCGGTCCGCTCCGCGCCGTGAAAAGCAAAGAACGACCGAGGTCAGGAGGAAGCCAGATGTCCAATTCCAGAGATGCCGTCCGCAAGGTGCTTGACCAGGTCAAGGCCGACAGGCGCACCAGCCTGACGGCCCCCGAAGGCAAGCTGGTCTGCGACGCCTATGGCATTCCGGTGCCGAAGGAGGGCGTGGCGAAGTCGGCCGGAGAGGCCGGCAAGATGGCGTCCGCCATGGGCTTCCCGGTCGTGATGAAGATCGTCTCGCCCGACATCCTCCACAAGACCGAAGCCGGCGGAGTCATCGTCGGCCTGAAGAGCGCTGCGGACGCCGAGAAGGCCTACGAGGCCATCCTGTCGAACGCGAAGAAGTACAAGGCCGACGCCAAGATCGAGGGCGTCCAGGTGCAGCAGATGCTGGCCGGCGGCACCGAGGTGATCGTCGGCTCCATCACCGACGGCTCGTTCGGCAAGCTGGTCGCCTTCGGTCTCGGCGGCGTGCTCGTCGAGGTCCTGAAGGACATCACCTTCCGCCTTGCGCCCGCGACCAGGGACGACGCGCTGTCGATGCTCGACGGCATCCAGGCGCATGAGCTCCTGAAAGGCGTGCGTGGCGGGGAGCCGGTGAACCGCGCGGCGCTCGCCGACGTCATCGTCAAGGTCTCGCAGCTCGTCAGCGATTTCCCAGAGATCGTCGAGCTCGACCTCAACCCGGTATTCGCCACCGCGAAGGACGCGACCGCCGCCGACGTGCGCATCGTCGTCGACTTCGACCACACGCCGCGGCCGAAGCCGCGTCCGACCGAAGAGATCGTCAAGGCCATGAACCGCATCATGCAGCCGAAGGCGGTCGCCGTGATCGGCGCCTCCGCCGAGGACGGCAAGATCGGCAACTCCGTGATGAAGAACCTCATCAACGGCGGCTACAAGGGCGAGATCCTGCCGATCCATCCCAAGGCCGACGAAATCCTCGGCTACAGGGCCTACAAGAGCGTCAAGGACGTGCCGGGCGTGATCGACGTCGCGGTGTTCGCGATTCCCGCGAAATTCGTCGCGGGCGCGCTCGCCGAGTGCGGCGAGAAGAAGATCCCCGGCGCGGTGCTGATCCCCTCGGGTTTCGCGGAGGCCGGCGCGCCGGAGCTGCAGGCCGAGATCGTCGAGGTCGGCAAGAAATACGACGTTCGCCTGATGGGGCCGAACATCTACGGCTTCTACTATACCTGGGCGAATCTCTGCGCCACCTTCTGCACCGCCTACGACGTCAAGGGCCACGCCGCGCTGTCGTCGCAGTCGGGCGGCATCGGCATGGCGATCATCGGCTTCTCGCGCTCGGCCAAGATGGGCGTCTCCGCCATCGTCGGGCTCGGCAACAAGTCGGATATCGACGAGGACGATCTGCTCGCCTTCTTCGAGCAGGATCCCAACACCAACCTGATCGCGCAGCACTGCGAGGATCTCAAGGACGGCCGCGCCTTTGCGGAAGCCGCCAAGCGCGTCGCCAAGAAGAAGCCCGTGGTGGTGCTGAAGGCGGGCCGTACCTCCGCAGGTGCCAAGGCGGCCTCGTCGCACACCGGCGCGCTCGCCGGCAACGACAAGATCTACGAGGACGTGTTCAAGCAGTCGGGCGTGATCCGCGCCCGGTCCCTGCGTCAGCTCCTGGAATTCGCCCGCGGCATGCCGGTGCTGCCGACGCCGAAGGGCGAGAACGTCCTGATCATCACGGGGGCCGGCGGTTCCGGCGTGCTGCTGTCGGACTCCTGCGTCGACAACGGCCTGTCGCTGATGTCGATGCCGCCGGACCTCGATGCGGCGTTCCGAAAATTCATCCCGCCGTTCGGAGCTGCCGGCAACCCCGTCGACATCACCGGCGGCGAGCCGCCGATCACCTACATCAACACCGTGAAGCTCGGCCTGTCGGATGAGCGCATCCATTCGCTGATCCTCGGCTACTGGCACACCATCGTCACCCCGCCGATGGTGTTCGCCCGAAACATGGTCGAGGTGAAGAAGGAGATGGAGGCCAAGGGCTTCGTGAAGCCGATGGTCGCCTCGCTCGCCGGCGACGTCGAGGTCGAGGAGGCCGCCGAATATCTCTACCAGAACGGCATCCCGGCCTACGCCTATTCGACCGAGATGCCGGTCGAGGTGCTGGGCGCGAAGTACAGATGGGCGCGCGGAGCGGGGCTGCTCTGAGCACCGGCCGCCGCCGAGCACGCGAACGAAGGATGCCGCTTCGGAGATGTCCGAAGCGGCATTTTCATTTGTTCATTTGCTGCGGGTCGGCCCCGTCGAATCCGGAGCCCCACGTGGCACCACGCGGTGGAACCGGAACCACAACGCGACAGGATGGTTGAAGGCGGGTGTCAAACGATTGGAGGTTCGAAACATGAAAACCCGTCTTGCGATCTCGCTGGCCGCTGTCTCGTTGCTGGCGTCGAGCGCCGCATTGGCCCAGTCGACGACCGCGGAAGGTGCTGCGAACGGCGCGCGCGCGGGCGGCGATATCGGCGGTCCGATCGGTGCGATGGTCGGCGGCACGGTGGGCGCGGCCATCGGTGCCGCGGTGGAGATTCCGAACGCCGTGATCACTTCGATCCCGCGCGACGAGCCGTCCGTGGTGGTGCGCGAGCGCGTCGTGGTCGGCGAGCCGCTGCCGCCCGACGTCGTGCTGCGGCCGGTGCCGCACCACACGCAGTATCGCTACGCCGTCGTGAACGACCGCCGCGTCATCGTCGAGCCGCGGACCCGCAAGGTCATCAGGGTCATCGACTGATCGTCATCGATGCGGATGCGGCCCCGCGGCAGCTACTCCGCGGGGCCGTTGCGCGTGATGGTGCCGAAGCCGGCGCGCACGCGTGTAAAGCCCCATTCGAGCGCGGCGGACAATGCGAAGCCGGCGCCGGCGGCGAGCGCATCGACGACGAAGTCTTCCAGCCTCGCGTGCCGCCCCGGCGCCACGAGCTGCAGCAGTTCGAGAACGCCGATCAGGACGACCGCGATCGCCGACGATATTCGGCGTCGCTGCGAATAGGCGAGGCCGAAAGCAAGTCCCACCAGGACGAAGGCCAGCGCGTGTTCGCCATCCTGGCCGAGGTCGGAATGGGGCCGCGTGTCGGGCGGTCCAAGCGTTGCAAATGCAACGGCGGCGGCAAGCAGCCAGGCGAAAAGCCGGAGAAGAACGGTCATGCGGCTCGCATAGCACGATTTCGCAGCGCGGCAAAAATCACGGGAATATCAGCTCGCCGTGTAGTTAATGTCGCCCCTCACACAGCGGCTGCCTCAAAGCGGCTGTCGCACGCCGAGCCCGTGCATGAAGCGCTCGCGAATCTGGACGGGATCGCGGCGGGTGGTTCCGACGCCCGGCTGGTCGTCGGTGCGCACCGCGATCAGCGTCGGCTCGGTGGCGTCGAGCGACTGCGCCACCAGCCGCTCGAAATCCTCCTCGTCCGCGGCCCAGACGCTGTTGGCAAGTCCCGCGCCGGTTGCGATCGCAACGAGGTCGGCGACGCCTGCGGCCGGCGTCGGCTGTGCGCCGGTGATCTGGTAGATGCCGTTGTCGAACACGATCATGACGAGGTTCTTCGGCTTCAAGGCGGCAATCGTCGTGAGCGCGCCGAGCTGCATCAGGAGCGATCCGTCGCCCTCGAGCGCAAAGACGCGGCGGTCGGGCTGCGCCAGCGCCACCCCGAGCCCGATCGGCAAGGCGAGGCCCATGCTGCCCAGCATGTAGAAATTCTGCGGGCGGTGGCCGGCGGCCCACAGGTCGAAATTGGTGTTGCCGATGCCGCCGATCACGGCCTCGTCGTCGAGCTTCGCGATCAGGCGCGAGGTGAGGTCGAAGCGGTTCATCACCTTGGTGTTGCGTACCCTGCTGTCCATGCTCGCGCTCACTTGTCGAAGACCTTGCCGCCGGTGAGCAGCGGATTGAGGATCAGCGCCACCGGCGCCTGCGTGGTGACGGCCTGCTTGATCGAGCGGTCGGCGATGAATTCGAGTTCGTCGAGCCGCGTGATGGTGTGGTGCTCGAGCGCCAGCGAATCCAGCACCGGGCGCATGGTGCGGCAGACCAGGGCCTGGCCGTAGTTGAATTCGCCGAGCGTGCCGCGTTCGGACACGAACATGATCAGCGGGATCTGGTAGGGCACGGCGAGCGAGGCCAGCACGTTGGCGAGCGTGGCGAAGCCCGAGGTCTGCATCAGCAGCGCGCCGCGCCGGCCGGCCATCCAGGCGCCGGCGAGGACGCCGACGGCTTCTTCCTCGCGCGCGGTCGCAAAGGTCGTGAAGAAGGGATCGGCGTGCAGGCTCCTGATCAGCGGCGTCAGCACGCGGTCGGGCACGTAAGGAATGAGGTTGATGTCGTTCCGCTTCAGCGTCTGCAGCACGATGGCGTGCCAGCTCCGTTCCGTGGGCGCCTTGTCGTGAGACGTCTGGGGCGGGGTGGGCTGCTCCACGATCGCCATCTCGTCCTCCTTCGTCGTATTCCTCGGCCGCGCCATTCCTTGTTCGTCGTGGCTTGCCTTGTTCGTCGTGGCTTGCAAATCGCGGCTGCCTTGGGCGCCGAACTTGACGCGGCGGGCGGGATTGTCAACATGTCCGCGCGGCACCGTGGTCTGCGCTGTGGGGTCTGCCACGGCCGCGATTGCCGTGCGATTGAGCAACGACAACGAGAACATCGGGGGACGGCATGGGAGGGGCGCAGGCCCGCGTCTCGGCACCTCCCTGGAGAGCCGGAAGCTGGGTCCATGTCCGTCAACAACAAGCGCGTCTTCTACGTCAAATATCTCGCGCATCCGATCTATGTCGACATCCTGAAGGCGCGGAGCGACGTCCGGCTCGACCGCATCGAGAACGAGAGCCCCGAGGCGTTTTTCGCCCCGATCCTCGAAGCCGCCCATGTCTACCAGGTCGGCGCGGCGCGCGATGAACTCGCGCCGCATTTCCACGTCCATGCCGGGCTTCTGAAGCGCACGCCGAATCTATTGATCGTCTCCAGCAATGGCGCGGGCTTTGATCCCGTCGACGTCGAGGCCTGCACGGAGGCCGGCGTGCTCGTCGTCAACCAGTCCGGCGGCAACGCGCATTCGGTCGCCGAACATGCGCTTGCGATGATGCTGACGCTGTCGAAGCGGATCATCCAGTCCGACCGCCGGCTGCGGCGCGAACGCGACGTCAATCGCAACGATCTCGTCGGCAACGAGGTGCAGGGCAAGACGGTGGGCATCGTCGGGCTCGGCAATGTCGGCCGCCGCATCGCAGCGCTCTGCAACGGGCTCCTCGGCATGAAGGTGCTGGCCTACGATCCCTATCTCACGGCGGCCGAGATGGCCGCGCGGGGAGGGGAGAAGGTCGAGCTCGAGGACCTCCTGAAGCGCGCCGACTTCGTCTCGGTCTCCTGTCCGCTCAACAAGGGCAGCCGCGGCATGATCGGAGCGCGCGAGTTCTCGCTGATGCAGCCGCATGCCTACTTCGTCACCACCGCGCGCGGCTTCATCCACGACGAGGACGCGCTGCTCGGGGCGCTGCGCGACAAGCTCATCGCGGGAGCCGGCCTCGACGTCTGGTCCAAGGAGCCGCCGCCGCCCGAGCACCCGCTGCTGCAGTTCGACAACGTGCTGGCGAGCCCGCATACCGCCGGCGTCACCCGCGAGGCCCGCGAGAACATGGGCCGGATCGCCGCCGAGCAGGTGCTCGATGCGCTCGACGGCAGGAAGCCGCCGCGCATCGTCAATCCCGAGGTCTGGCCGCGCTATGCCGAGCGGTTCCGCCAAGCCTTTGGCGTCACGCCGGGATAGTGCCGTCGAGCCGGCTTTGGTGCCGCCGGACGGGGAGAAAATTTCCGCCGTCGCGCGCCGATTTCCGGCAACAAAGCTGCTGCAGTTTCGGCCTCTCGCGAAGCGCTCATTGCTATTTTCGCGGTGGTCTCGACAGCATGGACCGCGGCCATCATGTTCCCGTTAGCGCTTGGGCGCAAAAGGGAATTTGCCATGGAACGCGTGCGGTCATTGCTGCAGAGGGCGCCTTCTCGGATCCGCCGTCGCCTGGCGCAGATCGTCGCCATCGCGGCCGCGAGCCTGCCGGAAGCCGGCGCTTAAGCCGCTTCGACGACGCGCATTTCGATCTTGAGGCCGGCTGCGACGGCCATGTTGACGAGCGTATCGAGTCCGAACAGCTCGATCTTTCCACGCATGAGATCCGAGACCCTGGGTTGCGTAACGCCGAACAGCTTTGCGGCGTCGGACTGGTTCAGCTTCATTCCGACAATGTGATCCCGAAGCGCGAGCATCAATTCCGAACGCAGCTTCATATTGGCCGCTTCCGCAGGCGTATCTTCAATCGCGTCCCAGACGCTCGCGAAGCGCTTTTTCGTCATCGGTTCAGTTCCTTCAGCAAGTCTCGATAGCGTTGTCGAGCAAGGTCAAGGTCTGCCTTGCCAGTCTTCTGTGTCTTCTTCTGAAAGCAATGCAGCACATAGACGGCGCGTTCGAACTTCGCCACGTACAGAACCCGGAATGCGCCGGATTCATCGCGGATCCGAATCTCGATTACGCCTGGACCGACGCTACTCATAGGCTTCCAGTCGTCGGGCTGCCGACCACGCTGGACCTGGTCAAGCTGGAACCCTGCCTGACGGCGCGCCGTGCCGGGAAACCGGCGGAGATCATCGAGAGCAACGCCTCGGAACTCGATCGGCTTTAGGCTCGGCATAGCGAGATTATACAAAATTTTGTATGGTCTTCAATAGCCAATCCACCACTTGATTCCCCTCAAAATCTCCTTCCATCGTCATGGCTAAATGGGACTAGATTGGCTGCCGGGGCAGCAGGAGGTTCCATGTCACGCTATGTCGTGCGGTTCATGAAGGACGTGCTCGGCGAGAACGGTCGGCAATGCGAGATTTGCCAGAGCACTCTGGAGGTCGACGCCCAGGACGAGACCGATGCAACGGAGCGGGCCAAGCAGAAGTTCTGCCAGGACCAGGCACTGCATCATTGGTCGCTGCATGCCGATCGCATTCACGTGAAGGCGGCCGACTTTCCGTCGTGACCTCGAGCCTGGCGCTCAACAACGCGACGCTACCGTTCGGACTGATGCTGGCCAGGAGCGGCTTCGGCGCCGTGCTGGAGAATCCGAATCCGC
Source organism: Bradyrhizobium sp. (assembly GCF_028868675.1). Classification (GTDB taxonomy): domain Bacteria; phylum Pseudomonadota; class Alphaproteobacteria; order Rhizobiales; family Xanthobacteraceae; genus Bradyrhizobium. The sequence goes on from NZ_JAGWUA010000074.1 coordinate 20,187, forward strand.
GCAACGGTCTCAACGTCCATCGCGGGCGCGTCACCAACAAGGCCGTGGCCGACAGCCTCGGCCCGTCATTCCGTGCGTCGAACGAGGTCTAGCGGCGGGCATTCGCCAGTCTCTCGGGCGCACCGCGATGCGCGCTTTCGTCGCAATGCTGTGCGCGCGGCGCGCGACTATATTCGATGTGCCATGACCTATGTCATCGACATCGATCCACGCATTGCGCGCTTCCATCTGCACGCCGGCCGCCTTCACGCAGGCATTTAGCCGGACGGCCGATCGTTGCCGTCCGGGTTTTTCCTTCATCGACACATTCCAGTTTGCGGCTCGCCAGTTTGCGGCTCGTCGGGAGCCGATTGGCCTGAGCGAAAAGGAGCGCGACGTGCTGCCTCTTCCGAAGATTTCATTGATAGCGTCCGACCATCCCCGTCTGGAGCATCTGGCCCGTGCCGGTGCGCAGTTCGGAGACATGGACGCGGTGTTTCTGATGAGTGAGATCGACCGCGCCGAGATCGTTCCGGACGCGGCGTGCGAGGTCGAACCGTTTGTGACGGTCGGATCATGGGTGACTTATTCGATGAACTGGGACGTGTCGCGGAAGACGGTGCAACTGGTCTGGCCCGAGGAGCGCACCGGCGATCCCGCCCAAATCTCGATCCTGTCGGCACTCGGCGCTGCGCTGATCGGTCTCCATGAAGGGGACCAGATGCCATATTTCGTCGCCGGCTGCCTGAACGTCGTTCGCATCCAGAGCGTCAGGCG
>NZ_JAGWUA010000075.1 GCF_028868675.1 Bradyrhizobium sp.
GAAGGAGTTCTGCCGGCAGAACGGCTACGTCACCACGCTGTTCGGTCGCAAGTGCCATTACCCCGACATCAGGGCGTCCAACGCCTCGGTGCGCGCCTTCAACGAACGCGCCGCGATCAACGCGCGCCTGCAGGGTACCGCCGCCGACATCATCCGCCGCGCCATGACCCGCGTCGAGGATGCGCTTGCGGCAAAGAAATTGTCGGCGCAGATGCTGCTGCAGGTGCATGACGAGCTGATCTTCGAGGTGCCCGACGCGGAGGTAGAGGCCACGCTTCCGGTCGTGCAGCACGTCATGCAGGACGCGCCCTTCCCTGCGGTTCAGCTGTCGGTGCCGCTGCATGTCGACGCCCGCGCCGCGAAGAACTGGGACGAAGCGCATTGATGGGCGAATGACGAATAGCGAGTGGCGAATAGACTCGCCTCTATTCGCCACGCCCCATTCGCTATTCGCCTAGCTCAATCCAGCTTGGCGTCCATGCCGCGCTTCACCGCGGGGCGGGCCATCATGGCCTCGTACCAGCGCTTCACGTTTGGAAAATCCGACAGCTCCACCTTGTGGCGTGGATGGCGCCAGGCCCAACCCAAAATGGCGAAATCGGCCACCGACAGGTCGCCTGCGACGAATTCACGCCCCGCAAGCCGCCGGTCCAGCACACCGTAGAGCCTGCGCGTCTCGGCCATGAAGCGCTTCAGGCCATAGGCGCGATCCTGCTCGTTCTCGAGCGCAATGAAATGATGCACCTGGCCGGGAATCGGCCCGAAGCCGCCCATCTGCCACATCAGCCACTCATAGACCGGGATGCGCTCAGTCAGCGATTTCGGCAGGAATTTGCCGGTCTTTTCGCCCAGATAAAGCAGGATCGCACCGGATTCGAACACGGTGACCCGCTTACCCTCCGGCCCGTCGGGATCGACGATGGCGGGAATCTTGTTGTTGGGGCTGATGGCGAGGAACTTCGGCGCCATCTGCTCGCCCTTGGTGATGTTCACCGGGATCACCTCGTAGGGCAGCCCCATTTCCTCCAGCGCGACCGAGATCTTGCGGCCGTTCGGCGTGTTCCAGGTATGGAGTGCGATGGTCATTGCCCTGTTTCCTTCCCCCGACTTCGGCATCCAACTACCCTAGAAGGTTGCGGTCTTACAACCGGCGGTTCGGAATGGTGCCCCGCCTTCGGACGCGGCGGCTGCCCTGTTGACGGGCAGGGAGGCGGCCCTCGCCCCTCTGGAATGTCGCGGCGACGACGGATAAATTCCGCCTCTTCCAAAAGAGCCCTTCGAGGACTGCCGTGTCGAAATCAGCTTCCCGCGCCCGCCTGTTCGAAATCATCCGCCGCCGTTCGTTCGGCCGCGGCGAGGTGACGCTCGCATCGGGCCGCAAGAGCGATTTCTATTTCAACCTCAAGCCGACCATGCTCGACCCCGAAGGCGCCACGCTGCTCGCCGAGCTGACCTATGAAACGCTGAAGGACGACCAGCTCGACTATATCGGCGGCCTCGAGATGGGCGCAGTCCCGCTCGCCGGCGCGATCGCCCAGCTCTCCTGGATCAAGGGGCATCCGATCGCCGCCTTCTTCGTGCGCAAGAAACCCAAGGAGCACGGCGCGCGCCTCGCCATCGAAGGGCTTGCCAAGGGCGAGAGTCTGCAAGGCAAGCGCGTCGTCATCGTCGAGGACGTCACCACCACCGGCGGCTCGGCGCTGAAGGCGGTGGAATCGGTGCGCGAGGCCGGCGCGACGGTGGCGCTGGTGCTCACCATGGTCGACCGCGAGGAAGGCGCCAGCGATACCTTCGGCGCGGCCGGCCTGCCGTTCCGCTCGCTCTACAAGGCGTCGGAATTTTTGCAGGGTTGATACCCTCGCGTCCCGGTCACCGCTCGTTTACCATCCCGCATTATGGTGAATCGAAGCCGGAACGTTACCGTCCCGGCGGGTCTGGTTGCGTGGGGTGGAGTAAGCGTTGCGTACAAAGTCGTCCCATACGCGCCGGCGGCGGCGCGCGATGTTGGTGGCCGCCATCCTTGCCGGGCCGCTTCTGGCAGCCCCGGCTCCCGTCTCGGCCGAAGGCCTGTTCGACTTCTTCTTCGGCGGCATGCAGCGCCAGCCTTCGCAGGCGAGCTCCTACGCCGATCCCTTCGCGAGCCAGCAGAATGCACCGGTCTCGCCGGACAATGTGCCGCCGACGCGCGCAGCAGCCGCGGGTTCCGGGCCGGCCTTCTGCGTGCGCAGCTGCGACGGCAAGTATTTTCCGCTGATGCGGGGCAGCGCCTCGCCCGCGCAGATGTGCCAGGCCTTCTGTCCCGCGAGCGCCACAAAGGTCTTTTTCGGCACGAGCATCGACGGCGCCTATGCCGCCACCGGCGAACGCTATGCCGACAGCGAGAACGCGTTCGCGTACCGCAAGGCCCTGCGCGCGGACTGCAGCTGCAACGGCCGCGACCCGGCCGGCCTCGCCCCGGTCGACCTCGCGCTCGACAATTCGCTGAAGGCCGGCGACGTCATCGCGACCACCGACGGCCTCGTCGCCTATACCGGTGTCCGGCTCGGCATGGACCAGGCCGCGGAGTTCACGCCGGTCGCCTCCTATCCCGGCCTCACCGCGCAGGTGCGCGCGCGGCTCGGCGAGATGAAGGTGGCGCCGCCGCGCGCCGAAACCGCAGCCGCCGACGCGCCGGGCGCAAGCATCGTGCGCGAGCCGCTGCCTGCCGTAACGACCCTGCCGAAGACACCGGCGCAGAAATCAGACAGGCGCGCGGCGGCGGATTGATCGCCTCCGCATCTCTCGCGTCCGGGGCGCAAGAGCCTCACCTTCCGATGATCACGCCGATCACGTTCGGCGCCGCCAGATACCTCTCCTCGATCGCCGCGCGCGCGGCGGCGCGGTTCTCCGGCGTCAACAGTCCCCGCTTCTCGGCGAGGATCATCCAGCAAAATCCCCACCAGTCCATCAGCATGCCGTGATCGTCGACGAGATCAAAACCCTGCTCGGCCGCGAAGATGCGCGCATGCGCTTCGTCCAGCGTGTCGAGGAACAGATGATCCTCGGCGGAGAACAACTCGTCGCTGATGTCGTCGATGGTGTAGCCCCAGACCGACTGGCAGACCGCATTGAATTCGCGGTCGATCTGGTCGTCATCGATCCTCTGGCGGCGCGCCGCCTGATGCAGCCGCGACAGCGAGCGGGCGAAGTCGGCAATCCGGGTGAGGGCAAATTGATCAAAGGCGATGGTGGACATGTAGTCCTCGATACGTCGGTCAGACCCTAGATATTGTGTCGGCAACGCGCCGAATCACAATGATATATCAAAGACTTGCTAAAGTGTTCTTAATTCGTTCTGATCATACACCAGTTTCCGCTGTCTTCGTCACGTGTCAGCGCAATGCACCGCCGCGCGGCGCACGGTTTCGATCCCGCGGCAGGGCGCGTAAGGTTTGTGCGGACGCTTCAAACGACCAGGATATGACGATTTTGCAAGATCCATCGTTCCCGCCGAATCTGCCTGCGCCCGACCAGCCGATCGACGAACTGGCCGTCGCCGAGATCAAGGGCGCCATTTTGGCGAAGCTGCGCCTGACCATCGGCAAGGATGCGGCGATGGCGACCAAGCTCGATTGGTACCATGCCGCGGCGCTCGCGCTGCGCGACCGCATCGTGCATCGCTGGCTGAGCGCGGAGAAGCGCAGCTACGACGCCGGCGACAAGCGCGTCTACTATCTCTCACTCGAATTTTTGATCGGCCGGCTCTTCACCGACGCTCTGAACAACATGGGCCTGTTGAAAGTCTTCGAGATCGCGCTCGGCGATCTCGGCGTCAGCCTGGGCGACCTGCGCAAATGCGAGCCCGATGCCGCACTCGGCAATGGCGGCCTCGGGCGGCTCGCCGCCTGCTTCATGGAGAGCATGGCGACGCTGGCGATCCCGGCGATCGGCTACGGCATCCGTTACGATTTCGGCCTGTTCCGGCAGATCATCAACCAGGGCTGGCAGCAGGAATATCCGGACGAATGGCTTAGTTTTGGCAACCCCTGGGAATTGCAGCGGCCGGAGGTGGTCTATCACATCCATTTCGGCGGCGGCGTCGAGCATGTCGACGATCGCGGCCGCGACCGCGCGATCTGGCATCCGGCGGAGACCGTGCAGGCGGTCGCCTTCGACACGCCGATCGTCGGCTGGCGCGGCCAGCACGTCAACGCGCTCCGCCTGTGGTCGGCGCGCGCGCCCGACCCGCTCAGGCTCGACGTCTTCAACACCGGCGACTACGTCAGCGCCAGCGCCGAGCAGGCACGCGCGGAGGCGATCTGCAAATTCCTCTATCCCAATGACGAGAGTCCGGCCGGTCGCGAGCTGCGGCTGCGCCAGGAATATTTCTTCGTTTCCGCCTCGCTGCAGGACCTGGTGCAGCGGCATCTTGCCTCCGACGGCCAATTGCGCAGCCTGTCGGCGAAAGTCGCCGTCCAGCTCAACGACACCCATCCGTCTCTCGCCGTCGCCGAGCTGATGCGGATTCTCGTCGACCTGCACTATTTCCGCTGGGACGAGGCCTGGAAGATCACCGTCGCGGCCCTGTCCTACACCAACCACACGCTGCTGCCGGAGGCGCTGGAGAGCTGGCCGGTCGAGCTGTTCGAGCGGCTGCTGCCGCGGCATCTCGAGATCATCTACCGCATCAACGTGCAGCACCTGGCGCTGGCCGAAGCGCGCTGCCCCGGCGACATCGATTTCCGCGCCTCGGTCTCGCTGATCGACGAGAAGAGCGGCCGCCGCGTGCGCATGGGCCAGCTCGCCTTCGTCGGCTCGCACCGCATCAACGGCGTCTCGGCGATGCATTCCGACCTGATGCGCGAGACCGTGTTCCACGATCTCAACCATCTCTACCCCGGCCGCATCACCAACAAGACCAACGGCATCACCTTCCGCCGCTGGCTGATGCTCGCCAATCCGAAGCTGACGGGGCTGTTGCGCGAGGTCTGCGGCGAGGCCGTGCTCGACGATCCGACCCGGCTCTCGGCGCTGGAGGCGCGCGCCAGCGACAGCGCATTCCAGCAAAGATTCCGCGACGTCAAGCATCACAACAAGATCGCGCTGGCGCGCCTGATCGGCGAGCGGCTCTCCATCAACGCCGATCCGAGCGCGCTGTTCGACGTGCAGATCAAGCGCATCCATGAATACAAGCGCCAGCTCCTCAACATCCTCGAAACCATCGCGCTGTACCAGGCGATCAAGGACGAGCCCACCCGGGACTGGGTACCGCGGGTAAAGATCTTCGCCGGCAAGGCGGCGGCGAGCTATCGCTACGCCAAGCTGATCATCAAGCTGATCAACGACGTCGCCGACATCGTCAACAACGATCCCGCGATCGGCGGCCGGCTGACGGTCGCCTTCCTGCCCGACTACAACGTCAGCCTCGCCGAAATCATCATCCCCGCGGCCGACCTGTCCGAGCAGATCTCGACCGCCGGCATGGAGGCCTCCGGCACCGGCAACATGAAGCTCGCGCTGAACGGCGCCATCACCATCGGCACGCTCGACGGCGCCAACATCGAGATCCGCGACCATGTCGGGCCCGAGAACATCGCGATCTTCGGCATGGAGGCCGGCGACGTCACGATCCGGCGCAAGCAGGGGCTGGACGCTTCCGACGCGATCCGCAAATCGCCGCAGCTCGCGCGGGCCATCAATGCGATCGGCGCCGGCGAGTTCTCGCCCGGAGATCCCGGCCGCTTCGAATCGATCGCGCATGCGCTGCGCTATCTCGACCACTACATGGTCAGCGCCGACTTCGATTCCTACTACGAGGCGCAGCGCGGCATCGACGCGCGCTGGCGGGTAGTGCCGGCCTGGACCCGCGCCTCCATCCTCAATGTCGCGCGCATGGCGTGGTTCTCCTCCGACCGCACCATCCGTGAATATGCCGACGATATCTGGAACGTGCCTGTCCACCCGACCACGCCCGCCGAGCAGACGCGACGCGGCGCGCTGGGATAATATTTCCACGCCGCGAAATCAATGACGCGCGGGGTTATTGATTGATCCCCGGGCGGTGATGATATGATTGGTATCATCCCGGAGACCCGGCGTCAGCGATACTGCCGCCACCTCTAACACCGTCATTGCGAGGAGCAAGCCGACGAAACAATCCAGACTGCCTCCACGGTCACCATCTGGATGACTTCGCGGAACCCGTCATCGGGCCGCGCTTCGCGCGGACCCGTTGGCTCGCAATGACGACTTGGCAAGCATCGAGACCAATGCACTCAAAGACCCCCCACCTCTTCGACGAAGCGACCCGCATCACCGCCGGCGACAGCCGCTGGCAGGGGCACACCAGCGACGACTACTGGGCCTTCGTCGGCCCGTTCGGCGGCACCACCGCCGCGACCATCCTGCGGGCGCTGATCGACCATCCGCAACGCGCCGGCGATCCGCTGGCGCTGACCGTCAACTACTGCGCGCCGATCGCGCAAGGCGCCTTCGATCTCGACGTGCGGCTGGTGAAGGCCAACCGCTCCACCCAGCACTGGTGCGTCGAACTCAGTCAGGGCGGCGGCGAGACCGCGACGCTCGCGACCGCCGTGTTCGCCGAACGCCGCCCGTCATGGTCCCGGCAGGTCGCGCAATTCCCGGACGCCACGCCCTACGAGCAGACGCTGCCCTATCCGAGCATCGCGGCGAGTTGGGCCAACCAGTACGACTTCCGCTTCGTCGAGGGCGAGCTTCGGATCGGTACAACGAAGCAGGACACGCCGGCGAGCAGCTATTCGAAGCTGTGGATCGGCGACCGCCTGCCGCGCCAGCTCGACATGCTGTCGCTGACGGCGATGTCGGACGCGTTCTTCGGCCGGGTGTTTCATGCCCGGCGCGAGATGGTGCCGTTCGGCACGGTATCGCTGACGACCTATTTCCACACCGACAGCGAAGCGCTCGCGGGAGAGGACGTCACCCGCGTGCTCGCGGTCGCCGACGCAAAGATCTATCACAAGAGCTACGGCGACCAGACCGGCGACCTCTGGTCGCCGAACGGCCGCCTGCTCGCGACCACGACGCAGATCGCCTATTTCAAGGCGTGAAGCGCTTCCACGATCTCGTCCTTGCGAGCGCAGCGAAGCAATCGAGGATCCCTACGCGGAGACGGTCTGGATCTTCGCTGCGCTCGCAATGACGCGTGGAGAGACGTCGCAAAAGCAAAAAGGGCGGCCGCAGAGGCCGCCCTTCGTCATTTCCAGTGAATGAAGCTATTCCGCCGCCATCTTCACGTCGGGCGCGGCGGCGCGGACGTCGGCATCGACCTGGGCTTCGAACTTGGCAAAGTTCTTCTGGAACATGCCGACCAGCGCACGCGCGGTCTTGTCGAACTCGTCCTTGTCCCTCCAGGTGTTGACCGGGTTGAGGATCTCGCTCGGCACGCCCGGCAGCGCGGTCGGCACCGCGAAGCCGAAATACCTGTCGGTGCGGAATTCGACGTTGCGCAGGCTTCCATCGAGCGCTGCGGTGAGCAGCGCGCGCGTCACCTTGATCGGCATGCGCGAGCCGGTACCGTACTTGCCGCCGGTCCATCCCGTGTTGACCAGCCAGCAGTCGACATTGTGCTGGGCGATCAGGTCGCGCAGCATGTTGCCGTAGACGCTCGGGTCGAGCGGCAGGAAGGGCGAGCCGAAGCAGGTGGAGAATTCCGGCTGCGGCTCGGAGCCCAAGCCGCGCTCGGTGCCTGCGACCTTGGCGGTGTAGCCGGACAGGAAGTGGTACATCGCCTGCGCCGGCGACAGCTTTGCGATCGGCGGCAGCACGCCGAAGGCGTCGGCGGCGAGCATCACCACGTTCTTGGGCTGCGGCGCGCGGCCGGTGCGCGAGGCGTTCGGGATGAAGTCGAGCGGATAGGCCGAACGCGTATTCTCGGTCTTGGAGCCGTCGTCGAAATCGACCACACGGGTGTCCTCGTCGAGCACGCAGTTCTCGAGCACTGCGCCGAACCGCGTCGAGGCGGCGTGGATCTCGGGCTCGGCTTCCTTCGACAGCTTGATGCACTTGGCGTAGCAGCCGCCTTCGAAATTGAAGACACCGTTCGGACCCCAGCCATGCTCGTCGTCCCCGATCAGCGTGCGGTTCGGGTCGGCCGACAGCGTGGTCTTGCCGGTGCCGGACAGGCCGAAGAAGATCGCGGTATCGCCTTTGGGGCCGACATTGGCCGAGCAGTGCATCGGCATCACGCCGCGCTCGGGCAGATAATAGTTGAGCGTCGTGAAGACCGACTTCTTCATCTCGCCGGCATAGTAAGACCCGCCGATCAGGACGATCTTGCGGGCGAAATCGATGGCGACGACGTTCTCCGACCTGCAGCCGTGACGTTTCGGGTCGGCGCGGAAGCTCGGCATGTCGATGATGGTGAGCTCCGGCGCGAAGGTCGGCAGCTCGATGGCCTCGGGGCGGATCAGCAGCGTACGGATGAACAGCGAGTGCCAGGCGAGCTCGGTGAAGACGCGGGTCTTGATTCGGTAGGCCGGGTCGGCGCCGCCGTAGAGATCCTGCGCGTAAAGCGTCTTGCCCTCGGCGTGCTTGAGGAAGTCCTGATACAGCGCCTCGAACTGCTCGGCGGTGATCGACTGGTTGCCGCCCCACCACATCTTCTTGTCCGTGGTGGCGTCGCGCACCGTGAACTTGTCCTTCGGGCTGCGGCCGGTGAACTCACCGGTGTCCGCGCAGAGCGCGCCGTCGGCCGACAGCACCGTTTCTCCTGCCGCGAGCGAGTATTGATAGAGCTGCGGTGCGCCGAGGTTCCAATGCACCCGCTTGAGATTCCTTAAGCCGAATTTATCGGCGCCGAAGGCACCGTTGCGCACGCCCGTCTCTTGCACGAAAGATCCTCCTAGAACCCGCGTCCGTCGGCGCATCTCGGTAGGAGCGCCATTATCATCGCGGCGACCGTGAATATAACCGTCCGGCCCTCGGCTGGACGACCTATTACTTGATGAACGCCGAGTTTGCCAAGCCGATCCCGCATGAATTGGTTTATTCAGGCCGGGTGCAAATGGTCGCGCCGCCCCGGCGTTCGAAAGAGGCGGCGAAACGACCGATGATCGCGCAACCAAATCGGTCGAGGCGCAACTGTTGCGACGCACAATCCCATTATCCTACCGTACTGCCCCTTCGCCGATCAGCGCGAAGGGCGCCCAGATCGCGGGATAGGCGTTGCGCGGCGACGAAGCGTCGTCGAGATAAGTCAACATCGCGCGCCGCAGGGCTTCGGCCCGGCCGATCCCCGGTTCGCTCTTCAACAGGTCGAACGTCGATGTGGTGAGCCGCGTCGCGGCCGCCGAATCGACCGCCCAGTGCGAGACCAGGAGCGCGCGGGCACCTGCGTAGAAGAAGGATCGCGCCAGTCCCGACAGCGCTTCGGCGCCCGGCTTGTCGCCGGCGATGGTGTTGCAGGCAGAGAGTACCACCCAGTCCGCATTGAGCTTGAGCTGCGCGACCTCGCTCGCGGTGAGCAGGCCGTCGTCGAGCTCGGTCGGCGAGTCCGGAATCGACAGCGCGAGCGACGGTTCGCCCACGCCCTTGACGTCTCCGGCGACGAGGCCGTGGGTGGCGAAATAGACGATGCCATACTGGGCGAGCGGCGCCCGCTTCAGCGTGGTCTCGCTGGCGTCGCGGCCGAGATGGATGTCGTCGCCGGCCGCGCCGACATCGTGCGCCACCGCGTTCAACTCGTCCGCAGTGTCGGGTAGTTGCGGCAGGGCCTGCGAAAGCTGCGCGCGGTCGACGCCGGCGCCACGCCAGAAATCGGTGTACGCGATGGTCGCCACGCCGCGCGCGGCGAGCCTGCCGGCCGCGCGCCTGTCCGCCGGGCCTTCGAGGGCGGGATTGAACAGGGGATCGCCGAACCCGGTCATCGGCTTGACGTTCTGATCCCTGCGGGCAAAGGCGCGCAGCGACTTCAGGCTGGCGACCGACGGCAGCACGGAGACGGCCTGACGCCGCAGCAGCCAGGCGGCGTTGCGATAGCCCTCGAGTTGGTCGGGGATGGCCGCCTGCGGCCTCGAAGTGACCAGCAGGTGGAACGGCAGGGCAGTGAACGCACCCGAAGGCACCACCAGAAGGCTGCGCTTGTCGCGCGTCAGCGTCTCGACCGGGCCGAGCAGCGTCACATAGAGCTCGTTGGCGAGCGCGAGGTCGAACAGTCCCGACTTTCCCGTCGCATCGGACGCCTTGCCGACATCGAGACCCCGGCGGAAGGCGGCGACTTTCTGCGCCAGCGCATCGGCACCGAGCGGAATCTCCTTCCAGTCCACGCCCTCGCGCGTGATGGCGACGACATAGCTGCGCTTGTCGACGACGGAATAGAGCGCCATCGCCTCGTCGGACGAGAGCAGCGCCTGGATGTCCTTCACCGTCAGCGGCAGCGGGTTGGAGAGCGAGGCGTAGTCGGGGAATTCGACTGCGAGCGTCTTCTGCAGGCCGGCGCGCTCGGTCGCGACCGCCGCAAGCCGCTGCCGGCTGCGCTGCTCACCCGCGCCGTCGCGCTGAGCCGAGGGTTTTGACACCGCGGCGATGATCGCCTTGTCCAGCGCATCGGCTTCGGCCGCGAAGTCCTGATCCCTGCGCACCAGCTCGGCGAGCCGGTCGCTGCCGGCGGCAAGCCGCACCGCGAGCTTGTTCACGGCCGACGCCGCCGATGACTGCGTGCCGCGCTGGATGGCGGCGAGCGCCTCGTCCAGCGCCTTGTCCTCGGACATCAATTGCTGCTGCCGCGCCGCGAACAGCACCGGCAGCACGATGCGCAACTGCGCGCGGTCGTTGGCAAGCGTCCGCTCCGCCAGCGGCACGGCGTCCGCAGTCCGCCCGGACAGCTGCAGGAAATAGGCGAGATTGCCGGTCGAGATCGCAACATCGGGGTGATCCGGACCGAGCGCGCGCTCGCGGATCGACAATGCACGGCGGTAGAGCGGCTCGGCATCGGCGTAACGCTGCTCGTGCTCATAGAGCCCGGCCAGATTGTTGAGCGAACGCGCCACGTCGGGATGATCGGGGCCGAGCACCCTTTCCCGGATCGCGAGCGAGCGTTTGATCGGCGCCTCCGCGTCGGCATCGCGGTCGAGATCGCGGTAGAGCTGGCCGAGATTGTTCAGAAGCGTGGCGACCGCCGGGTGCTCGGGACCGCCGACCTTCTGATAGATCGCCAGCGCCCGCTGAAACAGCGGCTCGGCGTCGGCATAGCGCTCCTGCTTCACACAGAGCGTAGCGAGATTGTTGAGGGACTGGCCGACATCGGGATGATCCCGCGGCAGCGCCTTCTCGCGGACGGCGAGCGCGCGCCTGAACAGCGGCTCGGCCTCGGCAAAGCGTTGCTGCCGCTGGTACAGCGCGGCGAGATTGTTCAATTCGGGCGCAACCTCGGCGGTGTCGAGGCCGCGGGTTTTTCCATCAGCGCGATGGCGCGCTTGTAGAGCGGTTCGGCCAGGTCATCGTGGCCCTGGTCGGCGTAGAGCTGGCCGAGATTGTTCAGGGCAGCCGCGAGGTCGCGGCCGTTGTTGCCCCTCTCCAGTGAGGCGACGAGAGCCTGCGCGAGCGGCAGGGCCTCCGCATATCGTCCGGCGCGGCTGAGTTCGTTGATCCGCGCGCTCTGCGCGGCGAGGTCGCCCGTCTGCGCCAGGCCGGAAGCGGCGAAGCATGCGCCGAGTGCGAGCGCCGCGGCCGCCGATAGTGCCAGTCGATTGCGTCTCGCCATCGTGCCTCTCGCTGCCGACCTGCCGGCCATAACCGTAGTTGGGTCGCAGCGATCAAGATCGTCGTTCAACTCCGCGTGGGCCTATTTGGCTTTCGCCCGCGCTTCACCCGCCAATTTTACCAGCATCTTGCGCAGCTCGGTTCCACTGGTCACCCGTTCCGGAAATGCGAGCCGCAACACGGTCTGGCCCGACTGCATGTCGACCCCCTCGGGGTCGCAGCCGGTGCAGCGCCAGTCGGCTTCGTCAGCGCCAAACAACTGCCTAGCGTAGAGCTGCATGGTGTCGCGATGGTCGGCATTCATGTGCTCCACCGCGCCCGCCTCGGCCTCCAGCAGGTCTTCAGCGCCGACGAGATCGGTTAGGAACCGCTGCGGCTCGAGGTCCACGATCCGGCCAAAACCGGCAACCAGATGGGTACCTGAGGGGCGGATCCTGAAGAAGGAGAAATCCGTAAACGAAACAAAGTCTTCAGCCGTGGGATGAGCGGCGAGGTAGCGCCGGCGCAGGAGCTCCAGTTCGTCCGCAGCCGCCTGTTCAGCACGGCCCGACAGCATGATCCGGGCACCCTCCAGGGGATCGCCGGGGGCGCGCTCGTCGAGCATCAGCGACACCCTGCCGTCGGCCAGGATGTTCCTCGTGTGGATGGCCAGGCGCGAGATCAGGAGGATCGGCGAGCCGTCCGGATGGCTCGCCAGATTGACCAGGGAGCAATAGGGATCGCCGCTGCCGGTCATCAGAGTCGCGAGCGCCCCCTGCCGGGACCGCCGCAACAGCGATTTGGCGAGCTTTCCGGGGTCGAAATCGGTCGTCGGCTGCATCTCTTTTCCCTGGTTATATGGTTGCAATGCGGGCCTTTTTTCGAGTAAACGAGGCTCGGTTATGGGTCGAACCGCGGCGCTTGAAGCCGTGTTTCGGGGAAATTGGTCACACTTCAGCCCAGCTTGCATTGCTCGGTTGCCCAAGTTCGAACCCCATGTATGCGGCGCTCCACTGGATTGCTCGCCGTTTTAGCCACGACACCAAACGGAAAGCAGGCTCATGCCCACAATCGCCCTGGTCGACGACGACCGCAACATTCTCACATCCGTCTCGATCGCGCTGGAAGCCGAAGGCTACCGCATCATGACGTACACCGACGGCGCCTCGGCGCTGGACGGTTTCCGCACCACGCAGCCCGACCTCGCCATCCTCGACATCAAGATGCCGCGCATGGACGGCATGGAGACGCTGCGGCGGCTGCGGCAGAAATCCGATCTGCCGGTGATCTTCCTCACCTCCAAGGACGAGGAGATCGACGAATTGTTCGGCCTCAAGATGGGCGCCGACGATTTCATCCGCAAACCGTTCTCGCAGCGGCTGCTGGTCGAGCGCGTCAAGGCGGTGCTGCGCCGCTCGGCGCCGAAGGATCCGACCGCCGCGCCGAAGGAGAACGACGCCAAGGCGCTCGACCGCGGCCTGTTGCGGATGGACCCGGAACGGCACACCTGCACCTGGAAGAACGAGCCGGTGACGTTGACGGTGACGGAATTCCTGATCCTGCAGGCGCTCGCGACGCGGCCGGGCGTGGTGAAGAGCCGCAACGCGCTGATGGACGCCGCCTATGACGACCAGGTCTATGTCGACGACCGCACCATCGACAGCCACATCAAGCGGCTGCGCAAGAAGTTCAAGGTGGTCGATCCCGAGTTCGAGATGATCGAGACGCTCTACGGCGTCGGCTACCGCTTCAAGGAAGCCTGAGGCGACAGGCGCCTCATCCGTGGACTTTATGCGGACTGACGCCGCCGCCGGTCTCGGCTAGGATGCGGGGCCCATCGCACGACCAGTCCAACGCGGGGCATGAGCATTGCTTGACCGAACGCAGCCTGATTCGAACCTGAACGCCGAGGACGTCGTGTCCCCGGGCGTCCCGGAGGATTCGACCGGCGGCAAGGCGAGCGCGAAGGGCTGGCGGCCGCTGTCCTGGCTCAGCCGTGCCGGTCAGTTCTTCTTCGCGCTGAGCTTCTCGAGCCTGACTCGCCGCATCGTCTCGCTCAATCTCGCGGGCCTCGTCGCGCTGGTCGCGAGCATCCTCTACCTCTCCCAGTTCCGCGCCGGCCTGATCGATGCCCGCGCCCAGAGCCTCCTGGTGCAGGCCGAGATCATCGCCGGGGCGATCGCAGCGTCCGCGACCGTGCAGACCAACGCCATCACCATCGACCCCGACCGGCTGCTCGACCTCAAGCCGGGCGAGAGCTACGGCGGCGCCGAGGACTATTCGCCACTGGATTTCCCGATCAATCCGGAGCGCGTGGCGCCGGTGCTGCGCACGCTGATCTCGCCGACCAAGACCCGTGCGCGCATCTACGATCCGAACGGCGGGCTGCTGCTCGACAGCCGCAGCCTGGAAAACGTGCTGCGCCTCGACCTGCCGCCCCCGGCGCTGCAGCCCGGCATCTTCGAGCGCGCGACGATCGCGGTGCGCACCTGGCTCAATCGCGGCGACCTGCCGCTCTATCGCGAGCTCGGGCCCGAGAACGGCAACGGCTATGAGGAGGTCGCCAATGCGCTGCAGGGCCAGAAGCGCAGCATGGTGCGGGTCAATTCGCGCGGCGAGGTGATCGTCTCGGTCGCGGTGCCGGTGCTGCGCTCGCGCGCCATCCACGGCGCGCTGATGCTGTCCACCCAGGGCGACGACATCGACCAGATGGTCACCGCCGAGCGTCTGGCGATCCTGAAGGTGGGCGGCGTCGCCGCAGCCGTCATGATCATGCTGTCGCTCCTGCTCGCGAGCACCATCGCAGGTCCGGTGCGCCGGCTCGCCGACAGCGCCGAGCGCGTCCGCCGCCGCATCAAGACCCGCGTCGAGATCCCCGATTTCACCCGCCGCCGCGACGAGATCGGCCATCTCTCCGGGGCGCTGCGCGACATGACCAGCGCGCTCTACAGCCGCATCGAGGCGATCGAGACGTTCGCCGCCGACGTCGCCCATGAGCTGAAGAATCCGCTGACCTCGCTGCGCTCCGCGGTCGAAACCCTGCCGCTGGCGCGCAACGAGATCAGCCGCGCGCGGCTGCTCGAAGTGATCGAGCACGACGTGAAGCGCCTCGACCGGCTGATCTCCGACATTTCGGACGCGAGCCGGCTCGATGCCGAATTGCAGCGCCAGGATACGATGCCGGTCGACCTGCGGCGCCTCCTGGCCACGCTCGCCTCGGTCGCCAACGAGACCAAGCTCGGCCATGACGTCGCGGTCGAGGTGCGCTTCGAGGGCCGCACCCCGACCGACAGCCTGTCCGTGCCCGGCCACGATTCGCGGCTCGGGCAGGTGATCTCCAACCTGCTGTCGAACGCGCAATCCTTTTCCGAGCCCGGCAACAAGGTGCGCCTCACCTGCCGCCGCGTCCGCTCCGAGATCGAGATCGTGGTCGACGACGACGGCCCCGGCATCCGCGAGGATGCGCTGGAGCGTATCTTCGAGCGCTTCTACACCGACCGGCCGCACCAGGGCTTTGGCCAGAATTCCGGGCTCGGCCTCTCGATCTCCAAGCAGATCATCGAGGCGCATGGCGGACGGATCTGGGCGGAGAACCGCGCCGGTCCGGCGGATGCCGCCGGCGCGCCGACGGTGGCCGGCGCACGCTTCGTGGTGAGGTTGCCGGCGCTATGAGCGAGGCCAGCGCCAGCGTCCATGCCTCCGCGGTTCTCGTCGGCGACCGGGCTGTCTTGATCCGCGGTCCGTCGGGCGCCGGCAAGTCGCGCCTCGCCTTCGACCTGATCCTGGCCGGACGCGCCGGACTGGTCGATAGGGCCGTTCTGGTGGGCGACGACCGTGTCCATCTGGCGACAGTCGGCAACCAAATCGTGGTGCGGCCGGCCCGCAACCTGGCCGGCCTGATCGAGATCAGGGGCCTCGGCATCCGCCGCTGCGACTTCGTGAAGTATGCGACCGTTGGCCTCGTGGTCGATCTCGCCGCCGATGACGCCGAGCGGCTGCCGCCGCCCAAAGCGCTGTCCATACGCATTTCCAGTGTCGAAATACCGCGAATCCCGGTCGGATCGGGCTATCAGCCCCTCCCCCTGGTTGTTGCGGCTTTGACCACTACCAAGAGTTCATCTTCCGTTAACCCTTCCGGCGATTGTTTGAAGGGGAATGGTAACCATATGAACCCCACTATCGCGACCGAATAGACCGGGCGCAGCCCCCTCCTCCCGTCAACCAGATTCCGGGAGATGCGCAACATCCCCTCTTGCGAAAGGGCTCCGGATGGTCAAAGTGGCGCGTTCGTGCGGTGCACCCAAGAAGCGCCCGCGAGGAGTTTTCCGATGATTGGTCTAGTACTTGTGACCCACGGGCGCCTTGCCGATGAGTTCAAGGCGGCGCTCGAGCACGTCATGGGGCCACAAAAGCAAATCGAAGCGATCACGATCGGCGCCGAAGATGATTCCGATCTCTGTCGAGGCGACATCATCGAAGCGGTCAACCGCGTCGATTCCGGCGACGGCGTTGCGATCCTCACCGACATGTTCGGCGGCACGCCGTCCAACCTCGCAATATCCTGCATGAGCCGGCCCAAGGTCGAAGTGCTCGCGGGCATCAATCTTCCGATGCTGGTGAAGCTCGCCAAGGTCCGCGAGGAGCGCTCGCTGCCGGACGCGATCGCGATGGCCCAGGAAGCGGGCCGCAAATACGTCACCATCGCCAGCCGGGTGCTCGCCGGCAAATGAGCGAGGACGACGCGCCGCTCGAAAACCAGATCGGGTCAGCGGTGCCCGGCGGGGCGCTTTCCAAGGAATTGCTCATCGTCAACAAGCGCGGCCTGCACGCGCGGGCCTCCGCCAAGTTCGTGCAGGCGGTCGAGCGCTTCAACGCGCAAGTGTGGGTGACGCGCGGCGGCGAGACCGTCGGCGGCGCCTCGATCATGGGCCTGATGATGCTCGCGGCCGGCCCCGGCACCACCATCACGGTTTCCGCCGCGGGCCCCGATGCGGAAGCGGCAATCGCCGCGATCACCGAGCTCGTCGAGAGCAAGTTCAACGAAGAAGGGACGTGACCTGCGGTCACTTCGCGGGCCCCGCGATGAAGACGTGCCAGGTCATCGACGGTCCCGGCCGGCCGCCGGTGAAGCGCCGCGTGGTCATCACCACGCGCTCGGCATTGGGCGCGGTGTCGGCGACCCATTTCTCGAAGGTCGAAAGCCGCCAGTCGGTGGCGTCGAACACGGCGATGAAGCCGAGCCGCTTGACGGCGTCAGGCGAAATCAGGCCTGCGCCCCAGGCTTCGCCGGGCGTGAACGGGGTCGGATGATCGGGGCTGTAGAACGCCATCGGCTCGATGGTTTCCATGCCGCCCGCGACGACCGCCCAGCGCGAGCCGAACCGCGTGCGCCAGGCCTGCGTCAATTCGCGCGCCAGTTCGGAGCGCGCCCCATAGGTCGCGGTGTTGGTCGCGTTGGCCGCCATCTCGCGCGTTGCGATCCAGGGTGATGCCGCAAGCGTCGAGAGCGTCAGCACGAGCCAGATCGCGGCGATGTTGAACAGGCTCGCCCGCTGCACGCGCAGCGCCGGAATGGCGGCGAGCGCGAGCGGCACCAGGAAGAACAGCGAGATGCCCCAGTCGGTCTTCATGTAGACGCTGAAGGCGAGCGCCCCGAGCGGCGGCCCGACCGCGACGATGAGCTGGATGATCCAGACGTTCAACGCCTGCGCGCGGTTCACGCCCGGATTGATGCCGCGCGCCCAGGCGCGGGTGACGAGCCGAAGCGGCGCGCGCGCCAGCAGCCGCCGCCACGGCGGCACCAGCGCCATCGCCAGCGCGGCGAGCGCCACCGGCAGTGCCAGCAGCGCCAGATTGTGCACGACATAGCCGAGCACGAGCCGGGCGACCTGGGCGCGATCCGAGAGACTGTAGACGTCGCCGGCATAGGTCAGCGGCGCGAAATGCGCATCCGCGAGCCAGACGAGATGCGGGACCATTGCGACGAGCAGCGTTGCGATCGCCACCCACGGTGCCGGCGAGGCCAGGAACCTCACGCGATCCGGATGCAGCAGCGCCGCGAGCCCGATGGCGCCGATCATGGTCAGCACCCAGTATTTGGTCATCAGCGCCAGCGCGCCGGCGAGCCCCAGCCAGACGCCGGACTTCAAGCTCCGCTTCTCGAAGGCGTCGAGATAGGCCAGCACCACCAGCGGCAGGGTGATGAGCTGGACGAGGTCCGCGTTGTACTTGAACCCCTTGAAATTGAAGATCGGGTAGAGCGCAAGCATCACCACGACGAGGAACGCGCGCTTGCGATCGACGACGCGCAGGCTCACGAACCACGATATCACCATGCCGATGCTGACGGTCGTCATCGCGAGCGCGTAGGTCGACCAGTCCGCCGCCGGAAAGAGCTTGAACCACAGCCCTGCGATCCATCCCGACAGCGGCGGATGCTTGCCGTAACCGAGCAGGAATTGCTGGCCCCAGGCATAGGCCTCCGCGACGTCCATGTGGACGTCCTGCGCCGCCTTCAGATTGATCAGGATGAAGGTCCAGAGCACCGCATGCAGCACGGCGAACTGGATCACCAGCCACGCCCCGGTCCGGGGTCCGGTGGCGCGCGCGACCTGCCACGCCACGAGCCGGCGATAGCTCAACCGGGTCTTCGCGCGCGAATTTGCAGGCAGGATCGAGGTCGTCGACATCGAGAGTTGCGTAGCGCGTTTTCGGCCGCGGTGGAATCAGCTTGCCGTGAAGAAAGCCCCTGAAAATAAAGTAATATGGTTGCCGCACGGGGATGTGAGTGGTATCTCGCGCCCCATGACGACCGCCCCCATTTCCAACATCCGCAACTTCTCCATCGTCGCCCACATCGACCATGGCAAATCGACGCTCGCCGACCGCCTGATCCAGATGACCGGCGGCCTCACCGAGCGCGAGATGGCCGGCAAGGAGCAGGTGCTCGACTCCATGGATATCGAGCGCGAGCGCGGCATCACCATCAAGGCGCAGACCGTCCGGCTGAACTACCGCGCCAAGGATGGCAAGGATTACATCTTCAACCTGATGGACACGCCCGGCCACGTCGACTTCGCCTACGAAGTGTCGCGGTCGCTGGCGGCCTGCGAAGGCTCCCTTCTGGTGGTCGACGCCAGCCAGGGCGTCGAGGCGCAGACGCTCGCCAACGTCTACCAGGCGCTCGACAACGATCACGAGATCGTCCCCGTCCTGAACAAGGTGGACCTGCCGGCGGCCGAGCCGGAAAAGGTCAAGCAGCAGATCGAGGACGTGATCGGCATCGACGCTTCGGATGCCGTGATGATCTCGGCCAAGACCGGACAGGGCGTGGCCGATGTGCTCGAAGCGATCGTTCACCGCCTGCCGCCGCCGAAGGGCGATCGCGATGCGACGCTGAAGGCGCTGCTGGTCGACAGCTGGTACGACGTCTATCTCGGCGTGGTCGTGCTGATCCGTGTCGTCGACGGCGTGATGAAGAAGGGCAGCCGCATCCGCATGATGGGCACGGGCGCGGCCTACGACGTCGAGCGCGTCGGCTTCTTCACGCCGAAGATGCAGCTGGTCGACGAGCTCGGCCCAGGCGAGATCGGCTTCATCACCGCCGCGATCAAGGAGGTCGCCGATACCCGCGTCGGCGACACCATCACCGACGACAAGAAGCCGGTCGCCGAGATGCTGCCCGGCTTCAAGCCGGCGATCCCGGTGGTGTTCTGCGGCCTGTTCCCGGTCGACGCCGACGATTTCGAGACCCTGCGCGCGGCGATGGGCAAGCTGCGGCTGAACGACGCCAGCTTCTCCTTCGAGATGGAGACCTCGGCGGCGCTGGGCTTCGGCTTCCGCTGCGGCTTCCTCGGCCTGTTGCACCTCGAGATCATCCAGGAGCGGCTGTCGCGCGAGTTCGATCTCAACCTGATCGCGACCGCGCCGAGCGTGATCTACAAGATGAAGCTCACCGACGGCAGCGAGATCGAGATCCACAATCCCGTCGACATGCCCGACGTGGTCAAGATCGCCGAGATTCAGGAGCCGTGGATCGAAGCCACCATCCTCACTCCCGACGAGTATCTCGGCAGCGTGCTGAAGCTGTGCCAGGACCGCCGCGGCTCGCAGAAGGAGCTGACCTATGTCGGCTCGCGCGCCATGGTGAAGTACGACCTGCCGCTCAACGAGGTGGTGTTCGACTTCTACGACCGCCTGAAATCGGTCTCCAAGGGCTACGCCTCGTTCGACTATCACCTCACCGACTACAAGCCCGCCGATCTCGTCAAGATGCAGATCCTGGTCAATGGCGAACCGGTGGATGCGCTCTCGATGCTCGTGCATCGCACGCGCGCGGAGGGCCGCGGCCGCGCCATGGTCGAGAAGATGAAGGAGCTGATCCCGCCGCACATGTTCCAGATCCCGATCCAGGCGGCGATCGGCGGCAAGGTGATCGCGCGCGAGACGGTCCGCGCGCTGCGCAAGGACGTCACCGCGAAGTGCTACGGCGGCGACATCACGCGCAAGCGCAAGCTTCTGGAGAAGCAGAAGGAAGGCAAGAAGAAGATGCGGCAGTTCGGCAAGGTCGACATCCCGCAGGAAGCCTTCATCGCCGCGCTGAAGGTGGATAGCTGAGGCGAGTGCTCCAGCGGCCCGAGCGGCAGCCGACCTGAGGGAAGCGGGACGGACTGTGGATACTCCATCCGTCATTGCGAGCGAAGCGAAGCAATCCAGAATATCCCCGCGGCGGTAGTCTGGATTGCTTCGTCGCTATCGCTCCTCGCAATGACGGGGCCGGCCGGAGGCCTCCAGGCCCGCACAACAAAAACGTGCGGTTCAACCCCATGCACAGTGGCTGTCAACCCTCGATGACGCACTGCGGATTTTACGAAATCTGGTTGACATGTCGGGCAAATCAGTGGCATGATGCCATCATTGGAAATTGCACGCCCCAATGAAGCGGGCGGAATGGGGCCTCTCTCTCGTCGGCATGAGGGACGCTTCGCTGGCTTCTATCATTTCGTGGCGAGCGGGCGAAAGCCATCATTGAATTCTTTCCCGTAACATGTTACGTTTCAGCCATGGCGACCACTCCGAAGAAGACCGGAAAGAGCTCCCCGCTTAGCTCGAGCCAGCGAATGGCTGCGCGCCGCGCGCGGTTGCGGGCGTTGGGGCTGCGGCCTGTCCAACATTGGGTTCCCGAT
>NZ_JAGWUA010000076.1 GCF_028868675.1 Bradyrhizobium sp.
GATCCTCACCTACCATGTCGTGCCCGGCAAGCTCGAGGCCTCCGACCTGACCGACGGCAAGAAGCTGAAGACCGCCGAGGGCGAGGAACTGACCGTCAAGAAGATGGACGGCAAGACCTGGATCGTCGACGCCAAGGGCGGCACCTCGATGGTGACCATCTCCAACGTCAACCAGTCCAACGGCGTGATCCATGTGGTCGACACCGTGCTGATGCCGGCGTCCTGACACCTGTGACCCCTGTTTCATCCCCGGACAGGGTGCGGCAAAATCGGCGAGCCGGACCCCGGCTCGCACTTTTGTGACTACGATACGCCCGCGGCATCGAATCGATAGACCGCGAGGCGTAACGAAAACCGAATGCCTGGCGTATATTCGCAGTCACGCGATCCCAGAGGACGGAACCGTCATGTCCAGCATTGCCGCCGCCGACGAGCATGTCAGTGCCGCCCCGGCCAAAATCATCCAGCCGGCCTGGGTGCGGACCATGCACTGGATCAACGCCATCGCCATGATCCTGATGATCACGTCGGGCTGGCAGATCTACGACGCCTCGCCGCTGTTCGGCTTCAGTTTCCCGCGCGATATCACGCTGGGCGGCTGGCTCGCCGGCGGGCTGCTCTGGCATTTCGCGGCGATGTGGCTGTTGATGGTCAACGGCCTCGCCTATCTCGTCACCGGTCTTGCCACCGGCCGCTTCCGCAGGAAGCTGCTGCCGATCACGCCGTCGGGCGTCAGCCATGACCTGAAGGCGGCGTTGACCTTCAAGCTCGCCCACGATGATCTCACGGTCTACAACTCCGTGCAGCGGCTGCTCTATGCCGGCATCATCGTGGTCGGCGTGCTGATCGTGCTGAGCGGCCTGTCGATCTGGAAACCCGTGCAATTGTATTGGCTGGTGTCGCTGTTCGGCGACTATCCGACCGCGCGCTACGTGCACTTCTTCTGCATGGCGGCGATCTGCGCCTTCCTCGTCGTGCACGTCGCGCTCGCGCTGCTGGTGCCCAGGAGCCTGCGCGCGATGGTCATTGGCCGCTGAGGGGGGACCATCATGGCGAAACGCTCGTTCCTCATCCCCGGCGTCGACAAGCGGCTCCTGATCAAGGATACGCTGAAGATGATGCCGGATCTGACCCGCCGCCGTTTCCTCACGGGCGGCGCCAGCCTTGGCGCGCTGACGCTGCTGACCGGCTGCGACGTCGTCGATTCGTCCTCGGCCGAGGAGATGTTGAAGCAGGTCTCGAAATTCAACGACGCCGTGCAGGCCTTCATCTTCAATCCGGACGCGCTGGCGCCGACCTTCCCCGAGAGCGCGATCACGAAACCGTTCCCGTTCAACGCCTATTACGATCTCGACGAGGCGCCGGAGGTCGACGGCAAGGCCTGGAAGCTCGAGGTGCGCGGCCTCGTCGACGACAAGAGATCCTGGACGCTCGACGAACTCTACCGGTTGCCGCAGGTCACCCAGATCACGCGCCACATCTGCGTCGAGGGCTGGAGCGCGATTGGAAGCTGGACCGGCACGCCCCTGCGCGATTTCCTCAAGCTCGTCGGCGCCGACATGCGCGCGAAATATGTCTGGTTCCAGTGCGCCGACAAGGACGGCTACAACTCGCCGCTCGACATGCGCACCGCGCTGCATCCGCAGACGCAGATGACGTTTGGGTTCGCCGGCGAGACCCTGCCGCGCGCCTACGGTTTTCCTATGAAGATCCGTGTGCCGACCAAGCTCGGCTTCAAGAACCCCAAATACGTCCTGTCGATGGAAGTCACCAACGATTACAAGGGCGGCTACTGGGAAGACCAGGGCTACAATTCGTTCAGCGGGAACTAGCCGCTGTCGACATCAACTATGGGGAACGCCCCACCTTCCTCTGGCACGCCGCGGCCAGTGCACCGAGCGCCAGCAGCGCGGCGGAGACGTTGAGCGCGTACGCGAGGCTGCCGAGCGCATCGGTGATGGCGCCGACCACGATCGGCCCGAGCGTCTGGCCGACGCCGAAGGAGATCGTCATCGCCGCGATCGCGGTCGGCCACGCCACGGGCGGATAGTTGAGGCGCACGAAGGCGGTGGTCGAGCCGACCACCGCGAAGAAGGCGACGCCGAACACCACCGCCGAGGTCGCAAGCCACGCCGTCGAATGGCCCAGCATCGGCACCGCCGCGCCGAGCGCGTTGGTGCCGAGGATGATTGCGGTCGCAAGCCCGCCGCGGTCGAGCGCCAGCACGCCGCGCCAGATCCAGGGCGTGACGAAGGCGCTGGCCCCGATCAGTCCCCAGAACGCGGCCTGCGCCGCCGCGCCGCCGCCGGAATCGCGCACATAGGCGATCATGAAGGTCATGTAGGCGATGTAGCCGGCGCCGAACAGGAAATAGCCGGCGAGATAGATCAGCACGGGGAGGATCGCGAACGAAGCGCCGCCTGCTTCGCTGAAGCGCGCCCGGCTCTCGATGCGGATCAGGAACAGCGGGATGGTCATGGCGGTGCAGAGCAGCGTCATCGCCCACCACACGATCCACCACGAGCCCGGGCCGAACCATTGCAGGGTGAAGGGTGCAATCAACCCGGAGGAGAGAATGCCGACGCCGGGTCCGGCATAGAACAGGCTGAGCAGGAAATTGGCCCGCTCTGGCCGCGACTGCGCGATCTCGGCGGCAAGCGCGCCGCCGGCGACGAAGCCGGCCGCCGCACCGAGGCCCAGCACCAGCCGCGCCAGGCTCAGCGCGATGAAATTGCCGGTCAGCGCGCACAGCGCGAGCGCGGCGACGCAGGCGAGCGTCCCGCCGCGGATCGCCACCGACCAGCCCACCCATCCGATCAGCCGGGATGCCAGCAGCGCGCCGACCAGATAGCCGACGGCGTTGATGGTGTTCATGAAACCGGCGGCCGAGTAGGACCAGTGCAGGGAATCCCGCATGTCCGGCAGCACCAGCGCATAGGCGAAGCGGCCGATGCCGAGCCCGACGGTCGCCGCCAGCGACAGCGTCAGGATCAGCCGCGCGGGATGCGCATCGCTCGGGGGGCGGTCAGGGGCGTGCAAGGGGGTCTCCGGCGCCACGCATTGTGGCAGGCCCGCTCTCGCTTGCACAGCCGCACCGCAGCAATGGTGTCTTGCCAATCGCGCAACGCCGATCTAGCACTCGCGCGAGATTCATCCCATTCGTCATGCCCGGGCTCGACCCGGGCATCCATCCTCTTCAGAAGAAGCTGGATTGCCGGGGGCCTTAGGGCGGAGGCGCGCTTCGCGCTTCAGCCCGGCAATGACGAGAACATCCGAGGTGACGACCCATGGCGACCCACAAACTGCTGCTGCTCCCCGGCGACGGCATCGGCCCCGAAGTGATGGCCGAGGTGAAGCGGCTGATCGACTGGCTCGATGCGTCGGGCATCGCGAAGTTCGAGACCGACAGCGGGCTCGTCGGCGGCGCCGCCTATGACGCGCACAAGGTGTCGATCTCCGAAGGCGACATGGCCAAGGCGAAGGCGGCCGACGCCGTGATCTTCGGCGCGGTCGGCGGCCCGAAATGGGACAGCGTCCCCTACGAGGTGCGCCCCGAAGCCGGCCTCTTGCGGCTGCGCAAGGATCTCGGCCTGTTCGCCAATCTGCGCCCGGCGGTGTGCTACCCGGCGCTGGCGGAGGCCTCCAGCCTGAAGCGCGAGGCGGTCGAAGGCCTCGACATCATGATCGTGCGCGAGCTCACCGGCGGCGTCTATTTCGGCGAGCCCAAGACCATCACCGATCTCGGCAACGGCCAGAAGCGCGCCATCGACACCCAGGTCTACGACACCTACGAGATCGAGCGCATCGCGCGCGTCGCCTTCGACCTCGCGCGCAAGCGCAGGAACAAGGTGACCTCGATGGAGAAGCGCAACGTCATGAAGTCGGGCGTGCTCTGGAACGAGGTCGTGACGCAGGTCCACAAGCGCGAATATCCCGACGTGACGCTGGAACATCAGCTCGCCGATTCCGGCGGCATGATGCTGGTGAAGTGGCCGAAGCAGTTCGACGTGATCGTGACCGACAATCTGTTCGGCGACATGCTCTCCGACATCGCGGCGATGCTGACGGGATCGCTCGGCATGCTGCCGTCGGCGTCGCTCGGCGAGGTCGACGCCAAGACCAGGAAGCGCCGGGCGCTGTACGAGCCGGTGCACGGCTCGGCGCCCGACATCGCGGGCAAGGGCCTTGCCAATCCGATCGCGATGCTGTCGTCGTTCGGCATGGCGCTGCGCTACTCCTTCGACATGGGCGCGCTCGCCGACAAGCTCGACCAGGCCATCGCCGCGGTGCTCGCCGGCGGACTTCGCACCGCCGACATCAAGTCGGAAGGCACTACGGCCGTCTCGACCACGGAGATGGGTGAGGCGATCCTGAAGGAATTGCAGAAGCTGCACGCGTAAGCGCGAATTCGTAGAGTGGGCAAAGCGACAGCGTGCCCACCGCTTCTGGGCCAATCAGGAAAAAGGGTGGGCACGGCGCGTTGCGCCTTTGCCCACCCTGCGGCACCTCCGAAAAACAAATGGCCGGGGCAAGCCCGGCCATTTTCGTTTCGGTTGTTCCGCCTCTCTCAATACAGCGGAAAGCTCGTCGGGTAGCCACCGACATCCGCCGGGGTCGAGAGCGGCTGGCGGTCGATCGGGCGGTTGAGGTTTTCGCGGGCGAACGAGGGGTAGCCGAGCGCCGGCGGAAACGCGTAGTCGGTGAACTTGCGGTCGCCCGGATTGACCTCGGTGCCGCCGTCGAGCCAGGAGCGCTTGGTGACGTAGATGCGGGTGCGCGGGCCCTGCTGATAGACCACGTTGGGGCCGCTCGGGCCGTAATAGACGCGGCCGCGGTCGTCGTGGCGCTTGCCCTTGGCCTCGGCCGAGGCGGTCTGGCTGGTCGCGAGGCTGATGACGGCGGCGGCCGCAACCCACAGTGCCATCTTGTTCGCGGCGAGAAATTTCGAGCTCATCAGATCCCCTTCAGGCGGCACGCCGCCAATCGATTGCGCCGCATCCTAGCCCGCAAGCTGTGGCAGGAACTAGGTCAATTGGGTCACACCGCGGCGGAATAATCGCGCTTCAGCGCAAAAGTTGCATGAAAACCAGCGGCTTGGACTTGAGCCAGCTCAAAGCGAGCCGCGCAATTGCACGGTCTCGGCGCTGCGCAGCCAGTCCGGCGAGCCTGACGAATCGCAGGAATTCCGATCCTGTCCGGGAGCGTCCCCGGCGATGAAGTAGGCGATTGATTTATTTATGGAATTCATCAGGCCGTCGATCGATCCGGGGTCGCAGGCGCCGTTCGCGGCCCAATCCGACCCGGGCGCGGGCCCCTCGTCGCCCAGGCGCCGCAGCTGGTCGAGCGCCGCAACCGACAGGATGGCAAGCAGCGCCAGCGTCCCTACATAGGCGAGCAGGCGCGCCAGCGTGCCGACGACCTCGTCGGCGAAGCTTGCCAGCGTCAAATGGTACCTCGTCCCCACGGCCCCTCGGACACGGTCTGACGTTGTCGTCCAACATTGTCGTCCAACATTGTCTTGGGGGCGGTTCTCGCATAGAAGCGCTGCTCTTCCTGTTTCGGCGTCGGCTCGCGGGAAGGCAATTTTCATCGGAGAGTGAACGATGGGTTACAAAGTCGCAGTCGTCGGGGCGACCGGCAACGTCGGGCGGGAAATGCTCAACATCCTGGATGAGCGCAAATTTCCGGCGGACGAGGTCGTGGCGCTGGCCTCACGCCGCAGCGTTGGCGTCGAGGTGTCCTATGGCGACCGCACTTTGAAGGTCAAGGCGCTCGAGCACTACGACTTCTCCGACGTCGACATCTGCCTGATGTCGGCGGGCGGCTCGGTGTCGAAGGACTGGTCGCCGAAGATCGGCGCCGCCGGCGCGGTCGTGATCGACAATTCCTCGGCCTGGCGCATGGATCCGGACGTGCCACTGATCGTGCCCGAGGTGAACGCGGACGCGACCAAGGGCTTTGTCAGGAAGAACATCATCGCCAACCCGAACTGCTCGACCGCGCAGCTCGTCGTCGCGCTGAAGCCGCTGCACGACAAGGCGACCATCAAGCGCGTCGTGGTCTCGACCTACCAGTCGGTGTCGGGCGCCGGCAAGGACGCGATGGACGAATTGTTCTCGCAGACCAAGGCCGTCTACACCAATGACGAGCTGGTCGCCAAGAAATTCCCCAAGCGCATCGCCTTCAACGTCATCCCCCACATCGACGTCTTCATGGAGGACGGCTACACCAAGGAAGAGTGGAAGATGATGGCGGAGACCAAGAAGATTCTCGATCCCAAGATCAAGCTCACCGCGACCTGCGTGCGCGTGCCGGTGTTCGTCGGCCACTCGGAAGCCGTCAACGTCGAGTTCGAGAATCCGATCACGCCGGACGAGGCGCGCGAGATTTTGCGCAAGGCGCCCGGCTGCCTCGTCATCGACAAGCAGGAGCCCGGCGGCTACGCCACGCCTTACGAGGCGGCCGGCGAGGACGCCACTTACATCAGCCGCATCCGCGAGGACGCGACGGTGGAGAACGGCCTCGTGCTGTGGTGCGTCTCGGACAATCTGCGCAAGGGCGCGGCGCTGAACGCGATCCAGATCGCCGAAGTCCTGATCAACCGCAAGCTGATCACCGCCAAGAAGAAGGCGGCGTGACGCGAGCGCGAATGGGGAGTAGCGAATAGCGAGTAGATTCTTCCCTATTCGCCATTCGCCTTCTTAAATTCCTTCGCGACCTTGTCCAGCACGAACAGCGAGCCCTCCGCGACGCCGAAATAGGCGCCGTGGAGCTGCATCTGGCCGGCGTCCACCGCCCTGCGCACGAACGGGAACGTCATCAGGTTCTCCAGGCTGCGGAACACCGCGGCTTTCTCGATCCGAGTCACGAAGTCCTGCATGGTCTCGTGGTTGCGCTGCTCGACCACCTCGCCGGGCTTGATGAACATCTGCATCCAGCGGCCGATGAAATCGCCGGGGGTGAGCGGCTCGATCTTGTCGACGAAGGCGCGGATGCCGCCGCATTGCGCGTGCCCGAGCACCACGATGTGTTTGACCTTCAGCACCGTGACTGCATATTCCAGCGCGGCCGAAACGCCGTGCGCGTTGGCGTCGGGCTGATACACCGGCACCAGATTGGCGATGTTGCGCATGACGAACAGCTCGCCGGGACCGACGTCGAAGATAACCTCCGGCGAGACGCGGGAGTCGCAGCAGCCGATCACCATCACCTCGGGCGACTGCCCCTTCACCGACAATTCGCGGTAGCGGGTCTGCTCGGTCGGCAGCCGCTGGGTCGAGAAGGCGCGGTAGCCGTCCAGCAATTGCTTCGGGAATGTGATCATGCCTATGCCTAACCATAGGCGGCCCGATCGAACAAGCCTTTCGAAGGGGCAGACGAAGTGCTATCGCCCTCGGTCTGTCCTGGGAACCGTTCGGAGGAGCCGCATGACCCGCCCGCGCCGCAGCCATCTGTTCATGCCGGGCTCGAACCCGCGCGCGCTGGAAAAGGCGCGCAATCTGCCGGCCGATGGGCTGATCCTCGACCTCGAGGACTCCGTCGCCCCGGATGCCAAGTCGGTCGCGCGGGACCAGATCGCGGAGGCCGTCGCAGCCAGGGGATTTGGGAGGCGCGAGATCCTGATCCGGACCAACAGCCTCGATACGCCCTGGTGGGCCGACGACGTCGCGATGGCGGCGAAAGCGTCGCCCGACGGCATCCTGGTTCCCAAGGTATCGAGCCGCGAGGACCTCGACACGATCGGCCGGCGGCTGGCCGACCTCGGCGCCGCTCCTTCGCTCAAGGTCTGGGCCATGATCGAGACCGCGCGCGCGGTGCTGCATGCGGAGGAACTCGCGGCCGCCGCGCAGAATCCAGCGACGCGGCTCGCCGGTTTCGTGTTCGGACCGAACGACATCTCGCGGGAGACGCGGATCAGGATGCTGCCGGGCCGCGCCGCGATGATCCCGATGATCACCCATTGCATCCTGGCGACGCGCGCCCACGGCCTGGAAATCCTCGACGGGCCCTACAGCGACATCAACAACAGCGACGGCTTCGCCTCCGAATGCGCGCAGGGCCGCGACCTCGGCTTCGACGGCAAGACGCTGATCCACCCTTCGCAGATCGAGGCCTGCAACGCGATCTTCACGCCGCCGGCGGACGAGGTCGCGCGCGCCCGCAAGATCATCGCGGCGTTCGAATTGCCGGAGAACGCCTCTCGCGGTGCAATTCGCCTCGACGGCCAGATGGTGGAGCGGCTGCACGCCGACATGGCGCAGCGCACGATTGCGATCGCGGATGCGATCGCCGCCATGGGCAAGGCGTAGTCCGACGTCGCGAGGCTAGCCGATCCCGCCCGCGTTGCGCAGGTGGATGAACAGCAGCGCGGCGACCGCGAGCACCAGCGCCAGTCCGACATGAATCCAGGAAATACGCACGGCGCTGTTCAGTGCTTGGTGATCGAGGCGTAGTCCAGCGTTTCCAGCGTGGACGCGTTGAGGCAGAACTCGTGGTAGTGCTCGGCGGCCGTGCCCTCGGTGAGCTCGCGATGGCACTTCGCCTTGTCGGGACACATCGCGCAGACGCGCTCCAGGTCGCGCAGCAACAGCGGGCTCACGTGTGCAAGACGTTCCTCGTCGATGCCGAGCTGCTCGAGCATCCTCGACAGCTCGTCGGCGGCGTGCGGACCATGGCGGACCAGCTCTTCGAGCTCGAGCGGCGTGACGCGCAGGTCGTTCGCGATTCGGTCGAAGTTGAAGCGGTCCATCTCCCGCATCTCCCTCAGCTCGCGACGATGCTTCAGCCAGCCGGCGAAGGAGTCGATCAGTTCCTGGACGATCGGATAAGGCCTGTTCTCGGTGCTCATGCGAAGCTCCGGTCGCAACTATCAATTAATTGCAAATAGAGCACATCGGCGCCAAATCGGCGTTGCGCTGGATCAAAGAGTACAACCCCTGATCTCGTGCTGCGCTGCATCCGGGGCGCGATCGCCTTGATCTCAGCGAAACCGCTCCGTCGCCCAGGCGTAGAGACTGCCCGGCATCGGCGGCAGCTTGCTCCGGCCCTTGCCAGAGATGTGCAGGCCGATCACCTCGGGATCGGCGATCAGCCCTGCGAAATCCGACGGCTCGAAGAACAGCTTTGGCTCGGAGTGAACCGCATAGAACGATCTCTTCGGCAGCGCGTTCTGCAGATCGCCCGAGCGGCGGGCGAGCTCGGTCAGCGCCGGCGGCCCGTAGATCGCGATGCGGAGGTCGGAGAGGCGGCGCGAGCCGCCGCGCAGGCGTTGCAGCGCGAAGGTGACGCGATGGCTCAGCGACAGCCATTTCGGCGTCAGCTCGTCCTGCACCATCAGTTCCTCGAATGCCGTGATGATCGAATGCTGCGGCGGCAGATAGAGCACGGAGTTGCCGAGCCGGCGCGACCGCTCCCAGCCGAAATAGGGTCTTGCGGGATCGATCTCTACGGGTTTGAGCAGCAGCACGTCGGCGTCGAGCCAGAGGCCGAGGCCCTTGGCCAGCAGCTTCATGCGGAAGAAGTCGCTGAACTGCAGCGTGGTCCAGTCGCGCCAGCTTCCGTCCGGCTGCGGCGGCCGCAGCTTCTCGGAAAAGGCGTGCGGCAGGATCGCCTCGGCCTCGGCATTGCCGACGCCTGCGGGCAGATCCGGAATGACGTCGAAGCTGTAGACCGTGACCTTGTGGCCGGCCGCAAGCTGCGAGCGCAGGCAGGTCTGGCGCAGCGCATCCATCGGGCCATGCCAGAAGGTGACGATCTCGGGCAGCATGTGTCAGCTATAAGCGGTTTTGAGCGGGACAGAAGGTAAAGAAAAAGCCCCGGCACGCGCGGCGCCGGGGCTCAAATCGGGACCGGCCTCAGGCCCA
The DNA here is from genome assembly GCF_028868675.1 of Bradyrhizobium sp. Taxonomy (GTDB): domain Bacteria; phylum Pseudomonadota; class Alphaproteobacteria; order Rhizobiales; family Xanthobacteraceae; genus Bradyrhizobium. The sequence goes on from NZ_JAGWUA010000076.1 coordinate 9,864, forward strand.
GGCGCGTTCGCGCCTGGCCTTCTCCTCATAGGAGTCGATCGAGGATTTCTTCTCCATCGTGAGCCCGATGTCGTCGAGGCCGTTGATCAGGCAGTGCTTGCGGAACGGGTCGATCTCGAACTTGACCTTGCCGCCGTCGGGACCGCGGATCTCCTGGTTGGGCAGATCGATCGTCAGCGTCGCATTCGCGCCGCGCTCGGCGTCGTCGAACAGCTTGTCGAGGTCTTCCTGCGAGACGCGGATCGGCAGAATGCCGTTCTTGAAGCAGTTGTTGTAGAAGATGTCGCCGAACGAGGTCGAGATCACGCAGCGGATGCCGAAGTCGAGGAGCGCCCAGGGCGCGTGCTCGCGGCTCGAGCCGCAGCCGAAATTGTCGCCGGCCACCAGAACCTTGGCGTTGCGATAGGCCGGCTTGTTGAGGATGAAGTCCGGATTCTCGCTGCCGTCGTCCTTGTAGCGCTGCTCGGAAAAGAGCCCCTTGCCGAGACCGGTGCGCTTGATGGTCTTCAGGTACTGCTTCGGAATGATCATGTCGGTGTCGACATTGATGATCTTCAGCGGCGCCGCGACGCCTTCCAGCGTGGTGAACTTGTCCATGATTGCGCTTCCCGGGTGGGGTCAGGGGAGGCGTTGTTTATCGCGAACGAGGGCCGAATCCTAGGCCCAATTCGGCGGATCTAGCCTGCCTGCGCCTCGATCGCGGCCATGTCGTCGTCCGACAGGCCGAAATGGTGGCCGATCTCGTGGATCAGGACGTGGCGGACGATATGGCCGATCGTCTCGTCGTGCTCCGCCCAATAGTCCAGGATCGGCCTGCGGTAGAGCCAGACCATGTTGGGCAGGCGGGGCACGTCGCCAAGGCTCTGGTGCGGCAGGCCGACGCCCTGGAACAGCCCGAGCAGGTCGAACTCGCTCTCGCATTCCATCTCGTCCAGCACCTCCTCGGACGGGAAATCGTCGACGCGAAGGATCACGCCCTCGCAAAGATCGCGAAAGCGCTTCGGCAGGCGCTCGAAAATGTCGTGCGCCATCGCTTCCATCTCGGCCAGCGAGGGCGCCTTCAGGTCGGTCCACATGCCCTCTCCTTAGCGCGGGTTCCCGGACGATGCATCCGGCTTTATAACCCGCCGCAACGGTTGACGCGGCCCGAGAAAACGGGGAGCGTACGGCGCGTTCAAGGGGATTTTTGCAGTGAGCGGAACGATGTGGGTGCGGACGGCGGCAGCAGCGGCACTGTGCATGGGGTTGAACCTCATATTTTGCTCAGGCGCCCCCGCCCAGACGGCCGGCAGCGAGATTAGGCTCGCCCAGGCCGTTTCGCCCGACGCTCCGCCGCCGCGCAAGCGACCGCCGACGAGGCTCCGCGTGCAGCCCTACTACAACCCCGAGGGGGTCTATCCGCGCTACAATCCCGGCCCCGACGCGGTGCGGGAATGCAACGTCGCCTATGTGCAGGAATATCGCCTGAGCGGCACTGTCATCGTGCCGCATATGAGCTGCTACTGGCGCCGCGGCTGAACGGGCGGCCGATCCGCATGAACCCGCAAGCGCGGAATGACGCCACGTCGGGAAACGACATCATCGCCAGCTTGTCGAAAGGCCACGCGCCTTCGAGCACACGCGGACTCTCATCAGCCGCCAGCAATCGTCCGTTGAATTTCCGGAACACGTCGAAGAAGCGCGCCTGATAGCGGTCATAAGCCGCGCGCTCGGTCATCTTCAGTTGCGCAATCGCGTAGACGGCCATCGCAAAAGTCTCCTCGCGGCGCTCGGTCGCAGTGCTGTCCGCGGAACGTTGTTCATTCATGGCGCGTTCACGTCGCTGTCTCTAGTTTAATTTCGGGAAGAATCGCAAATGAGCAGGACCGAAGTCGCCGTGAACCGGCGACGGAGGCTCGCTGTGCATATTCGTGGAGGACATCATGCCGAGGATTCTTGATTCCGGAGTCAGCCTGATCCGCTGCCTGGGCCTTGCGGCCCTCGCGACACTTGTGCTGTCGGCGGGCACGGCACGGCGTGCCGAAGCGCTGACCCTGATCAATCCGGCGAGTTCACCGGCAGTGAAGGCTGCATCCGACGGGATGATCACGGCGGTCCGGCATGGCGGCGGCGGTGGTCATGGCGGATATGGTGGTCATGGCGGATACCACGGCGGCGGCCATTTCGGCGGCTTCCATGGCGGCCATATCGGCGCCGTTCGCGCCGCGCCGGTCTACCGCGCGCATGTCGGGGGCTATCGCTATGGCGGGTATCACCGCTACGGCGGCTACCGTTATGCGGGCTATCCCCACTTCTACCGGCATCACCATTTCCACCGCCGCTACTATTACGGCGGCTACTATCCCTACTATTCCTATCCCCGCTATCACCGCTGCCGGATCATCTGGACCTATTACGGCCCCCGCCGCGTCTGCCATTGGCATCGCTGGCATCGCTGGCATCGTTGGGGTTATCCGTACCGGATGTATTGGTGATGTCACGCGCGTCATGGCTCTCATTCCGGGTTCGCCCTTCGGGTGCCCCGGAATGATGGATCACGCGGCTACGGCCGGCCCCTGTGCTTCCAGGAGTCCGTCTTCCAGCGCATCAGGTTCTCGAGCTTCCATTGCCGGAACAGCGCCGGCGGCCAGCGGCTCAGCCGCGAGGTCTCCTCGATCTCGGGCGCGGTGACCACGCGCAACGGCGTGGCGCGCCGCCGCCGCTGGCGTGTCGCGTCGCTGATGAGGTCGACATAGTCCGGCTTCTCGGTCATGGCTCCTCACTCACGCGCGAGACGTCGCGAGCCGTCAGTGTCGGTGCCGCCGCTTAAGGCGCGCTTTCCCGGATCGTTAGAATTGATTGGGAGTGGCTCAGCGCCACTCCCTGACGTCGACGAAATGTCCCGCGATCGCCGCGGCCGCCGCCATCGCCGGCGAGACCAGGTGCGTGCGGCCCTTGAAACCCTGGCGGCCCTCGAAATTGCGGTTCGAGGTCGAGGCGCAGCGCTCTTCCGGCTTCAGCTTGTCCGGGTTCATGGCCAGGCACATCGAGCAGCCCGGCTCGCGCCATTCGAAGCCGGCCTTGATGAAGATCTTGTCCAGCCCCTCCGCTTCCGCCTGCTCCTTCACGATGCCGGAGCCCGGCACGATCATGGCGTTGACATGAGCGTTCACCGTCTTGCCCTCGGCGATCTTGGCGGCGGCGCGCAGATCCTCGATGCGACCGTTGGTGCAGGAGCCGATGAAGACGCGGTCGAGCTTGATGTCCGTGATCTTCGTGCCTGCCGTCAGGCCCATATATTTCAGCGCGCGATGCTTCGAGAGCCGCTTGGCCTCGTCGGCGATCTTGTCGGGATCGGGCACGAAGCCGGTGATCGACACGACGTCCTCAGGGCTCGTGCCCCAGGTGACGATCGGCGGCAGCTTTGCCGCGTCCAGCCTGATCTCGTGGTCGAAATGTGCGCCGTCGTCGGAGCGCAACGTCTCCCAGTAGCGCATCGCCGCATCCCAGGCGGCGCCCTTCGGCGCCTTGGGACGGCCGCGCAAGAAGTCGAACGCCTTCTGGTCGGGCGCGACGAGGCCGGCGCGGGCGCCGCCCTCGATCGACATGTTGCAGACCGTCATGCGGCCTTCCATCGTCAGGTTGCGAATCGCCTCGCCGGCATATTCCAGCACGTAGCCGGTGCCGCCGGCGGTGCCGATCTCGCCGATGATGGCCAGGATGATGTCCTTGCCGGTCACGCCCTCGGGCAGCTTGCCGTCGACGACGGCGCGCATGTTCTTGGCCTTCTTCTGGATCAGCGTCTGCGTCGCCAGCACGTGCTCCACCTCGGAGGTGCCGATGCCGTGCGCCAGCGCGCCGAACGCGCCGTGCGTCGAGGTGTGGCTGTCGCCGCACACGATGGTGGTGCCGGGCAGGGTGAAGCCCTGCTCGGGGCCGATGACGTGGACGATGCCCTGGCGCTTGTCGAACTCGTTGTAATACTCGATGCCGAATTCCCTGGCGTTCTCCGCCATCACCCGCATCTGCTCGATGCTTTCGGGGTCGGGATTGGGTTTCGAGCGATCGGTGGTCGGGATGTTGTGGTCGACGACGGCGAGCGTCTTCTCCGGCGCGTGCACCTTGCGGCCCGAGGCGCGCAGGCCTTCGAACGCCTGCGGCGAGGTGACCTCATGGACGAGATGGCGGTCGATGTAGAGCAGGCAGGTGCCGTCCTCGGCCTCGTGGACCAGGTGGTCGTTCCAGATCTTGTCGTACAGCGTGGTGGGTTTGGACATGAGCGTCGGGCTCCGAAAATGTTGTGTGGTGCAAATGAGCGCGGTTACGCGCGAGGCAAAGACGATCGGCGGCGCAGCCTATGCTGCGTGTCCAAGCTCTGACGTTGCCGAGGTCGCGAAGCGTCCGAAGAACCGGCCAGGCAGCCGCGAGCGATCGTCGATGACGATGCGCCTCACGCGTGCGGTGCGGGTCTGATCTGGAACCATTCTGGCCGTATATAGCACAGGCCGGCGAAAGCGCGAGAGCCCCGCTCGCAATGACAGCCGCAACAAAAAAGCGCGGGGCCTGCGCGCCCCGCGCTTTCCGTAACTCGGCCTGTGGCGAAGCTTACTCGCCGACGGCGGTGGCGCGGTCCTGCTTCTCGACGATGCGGGCCGACTTGCCGCGCAGATTGCGCAGGTAATAGAGTTTTGCGCGACGCACCTTGCCGCGACGCACGACCTTGATGGAGTCGATCATCGGGGACAGCAGCGGGAACACGCGCTCTACGCCCTCGCCGTAGGAGATCTTGCGCACGGTGAAGCTCTCGTTCAGGCCGCCGCCCGAGCGGCCGATGCAGACGCCCTCATAGGCCTGCACGCGAGTCCGCTCGCCCTCGACCACCTTCACGTTGACGATCACGGTGTCGCCGGGGGCGAATTCCGGAATCTCCTTGCCGGCGGAGAGCTTGTCGAATTGCTCTTTTTCGAGCTGCTTGATCAGGTTCATGGGTAAATCTCCATCGGCGCGCCCAGCCTTCGGTCAACGGGGGCTGCGTGAAATTCGTCTATCCAGCCATTGCGGATTTGGCCGCTCCTATAAGGCAAGCGGGAGCGTTTGTCACCCGTCTGTCTTGTCTTTTGGCGCTTTTTGGCTCGCTGCCTTTTTCATGAGGTCCGGCCGCCGGGCCGCCGTCAGGGCTTCGGCCTCGGCCCTGCGCCAGGCCGCGACCCTGGCGTGGTCGCCGGAAAGGAGGATTGGGGGGATCGGAACCCCCTCGAACAGCTGCGGGCGGGTGTATTGCGGGTATTCCAGGAGCCCGTCCGAGAAGCTTTCCTCGGCCCCTGAAGCCTCCTTGCCCATCACGCCCGGCAACAGCCGGACACAGGCGTCGATCACGGCAAAAGCCGCGATTTCGCCCCCTGAGAGCACGTAATCGCCGATCGAGACCTCCTCCAGCGCCCGGGCATCGATCACCCGCTGGTCCACCCCCTCGAACCGGCCACAGACGATCAGGGGGCCCGGGCCGGCCGCGAGTTCCTGGACGCGCGACTGGGTCAATGGCCGACCCCGCGGGCTCATCAGGAGGCGCGGGCGGTCGGAGGCGACGCCCACGGCATCGGTGGCGGCAGCCAGAATATCGGCCCGCAGCACCATGCCCGGCCCGCCGCCGGCTGGGGTATCGTCGACGCTGCGATGGCGGTCGGTCGCGGATGCCCGGATGTCCCGGGCCTCGAGTTCCCACAGGCCCGCGGCCAGCGCCCGCCCGGCCAGGCTCACCCCGAGCGGCCCCGGAAACATCTCCGGGAACAGGGTCAGCACGGTCGCGCGCCAGGGTGAGGAGGTCGTCATCGCGTCCTAATCCTCGTCGTCGCTGACGGGCGAGCGCTCCTCGCCCTCGATCTCGTGCGGAAGGTCGATCACGACGCGGCCGCCGGCAAGATCGACCTCCGGCACCACCGCATTGGAGAACGGCAGCAGCATGGTCGTGCCCCTCGGCGGGGCGATCTCGATGATGTCGCCGGCGCCGAAATTGTGGATCGCGACCACGCGCCCGAGCGCATCGCCCGTCGTGGTGACGGCGGCAAGCCCGATCAGGTCGGCGTGATAATACTCGCCCTCGTCGGTCTCGGGCAGTTTTTCGCGCGCAACGTAGAGTTCGATGCCGTTGAGGCGCTCGGCCTCGTCACGCGTCGTGACGCCCTTGAAGGTCGCGACCAGATGGTCCTTGGCTTCGCGGGCCTGCGCGACCTCGAACTGGCGCTTGCCGTCCTTGGTCGCGAGCGGGCCGTAGTGCCGCACGGCAAAGGGATCCTCGGTAAAGGTCCACAATTTGACCGCGCCGCGCACTCCATGCGCGGCGCCGATCCGCGCGACGCAGACCAGCGCCGGCATCGACAAGCCTTAAGCCTTGGCTGCGGCTTCGGCCTGCGCCTTGCGCTCCTTGCGCGGCACGGCCTTCTGCGGATTGCTGCGCGCCTCGCGCTTCTTGACGCCGGCGGCGTCGAGGAAACGCATCACGCGGTCCGAAGGCTGGGCGCCCTTGGCGAGCCAAGCCTTGACCTTGTCCATGTCGAGCTTCAGCCGGGCCTCGTTGTCCTTGGGCAGCAGCGGGTTGAAATGGCCGAGGCGTTCGATGAAGCGGCCGTCGCGCGGAAAGCGCGAGTCGGCGGCGACGACGTGATAGACGGGACGCTTCTTGGTGCCTGCGCGGGCGAGGCGGATAACGACGGGCATTCTAGTCTCCTGAGTAGCAGTTAATTCAAAGGTTGGTCGGGTTCGTCATTGCTTCGCGTCGCTCGCAATGACGGGCGAGGTCATTTCTTCTTCCCGAGTCCGGGGAAGCCGCCGAGCCCGGGCAGGGTCGGCTTGTTGCTGAGGCCCGTGAGCCCCGGCACATTCGGCAGGCCCTGGCGCAGGCCGGGCGGCAAATCCTTCGGCAGATTGGGCAGCCCCTGGCCGCCGCCTCCGCCTTGCATCTTCTCCTGCAGCGCCTTCATCTCCTCGGGCGAGGGCATCTTCATGCCGCCGCCAAAGCCCATGGCCTGCGCGATGCCGGCGAGCGGCCCGCGCTTACCCGAACCCATGGCCTTCATCACGTCGGCCATGTTCCGGTGCATCTTGAGGAGCTTGTTGACCTGCTCGACGCTCTGGCCGCTCCCCGCGGCGATGCGCTTCTTGCGGCTGGCCTTGAGGAGGTCGGGATGACGGCGCTCGTCGCGCGTCATGGAATCGATGATCGCGACCTGGCGCTTCAAAATCCTGTCGTCGATGCCGGCGGCGGCGATCTGGTTCTTCATCTTGGCGATGCCGGGCATCATGCCCATCAGGGAGCTGATGCCGCCCATGTTCGCCATTTGCGACAGCTGCTCGCGCATGTCGTTGAGGTCGAACTGGCCCTTGCGCATGCGCTCGGCGGTGCGCGCGGCCTTCTCGGCGTCGATGTTGGCGGCGGCCTTCTCGACCAGCGACACCACGTCGCCCATGCCGAGGATGCGGCCGGCGATGCGGCTGGGGTAGAAATCCTCCAGCGCGTCGGTCTTCTCGCCGGTGCCGATCAGCTTGATCGGCTTGCCGGTGACCGCGCGCATCGACAGCGCGGCGCCGCCGCGGCCGTCGCCGTCAACGCGGGTCAGCACGATGCCGGTCAGGCCCACGCGCTGGTCGAAGGAACGTGCGAGGTTCACGGCATCCTGGCCGGTCAGCGCGTCGGCGACCAGCAATACCTCATGCGGATTGGCGGCCGATTTGATGCTCTCGGCCTCCGCCATCATCTCGTCGTCGAGCGTGGTGCGGCCGGCGGTGTCGAGCAGCACGACGTCGTAGCCGCCGAGCTTTGCCGCCTCCAGCGCGCGCTTGGCGATCTGCGTCGGCTGCTGGCCGGCGACGATCGGAAGCGTCGCGATCTCGAGATCGCGGCCGAGCACGGCAAGCTGCTCCATCGCCGCCGGGCGGTAGACGTCGAGGGAAGCCATCAGCACCTTGCGCTTGTCGCGCTGGGTCAGGCGGCGGGCGAGCTTGGCGGTCGTGGTGGTCTTGCCGGAGCCCTGCAGGCCGACCATCATGATCGGCACCGGCGGCACGGCGTTGAGGTCGATGGTCTGGCCGTCCGCGCCGAGCGTGTTGACGAGCTCGTCGTGGACGATCTTGACCACCATCTGGCCGGGTGTCACCGACTTGACGACGGTGGCCCCGATCGCCTGCTCGCGGACGCGTTCGGTGAAGCTGCGCACCACGTCGAGCGCGACGTCGGCCTCCAGCAGCGCGCGGCGCACCTCGCGCATCGCGGCATCGACGTCCTTTTCGGTCAGCGCACCGCGCCCCGTCAGACGATCGAGGATGCCGCCAAGCCTTTCCGACAGATTGTCGAACAATGCCGTTGTCCCGTTGTTGCTGCCCTCACGCCTTCGGGAGCAAGCGAAGCCTGCGTCTCGAAGGGTGCCGTCGTGGCCTCATCCTTCGAGACGCCGCCGTCGCGACTCCTCGGGATGAGGGTCGTCCAAACACCTTCACGCCCGAGGGCGCACAGCGCTGTCGGGCGTTGACCTCCGGTCTCGAGGACCGGTCGGCGGGTCGAAAAGAAAGCCTTTTCGAGAAGTGGTGCGGCCTTAAACCCCCGCAGGGGCGAAAAGTCAAGGAAAGCCCGCGGAATGCGGCATTTTGCAAGGTCGCGCGCCGCTGCTTATCTCTTGCCGGTCTCTTGCCAGTCCCTTGCCGAATCCCGCCTTTTTGGGGCCAATCAGCGCTGAAATGACCCGCCGTCGCCGCAAAACCTATTCCGGACCGCCGTCCGACCATTTCGATGGCCAAAAGTTCTTCGATCCCGACGGTGTGTCGCCGAAATCGCTGTCCGATCTGCTGCGCTGGCAGTTCGGCGGCCGCCGCAACCGCATGGTCTGGCCCGCCTGGGTTCCGAGCCCGCATGCCGACGTCCCGCCGCGGGAGGTCGATGGCGGCAAGGTCCGGCTGTCCTTCGTCGGACATGCGAGCTGGCTGATCCAGGCAAACGGTCTCAACATCCTCGTTGATCCCGTGTGGTCGATGCGGGTCTCGCCGGTGTCGTGGGCCGGGCCGAAGCGCCGCAACCATCCCGGCATCGCGTTCGAGGACCTGCCCAGAATCGACGTCGTGCTGGTGTCGCATGGTCACTACGACCACCTCGACCTCGCAACCTTGTCGCGGCTCGCCAAAAACTTCGATCCGCGCGTGGTCACCCCGCTCGGCAACGACCTCACCATGCGCGAGGCCGACGCCGCGATCCGCGCCGAGGCGTTCGACTGGCACGACCGCGTCGAACTGGGCGCCGGCATCGCCGTGCACCTGGTGCCGACGCGGCATTGGACCGCGCGCAGCCTGTTCGACCGCAACCAGGCGCTGTGGGCGAGCTTCGTGCTGGAGACGCCGGCCGGCAAGATCTACGTAGTCTGCGATTCCGGCTATGGCGAGGGTAGGCATTTCCGCCGTGTCGGCGAGGCGCACGGTCCCCTGAGGCTCGCGATCCTGCCGATCGGTGCCTACGAGCCGCGCTGGTTCATGCGCGATCAGCACATGAACCCGGACGACGCGGTGAAGGCGCTGCTCGACTGCGGCGCCGAGGCCGCGCTCGGCCATCATCACGGCACTTTCCAGCTGACCGACGAGGCCATCGACGCCCCGGCAGAGGCGCTCGTCGAGGCGCTCGATGCGGCCAGCATTCCACGCGAGCGCTTCGTCGCGGTGAAGCCGGGACAGGTGGTGGAGATTTGACTGAGCCGGCAACCAACTCCGCTGTCGTCCCGGACAAGCGAGCGGAGCGAGCGCCGATCCGGGATCCATAACCACAGGCTTGCGTTGTGGCGCGAGCTGTCAGTTGCCAGCCTTCGCCAAACTGCTCCCTGTGGTTATGGGCCTCCGCCTTCGCGGGGGCGACGGCGGAAATTGTTGCGTGCGCCGCGCCCCTACTGATCCTTCTTGATCGCCCAGGACACCGTCACCGTCACCGACAGCGTCTCCTCGCCCGGCGCGACTGGAACGGGGCTTGCCATCGGCGCGGCGGCGATCGCCTTGGCGCGGAACATCGGCACCGGCGGCGGGCCGCCCTCGGAGATGCCGAGCGGTGTGCCGAGCGTGACGCCGGCCGCCCTGGCATAGACCTCGGCCTTGCGGCGGGCATCGGCGAGCGCCTGCTCGCGCGCGCCGTCGAGCAGCTTTGAGGCCTGCGTCACTTCGAAGGATACGTTGCCGACATCGTTGGCACCGGCGCCGACCAGCGTGTCGATGATGCTCGCCAGCTTGGTGACGTCGCGGATCTTCACCGTGACGCGATTGCTGGCGCGGAAGCCGACCACACCCGATGGCCCGCTGGTGCGGTTCGGCGCGTATTGCGGCTGCAGCGACAGCCGTGAGGTCTGATAATCCTTCTCGGGGATGCCTGTGCCCTTCAGGGCGAGCAGCACCTTGCCCATCGCCGCATTGTTGGCCTCGGATGCCTCTTTCGCCGTCTTGGCGTCGGAGGCGACGCCGGCATCGATCGAGGCGAGGTCGGGGGCGACGGACACCGTCGCCTCGCCGCTGACGGTGATCGCGGGAGGAAACGCGTCCTCGGCGAGCGCGGGCGTCGCCAGCAGGGCGGCGACAACGGCAGCGATGGTCACTTGCTTCTGCATGGTCTCACTTCAGCGGCACGTAGACGTTGATGACGAGCTTGTCCTCGGCCGTCTTCAGGGGATCGGTGAGGTACTCCTCGATGAAGGTGTCCTTGGCCTCCAGCTTCTTGTCGTCGAGGTGATTGGTGATCGCCTCGTAGGTGTTGTCCATGTTGTCGTAGGAGCCGCGATGGACGAATTTCAGCGCCTTGCCTTCCGGCGATTTGCCGATGCTCATGTCCTTGGTCAGGTTCTTCGGCTCCTGGTCGACCGGAATCTCGGCGAGGAAAGTGAAGCCGGTATCGTCCGTCGAGGTGTAGACGATCATCGGGTTGCCGACAGGCTTGATGCCCTGCTTGTCGAGCAGCGCGGTCAGCGCCTTGAAGGAATC
>NZ_JAGWUA010000077.1 GCF_028868675.1 Bradyrhizobium sp.
ACCATCGAGCCGCCCGAAAGGATCGCGCGCAGGAAAATCTGCAGGCCGCCATAGCGGCGGATGTCGTAAAACGTCGCCCACACCGGCGCCGAGCCGTGCGCGGGACCTTCGGCGAGGATCGCGCCGGTCAGCGCCTCCAGCGTATGGCCGACGATCTTCGGCACGCCCGAGGTGCCGGAGGTCAGCATCAGCCATTCGGTGGCGCGCTCGGTCTGCACGGGAGCCGCATTCGCGAGCGGCAATTGCGCGACGACGACCAGCGGCATGCCGGACTGCGCCCAGCGCTCCGGCTCGTCGGTGACGACGGCATCGATCTCGGCATCCGCGATCAGCGCGTCGAGATGGGCCGGGTTGAGATCCGGCGGGCACAGCAGCATGCGACGGGCGACGCCGTCGAGCTCGATCATGGCGAGGCCGGACTTGAGCTGGTCGGACGGTTTCAGCAGCACCGACCGGCCCGACAATTCGCGCAGGCGGCCGCCGAGCACGGTTTGCGACAGGACCTCCGTCAGCGACACCGCATGGTGAGGGTCCGACAGCGTGCGGCCCGAAAGTTCCGGACCGAGATAGTCGCGGAGCGCGAAAATCTCACGCGGGGACATTTTCGTAGGCCCGGACGAAATCCCCGATGGTGGCGGGGAAGGCCGCCTCCTCCGAAATGGTGAAGGGATCGATGCCGATCTCGTCCTCCAGGCGCGCCACCAGGATGGCGAAAGCCAGCGAATCGAAGCCGGTCTCGTGCAGGGACAGATCGTCCGTCAGCGGCGGCAGCTTCACATGCTGCTCCTGCGCGATCTCCGTGATGGCTTCGATGATCTTTAACCTTACCGACATGGCTGGCTCGCTCTATCGCTTTGTTATCAATCGATCGGCGGGTGGATGACGATCCGCCTCCCATGCCGTGTTGTTTACCCGACAGAGGTAAATGGCTTCTTGGACAATTCGGATAAAATTCGACCTATGCCGGTTTTCGGGCTCGCGATCTAGAATTGCACGACGCCGCGCACAATATCCGTATAAAGGCCGATATCCAGGCGGCGGTAGGCCCCATCGGACGGGTCCCTGAAGAACAGGGGGTCACCGATCGCGCCGGGATCGAACCCTTCGCGCGCCAGCGCGCCCTTCTTCTGCTTGAACGTCTCGGTCGCGTCGAGCTCGCCGGACATGCGGATGAAGAGCGGATGCGCATAGTCCGGCAAACGCGACGCGAGATGGCCGGCGAGACCCGCGAGATCGAAGCCTTCGTTGACGACGATCGCACTCATGCCGGCGCGGCCGTCGGTGCCGGGAATGCCGACGCCATAGGTCGTGGCGTCGACCACGCCGGGGAAGTCGCGCACGGCGTCGTTGACCTCCGAGGTCGCGACGTTCTCGCCCTTCCAGCGAAAAGTGTCGCCGATGCGGTCGACGAAATGGAAAAAGCCCTTGTCGTCGAGCTGCATCAGGTCGCCGGTACGGAACCAGGCATCGCCCCTGGCGAAGACGTCGCGCAAGATCTTCTTCTCGGTCTCGCCAGCGTCCGTATAGCCCTCGAAGCGGCCGCCGCCCTCGTCGGCGACGCCGATGCGGCCAACGGCCTCGCCGACCTCGCCGCGCGCGCAGGCAACGCACAGCCCGTCCGCATTGCGGAGCGGCGCGCCGCCGTCGGCATCGACCTTGACGATCGCGGCCGGGAAGCGATGGGCGAGCAGCGGCGGGATGCGGCCGATCGCACCCACCCTGCCCTCGACGTTGAACAGCGAGAAATTGCCCTCGGTCGCGGCATAGAATTCCAGGATGCGCGGAATCGCGAAGCGCGATTGAAACTCCTGCCAGATGTCGCCGCGCAAACCGTTGCCGCAGGCGAGCCGCAGGCGGTGGCGGTTCTCGTATTCCGAGGGCGGCGCCTTGAGCAGATAGCGGCAGAGCTCGCCGATATACTGCACCAGCGTGCAGTCGAAGCGCACGGTGTCGTGCCAGAAATTCGAGGCCGAGAATTTTTCGGCGACCATCACCGAGCCGCCGGCGGCGAGCATGCTGCAGGGCGCGACGATGCCGCCGACCGAATGGAACAGCGGCAGGCAATCATAGAGCCGGTCCTGCGGCGTGGCGCCGGTCAGCCCCGCGAACCAGAATCCCCAATTGAGGATGCGGCGGTGGCTGATGCTGGCGGCCTTGGGCAGGCCGGTGGTGCCCGAGGTGTAGATCAGGAGCGCACGATCGTCGATGCAGACGTCGCCGCACTCGTCCGCCGTGAGTGCGCCGTCGTCGAGCGCCGCGAGCGCGGCATCGATCGAGCGTTCAGCGCGCTCGTCGCCGTGAGTCCAGATTGTCGCAGTTGATGCCAGATGCGGCATGGCGGTCGTTAGGGTATCCGCCAGATCGTGCGCCACAACGATGTGACGGGGCCTTGCGACGTCGATGCAGTGCGCGAGCGACTGCCCGACGAGCCTGGTGTTGATCAGCGCGACGACGCCGCCGATGCGGCTGATGCCGAGCCAGGCGGCGACATAGTCCGCGCCGTTCGGCATGATCAGGCCGACGGCCTCGCCCTTCGCCACGCCGGCCCCGCGCGCCCAGCGCGCATAGCGGTTGATGCGAGCGGCGAGCGCGCGGTAGTCGACGATCGCGTTCTCCGTGACCAGTGCCGCGCGGTCCGGCTGGCGCTGCGCCCAATCCTCGACGACGTCGGCGAACAGCCGTCCCGGCAGCGTCTCGATCCGCGCGGTCAGCTCGATCGCCTTCAGCCAGATTTTCGAGGCGGACGGCGCGCGCGCGATGTCCTTCAACTGGTCGATGACGCCGGCGTTCATGTCGTTTGCGTTCTCTCGGCTGGTCGCTCGTCGGTCCTGCGGTAGCTATAGACCGCGAGCTCCTGACCAGGTGTTAAGAGACAGGGGTAAAACGCGGTTAGTCGCCCATTAACTGCAGTCATCCTTTACCAAGCCGATGGGATCGGCGTGCGGAGGTGCGAGATTCCTGCGATATCGGCTTCGACAAGAAGAGGCCATCATGTTCAGCAAGAGAACCTTCCTGCGCTCGGCTGCCGGCGCTGCGGTCGTTTTCGCCGCGCCCCGCGTCTTCGCCCTCGGCACCCCATCCTATCCCTCGCGCAGCGTGAAATGGGTCGTGCCTTACGCGCCGGGCGGCGCCACCGACGTGCTGTCGCGGCTCATCTGCCAGCGCCTGTCCGACCGGCTCGGCCAGACCTTCGTGGTGGAGAACAAGCCCGGCGCCGGCAGCAGCATCGGAACGCAGGCGGTGATCGCCTCGCCGGCGGACGGCTACACGCTGCTCCTGACCTCGACTGCAAACGCGATCAACGCCTCCTTCGATCCGGCACTGCCGTTCGATTTCGCCAAGGGCATCTTGCCTGTCGCGGGCGTCGCACGCATTCCGCTGGTGCTGGTCGTCAACAACGCCCTGCCGGTGACGAGCGTGGCCGAGTTCATCGCCTACGCCAAGGCCAATCCCGGCAAGCTCTCGATCGCCTCCTCCGGCATCGGCACATCGCTGCATCTCTCCGGCGAATTGTTCAAGGCGATGGCGGGCGTCCAGTTCACCCACGTGCCCTATCGGGGCTCTGCGCCGGGCCTCACCGACGTGATGTCCGGCCAGGTGCAGGGCATGTTCGACAACGTCACCTCCTCGTTCGAACTGATGCGCGCCGGCAAGCTGCGCGCGCTCGGCGTCACCACGCGCGAGCGCTCGGAGATTCTGCCCAACGTGCCGCCGATCGCCGACACGCTCGCGGGCTACGAGACCTCCTCCTTCTACGGCGTCGGCGCGCCGCACGACACCCCGCGCGAGATCGTCGAGCTGTTGAACCGCGAGATCGACGCCGCGCTGTCGGACGAAGGCATCATGCAGCGCATCGTCGAACTCGGCGCCATTCCCCTGCACGGCAATGCCGGCCAGTTCGCCGCCATGCTGACGGAGGAGACCGAGCGCTGGCGCAAGGTGGTGCAGATGTCGGGGGTGAAGAAGGAATAGGCCGGATCCTCGTCCTGAGGAGCGCGGAACGCGCGTCTCGAAGGACCGGTTCTCGGCCTCGCCCTTCGAGACGCCGCGCAAGCGCGGCTCCTCAGGGTGAGGGTCAAACCGTGTTCGACGCGCGGCGCCCCTGTCACGCGGCGCCCCTAGGCGATCCCGTCAACGCGGGCTATCCTCGTTCAACCCTGAATCGTCTTGGTTGCAGCAGAGGCGCCCCATGGACAGCGATCCCTCGCAGATTCCGGTCGTGCCGATTCCCTTCGAGCACGGGTTGACCAGCTTTGCGCAGAGCCTCGGCAGAGGAAGGGCCAGGATCGTCGCCATCGGCTCGTCGACGACGGCGGGCGAAGGCAACATCAGGGCCTATCCGGAACGGTTGGTGGGCTTTCTGCGGGACGCCTATCCGAAATCCGCGATCGAGATGATCAACAAGGGAATCGGCGGGCAGGAAGCGCCGAAGGAGCTCGCGCGCTTCGACACCGACGTCATCGCCGAAAAGCCCGATCTCGTGATCTGGCAGGTGGGGACCAATGCGGTCTGGCAGCCGGAGGACCAGAACCCGCCGTCGTTCGACGAGACAACGAGCGCGATCCACGACGGGCTCATCAAGCTGCGCAACGAGGCCGAGGCCGACGTCATTCTGATGGACCTGCAATATGTGCCGGCGGTGCTGACGCCAGCCAAGAGGGACAAGGCGATCGCGATGGTGGAGGCGATCAGCGAACTGGCCCGGGATGCCGGCGTCAATGTGTTCCGCCGCTTCGCCTTCATGAAAGGCTTGCTCGAGGTCGAACGGGTTTCGTTCGACCGGATGGTCGACCCGACCGACGACGGCAGGCTGCACGACAGCGACTGGGCCACGGAACGCGTGGCGTGGGCGGTGAAGCTCGCGATCGTCGCAGGCGTCGACAAGGCAAACGCGGCGGCCGCGGCCGGGATCACCTAGCCGTGCACCGGGAACGGCGCTCCTAGTACGCCCGCCGATAACGCCTTCGCGGCGGCTCGTTGGCGGCGTAGTAGGGATTGATGATGCAAATGGCGGCACGGCCTGAAGCGGTCGCGTTACATTGCGGCAGCGAGGTGAAGTTGCACTCGTACCAGTCGCCGCCGCCGCCGATGCCGCCGCTGAACACGTGCAGGCAGACCGGATAGCGGGGATCGTAGGTCTGCGCGCCGGCCGGTGCCGCGGCAACCAGCGACCCGACGGCCAAAATGACCGGGAACGGAATGCGCATGGGAACTCTCCTCCGAAACGAGCATTGATCATAACGCGCGAAACCGGTCTCGACACAACACCGCGTCGCGCATGACTATTCCGCGAGCTCGCCCCTTCGACCAAGGTCGAAACCGCCGTCCTCAGGTTTCCGTTCGCAAGCCCGTCCGAAGGGACTAAGTTACCGGCAAAGGCCCGGGAACGCCGAAGTTCCCGCGGCGCACAGAGGTTTAGGCGAGGAAACGCACGTTCGCGCTCGGCTCTCGAGCGCGGCTCCGTATTGTCAGGAGAAGGTGCGCCCGGCCGTGACGGTTTCAGGGCATGTACGAGAGCATCTCTTCCCCCTTCATCCGCTACCCGGTCGGCACCTCGCTGCTGATGGCCGGCATCCTGTTCGTCGGCCTCGTGGCCTATCCGCTGCTGCCGGTCGCGCCCCTGCCGCAGGTGGACTTCCCGACCATCCAGGTCTCCGCCAGCCTGCCCGGCGGCAGCCCGGAGACGATGGCCTCCTCGGTCGCCCAGCCGCTGGAACGTCAGCTCGCGCAAATTCCCGGCATCGCGCAGATGACGTCGACGAGCTCGCTCGGCTCGACCGCGATCACCATCCAGTTCGATCTCAACCGCCAGATCGACGCCGCCGCCAACGACATCCAGGCCGCGATCAACGCCGCCGCCGGGCAGTTGCCGAAAAACCTGCCCTCGCCGCCGACCTACCGCAAGGTCAACCCGGCGGATTCGCCGATCATGATCCTGTCGGCGACGTCCGAAGCGTTGCCGCTGACCACGGTCTCCGACCGCACCGACGCACAGCTTGCGCAGCAGATCAGCCAGATCGCCGGCGTCGCCCAGGTGTTCGTCGGCGGCCAGCAGAAGCCGTCGGTGCGCATCCAGATCGATCCGGCCAAGCTCGTCGCCAAGGGCCTGTCGCTGGAAGACGTGCGCAGCCAGATCGCGATCGCGACCAGCGACAGCCCGAAGGGCAACATCGACGGCGCCAAGCGCGCCTACACGATCTACGCCAACGACCAGCTCACCGACTCCAGGGACTGGAACGACGTCGTCATCGCCTATCGCAACGGCGGTCCGCTGCGGATTCGTGACATCGGTCGGGCGGTCGCCGGTCCCGAGGACACGAAGACCGCCGCCTGGGCCGACGGCCAGCGCGGCGTGTTCCTGGTGATCTTCAAGCAGCCCGGCGCCAACGTGATCGAGACCGTCGACCGCATCAAGGCGCAGCTGCCGCGGCTGATCGCGGCGATCCCGCCCGCGGTGAAGATCAAGATCATCAGCGACCGCACCATCACGATCCGCGCCGCGGTCGAGGACGTGCAGATCACGCTCCTGATCACCATCGTGCTGGTCGTGATGGTGATCTTCATCTTCCTGCGCAGCTTCTGGGCGACCATCATCCCGAGCATCACGGTGCCGCTGGCGCTGCTCGGCGCCTGCTCGCTGATGTGGGCGTTCGGCTATTCGCTGGACAATCTGTCGCTGATGGCGCTGACGATCGCGGTCGGCTTCGTGGTCGACGACGCCATCGTGATGCTCGAGAACATCACCCGCTACGTGGAGAAGGGCGAGCGGCCGATGGCCGCGGCCTACAAGGGCGCAGCCGAGATCGGCTTCACCATCGTCTCGATCAGCGTGTCGCTGGTCGCGGTGCTGATCCCGCTGCTCCTGATGGGCGGCATCATCGGCCGGCTGTTCCGCGAATTCGCGGTCACGCTCTCGATGGCGATCTTCGTCTCGCTCCTGGTCTCGCTGACGCTGACGCCGATGATGGCCTCGCGCTTCCTGCGCGCGCATCACGAGGTCAAGCACGGCCGCTTCTACCAGTGGAGCGAGCGGATGTTCGATGCGCTGCTTCGCGCCTACCAGCGCGGGCTGGACCTCGCGCTGCGCCACAGCTTCACGACGCTCTGCATCTTCTTCGCCACCGTGGCGCTCTCGGTCTACCTGTTCATCCTGATCCCGAAGGGATTTTTTCCGCAGCAGGACAACGGCTTCCTGACCGCGGTCTCCGAGATGCCGCAGGACATTTCCTTTGCCGAGATGAAACGGCGCCAGGAGGAATTGAGCCGGATCGTGCAAGCGGATCCGGCCGTATCCTCGATCGCGATGTTCATCGGCGGCGGCGGCACGGCGCTGAATTCCGGACGCATGTACATCACGCTGAAGCCGCGCGAGGCGCGCGACGCCAGCGCACAGGCGATCATCGCGCGATTGCGGCCGAAGCTTGCGGGGGTCGAGGGCGCGCGGCTCTACATGCAGGCCTCGCAGGACGTCCGGCTCGGCGGCCGCGCGACACGGACCCAGTTCGAATTCACGCTGCAGGACGCCAACCTCGCCGAGCTAGACGAGTGGGCACCTAAGATCCTGGCGAGGATGAAGACGCTCGCCGAGCTCCGTGACGTCGCGACCGACCAGCAGACCGAAGGCACCACGCTGCAGCTCACCATCGACCGCGACACCGCAGCGCGCTACGGCGTGCAGCCGCAGCTGATCGACGATACGCTCTACGACGCGTTCGGGCAGCGCCAGGTCGCGCAATATTTCACGCAAGTCAACACCTACCGGATCATCATGGAGATCCTGCCCGAGATGCAGGGGGCGATCGACACGCTGAACAAGATCTACATCAAGTCGCCGCTGACCGGCGACGAGGTGCCGCTCTCGGTATTCTGCAGATGGACCAACGAGCCGGTGCGGCCGCTCGCGATCGCCCACCAGGCCCAGTTTCCGGCGGTGACGATCAGCTTCAACCTCGCCGAGGGCGTGGCGCTCGGGCAGGCGACCAACGCGGTACTGCATGCGGTGGCCGACATGCGCGCGCCGCCGACGCTCGCGACGAGCTTCCAGGGCACCGCGCAGGCGTTCCAGCAGTCACTCGGCAGCGTGCCGATGCTGATCCTGGCGGCGCTGGTCGTGGTCTACCTCATCCTCGGCGTGCTCTACGAGAGCTACATCCACCCGCTGACGATCCTCTCGACGCTGCCCTCGGCGGGCGTCGGCGCCATCGCGATCCTGATGGCATTCGGTTTCGACTTCAGCCTGATCGCCCTGATCGGCATCATTCTCCTGATCGGCATCGTGAAGAAGAACGGCATCATGATGGTGGATTTCGCCATCGCCGCCGAGCGCGAGCAGCATCTCACGCCCGAGCAGTCGATCCGGCAGGCCGCGCTCCTGCGTTTCCGCCCGATCATGATGACGACGATGGCGGCGCTGCTCGGCGGCGTGCCGCTGATGCTCGGCACCGGCACGGGCTCGGAAATACGCCAGCCGCTCGGCTATGCCATGGTCGGCGGGCTCGTCGTGAGCCAGGCGCTGACGCTGTTCACGACGCCGGTGGTCTATCTCTACCTCGACCGTCTCTCCAACTGGCTTTCGGGCCGGGTGCCGCGGCGCGCGCAGGAGGCGAAGACGGAGCGGCTGAAGGACGCGGCGGAGTGAGGGGAGCGCCGCTTCACCTCGCCCCGCTTGCGGGGAGAGGTCGGGTCGCATCGCAGGATGCGATCCGGGTGAGGGGGACTCTCCACGAATTCAACTGTCACCGCCCTTGCGGAGACTCCCCCTCACCCCGACCCTCTCCCCGCAAGCGGGGCGAGGGAGCATAGCGAGCGCGTGGCCCGTGCTGGTCTACCCGCCCAGCCCCTGCAGCACCAGGCGGTTCAGCCGGGCGGCGAAGGCTGAGGGATCCTCGGGCAATTCGCCGTCGAGGATCTGGGCCTGTTCGAGCAGCAGCAGGCAGAGGTCGTCGACCGCCTTCGAGCCGGCCTGGACCTTGCCGATCGCGGTCACCAGCGGGTGACGGAGGTTGATCTCGAGGATCGGCTTCGATCGCGTCCCGCGGTTCTGCTGCGCCAGGATGCGCTCGAGCTCGCGGCTCGGGCCGTGGCTGTCGGCGACGAGGCAGGAGGCGGAGCTGGTGAGCCGGGTCGAGGCCTTCACGTCGCTGACGCGCTCGCCGAGGGACGCCTTGATCACCGCGATGGTGGCGGCCTCGTCGGCGGCGGGCTCGTCCCGATTGGTGTCGTCACCGGCGAGCGGGACCTGGTCGAGATTGAGATCGCCCTGGCTCAGCGACTTCAGCGGCTTGCCCTCGAACTCCGTCGGCATCGAGGTCCAGAAGGCGTCGACCGGATCGGTCAGCAGCAGCACCTCGATGCCGCGCGCGGTGGCCGCCTCGAGCCGCGGGTTGGATTTCAGCCGCTCGATGCTGTCGCCGACGAGATAATAGATCTCGGTCTGGTTCGGCTTGAAGGAGGCCACGACGTCCTTCAGCGTGCGCTTCTCGCCCGACGTCGTGGAGAAACGCGACAGCGCCAGAAGCTTGTCGCGGCGCTCGAAATCCTCGTAGACGCCTTCCTTGATCACCGCGCCGAAGGCGTCCCATATCTTTGCGAAATTGTCGGCGTCCTTCTCGGCAAGGCTCTCCAGCTCGGAAAGAACGCGGGTGGTCAGCGCCTTCCGGATCTGCGCGAGCTGCGGATTGTTCTGCAGCATCTCGCGCGAGATATTGAGCGGCAGGTCCTCGCTGTCGACCACGCCGCGGATGAAGCGGAGATAGCCCGGCAACAGATCGGCGTCGTCGGTGATGAAGACGCGGCGCACGTAGAGCTTCACGCGGCCCTTGCGGTTCGGCTCGAACAGGTCGAACGGTTTCGTCGAGGGCGCGAACAGCAGCACGGCATAGGAGTAGCGGCCCTCGGCACGATAGTGCAGCGTCATCGCGGGATCGTCGAAGGCGGTCGCGACCTGCTTGTAGGCCTGCTTGTAGTCGTCCGGCGTCAGCTCCGATTTCGGCCGCTGCCACAGCGCGCTCGCCGAATTGATCTGGCGCGGCTCGCCTTCCTCCGGCACGAGCAGAATCGGGAACTGGATGTTGTCGGAATAGGCCGAAACGATGCGCTCGATCTCGTAAGCTTCGAGATATTTCCTGGTGTCGTCCTTCAGATGCAGCACGATCTCGGTGCCGCGGGCCACGCGGCCTGCGTCCTCCTCGCTCGCGCGCGCGATCTCGAAGCCGGAGCCGCCCGACGACGTCCAGGTCCAGACGTCGCTTTCGCCGGCCCGCCGGCTGAGCACGACGATCCTGTCGGCGACCATGAAGGCGGAATAGAAGCCGACGCCGAACTGTCCGATCAGGCCGAGCCCGTCCTTGGCCTCCTTCAGCTTCTCGACGAAGGCCCTGGTGCCGGAGCGGGCGATGGTGCCGAGATGGTCGATCAGCTCCTGCCGCTCCATGCCGATGCCGTTGTCGGCGATGGTCAGCGTGCCGGCCTGCTTGTTCGGGATGATGCGGATTTTCGGCGCCTCGCCCTCGCCCAGCAGAGCGGGCGTCGCAATCGCCTCGTAGCGCAGCTTGTCGCAGGCATCCGAGGCGTTGGAAACGAGCTCGCGCAGGAAGATGTCAGTCTCGGAATAGACGGAGTGCACCATGAGGTGCAGCAGCTCGGACACCTCGGCCTGGAAGGGCTGCGTATGCACAGCCGTATCTGTGGTCGTCATGCGTTTACCCGGTCACGTCAAAAGGGAAAACACGGATATAGCGCGCTGACAGCACGGATCAAGAGTGCGTGATGGGCTTTACCTCGCCGCGCTTGCCGAGCGACGGCGGCACCGCCCATTCACGGAATCGCTACTCGGAACGGGCGATTCCAGCCGCTAAAAGCGTCGCCCCTGATTCACCCCGACATCTGCCGCAATGAACCCGACCGTCCAGGCCAACCTCGCCGCCTATCGCCACGACGCCAGACTCTATCTGGCGCTCGGCATTGCGACCTGGTCGATCTTCGTCGTCCACGTTCCCGACAATGTCGTCAGCCTGCTGACGCTGCGCAGCTTCGGCTTCAGCGGCCAGGCCGACCTGTTCGTGTTCGTGGTGGGCTACGGCATCACGGTCATCCACGGCCGGATGGCGCTGGAACGCGGCTTCATCGTATCGGCGACGCGAATCTTCCGCCGGGTGTGGCGGCTCTATGCCGCCTATGTCGTCCTGTTCGTGATCTATGTCGACGCCATCGCCTCCGTTGCCGCGCAGTCGATGGCGCCGGAGATCATCCACGACTACAACATCTCGGGGATCATCGAGCATCCGCTGCGGATCCTGGTCAGCGGCCTGGTGCTGCAGGAGGAGCCGGCGAGTCTCGACCTCCTGCAATTGATGATCCCGCTGATGGCGTTCTTTCCGCTGGCACTGTGGGGGCTGTTGCGGCGGCCCCATGTCACGCTGCTGGCCTCGGTCGCGCTCTACCTCGCGGCGCGGCATTTCGACTGGAATTTTCGGCTCTATCCGGACGGCACCTGGAGCTTCAATCCGTTCTGCTGGCAGATGCTGATGGTGCTGGGCGGCTGGTTCGCGGTCACCGGCGCGCCGTCCCGCGCGCTGCGCGGCATGCGCTGGCTGAAAGCGCTCGCGGCCGCCTGGCTGCTGTTCGCGCTCGTCATCACGCTCGCGCAGCATTCGCCGGCGCTCGGCTCTCATTTGCCGGACGGCCTGCTCGCCCCGTTCACGCCGAACGACAAGGAGAACCTCGCGCCCTATCGCGTGCTGCATTTCCTGGCGCTCGCCTTCCTCGCCACGAGCCTGGTGCCCACAGATCACCCGGCGCTGCAGTGGAGATCGCTGCAGGCGGTCATCCGCTGCGGCGAGGAATGGCTCGCGGTATTCTGTGTCGGGGTGTTCCTGTCGTTCGCCGGCCATCTCATCCTGATTACGGGTCCGAATCTCGTGCTGATGCAGATCGCGGTGACGCTGGCCGGCTTCGCCGCGATGACCGCGGTCGCCTACTACGTCTCCTGGTCGCGGCGGCAGGATCACCCGACGGTCGCGCGGCCGCGGGCACAGGGGGCCTAGCCGATCGCGGCGAGATAGCGCGCGACCGACGCCTCGAACGCCGCCTTGGCGCCATCAGCGATGTTGCGGCCCCACCAGGCGCCGTAGATGCGATCGAAGGCGAGCGGCGCGATCGTATCCGCGATCCGCCGCACCGCCGCCGCGTTCAGCGGAATGTAGTTCGGATAGGAGTACATGAAGCTGACGAAGCGGCGATCCATCGTGACCTGCGCGACGTCGCCGGCGAGCAGCGCACCCCTGCCGTCAGCGCCGCGCGCCCAGTGCAGCATGGTGGCGCCCGCGAAATGGCCGCCGGTGCGCAGCAGCAGCACATCTTCCGAGATCGGATGGCGATCGCCGGTCCAGTGCACGATGGCATGATGGGGCCGCGTCACGAAGGCACGGTCGTCGGCATGCAGATAGATCGGCACGCCCCCGAAAGTGTCGCTCCAGTCGGCGACCGCGCCGTAATAATGCGGATGCGACACCGCGATCGCCTTCAGTCCGCCGAGCGAAGCGACGTATCTGATGGCGTCGTCGGTCGCGAGCGGTATGCAGTCCCACATCACGCAGCCGTCGCCTTGCGGCACCAGCAGCGCGCGCTGGCCGATCGCGAAGGCCGGCTCGAGGCCGATGCCGATCAGGCCGAGATCATCGCGACCCACGATCCCATGTGCCTGCGTCAGCGCCTCGCGCGTCAGCCACGACTGGCCCTTCCAGCCCACAAATTGCCGCTCGTCCTCGCAGACCGGGCACGCGGCCGGCGGCGCTTTGCCTGGGGGAAACTGCGCGCCGCAGGTTTCGCAGGTCCAGAGTGGCATCGGCTATGGCTCCTTGACGTCATTGCGAGGAGCGGGGCGACGAAGCAATCCAGACTGTTTCCCGAGACAGATTCTGGATTGCTTCGCTGCGCTCGCAATGACGGTGTGGCAACATCAGTGTATCTTAACTAGCCCGACGGCTCAGCCGAACTCCACCACGATCTTGCCGAAATGGCCACCCTGCTGCATCAGCCTGAGCGCCTCGGGAACGTGATCGAAGCCGAATACCCGGTCGATCACCGGCTTCATGCGGTTGCGGTCGATCGCCGCCATCATGGTCTCGAACATGCGGCGGCTGCCGACCGACAGGCCGATGACGCGGAGGTTCTTGCCGAACAGGCTCGGCATCGCGATCTGCTGCGAGAAGCCGGTGAGCACGCCGATGACGAGAATGGTGCCGCCGACCTGCGCGGCCTCCAGCGACTGCCCAAAGGTGTCCTTGCCGCCGACCTCGACCACGTGGTCGACGCCGCCGCCGGCCCACTCGGCCGCCGCCTTGCCCCATTCGGGAACGGCGCGGTAGTTGATGGTGTGGTCGGCGCCGAGCGCCCTCGCACGCGCGAGCTTCTCGTCGCTCGACGAGGTCACGATGACGCTGGCGCCCGCGAGCTTGGCGAGTTGCAGCGCGAAGATCGAGACACCGCCGGTGCCCTGCACCAGTACGGTGTCGCCGGGCCGCACTCCGGCTTCCTCGAAGAGCGCCCGCCACGCCGTGAGCCCGGCGCAAGGCAGCGTCGCGGCTTCCTGGAACGACAGGTGGGAGGGAATGCGGCTGACGCCCTCGGCGTCGAGCAGCATGATCTCCTGCAGCACGCCGGGGCGCGTGCCGCCGAGCGCGTAACGCCGGCTCGCCGCCGAGACCTTGCCGTCGATCCAGGACTGGAAGAACAGCGGGCAGACACGGTCGCCGACAGCGATGCGGGTCACGCCGGCGCCCACGGCTGCGACCTCGCCGGCGCCATCGGAGAACGGGACGAGCGGCAGCTTGAACGCGCCGCCCTTCCCCGTCACGGTCAGGAGATCGCGGTAGTTCAGCGAGGCCGCGCGCATCCGCACCGCGACCTGGCCGGGTCCCGGCACGGGCTCCGGCTGCTCGACCTGCTCCAGGCCCTCGATCGACCATTCGCGCGCGACTTGCCAGATCTTCATGGGGTGCTCCCTCAAGAGCCGAAATTCTTCTGGATCGCCTTGTCGAGCGTCTCGCCGCCGACGAAGCGCTGGCGCAGTTCGCGCTTCAACAGCTTGCCGCTCGGGTTCTTCGGCAGGCTGTCGACGAACACGACGCGCTTCGGCACCTTGAAATGCGCCATCGCGCCCGTGCAATGGCCGATGACGCCTTCTTCATCGAGCGTCTCGCCGGCCTTGACCACGACGATCGCGGTCACCGCCTCGATCCAGCGCGGATCCGGCAGGCCGACGACCGCGACTTCCGACACCGCCGGGATCTTGTAGATCATCTCCTCGACCTCGCGGCTTGCGACGTTCTCGCCGCCGGTCTTGATCATGTCCTTCACGCGGTCGACCACGGTGATGTAGCCATCGGCATCGACGGTGGCGAGGTCGCCGGAATGGAACCAGCCGCCGGCAAACGCCGCCGCGGTCTTTTCCGGATCGTTGTAGTATCCGGACAACAGATGCGGCGAGCGGTGCACGATCTCGCCGATCTCCCCGACCCTGACGTCCTGCATCGCGGTGTCGACCACGCGCGTCTCGACGTTGATCGCGGGCTTGCCGGCGGAGCCCGCCTTGCGGAGCTGGTCCTCCGGGCGCAGCACGGTGGCGAGCGGCGCGACCTCGGTCTGGCCGTAGAAATTCCAGAACTTGACCTTGGGCAGGCGGCGCTGCAGCTCGAGCAGCACCTCCACGGGCATGATCGAGGCGCCGTAATAGCCCTTCTCCAGGGTCGAAAGATCGGTCTTGTCGAAATTCGGCGAGCGCAGCATCGCGATCCAGATGGTCGGCGGCGCGAAGAAGGAGTTGGTCCTGTGAGCCTCGATCAGGGCGAGGATGTTGTCGGCGGTCGGCTTGCCCGTGATGACGCCGGAGGCGCCGAGATAGATCTGCGGCCCGAGGAAGACGTCGAGCTGGGCGCAGTGATAGAGCGGCAGCGCGTGCAGCACGTTGTCGGAGGCCGCCATGCCGCCGTCGATGATGCAGCTCACATATTGCCACATCACCGCTTCATGGCTCAGCATCGCGCCCTTGGGCAGCGATTCCGTGCCGCTGGTGTAGACGATCTGGGCGAGATCACGGGCATCGACCGAGACGTCGAGGAACGAGCCGTCGGCGTGCAGCAGATCGTCGAAGGTGGGAAGGCCGGCCACCGGCGCCGCAACGTCCTCGCCCGGCAGCCAGATCAGCTTTTCCACCGCGCAGCCCTTGGCGCTGGCGGCACGCGCGGCGTCGACGAAATCGGGGCCGGTCGCCAGCAGCTTCGCGCCCGAACTCTTCAGGATGAAGTTGATCTCGTCGGGGTTGAGCATGAAGTTGATGGGCACCAGCACCGCGCCGATCCGCGCCACGGCGAA
Organism: Bradyrhizobium sp.; assembly: GCF_028868675.1. Lineage (GTDB taxonomy): Bacteria > Pseudomonadota > Alphaproteobacteria > Rhizobiales > Xanthobacteraceae > Bradyrhizobium. Next base: position 15,373 of record NZ_JAGWUA010000077.1, read on the forward strand.
GCGCAGCGCGGCAAAGGCGTGCGAGTTGCGCGACAGCACCGCGACGCGGTCGCCCTTGTTCACGCCGAGGGCGAGCAGGCCGCGGCCGAGGCGGTTGCAGATCGCGTCCATCTCGGCAAAGCTCCAGCGCACGCCGCCGCAGATCACCGCCGACTTGTTCGGCTCGCGCTGCGCCGAGCGGCGCAACAAATCGCCGATCGAATGCTCGCGGGCCTTCGCAATGGTGGCTGCGATGTTGCCGGTCATGAGTTCCTCCGTGATCTCGTTTCTTGCTTGAAGTTCGTCACGCGCTAGCGGCGCCGGGTGGCCCGAGATTGTGTGCGAGTTCGGCGATGATGTCGCTTGTCCGGCAAGCTATAGTTTGTCGCGTCGCAGCGTCAAACTGATCATCACCGCAGAAAATTGACACGGCAGGAACTCAAGGACGGACGGCTGCCCGCTGGTCAAGTAAGGCGGCGCAAACCGGCGGACCCGTCGCCGTCCAAGGCGCACGAGATCCGCCATCGCCCTCATTCAGCGCCGACGGAGGTCGGACGCGCCAACACCGAACTCTTGGTGCGGCGACGTTGTGCATCGCACAAGAGGTCGTGGCGAAAGAATTGTAGGTTGACGACGCCTCCGCGCAAGAGCCTGTGCGCGCACAGGCAAACACTTTGCGCTCCAGGAAAAGCCGACCTCCGGCGACCGGCGCATTATGCATGACAAGCTCGCCGGAAAGTTCGCCTGGCGGCAATTCCAGAGGAGGCGTCCGCGTGCGTCGATCCAGAGCCGCTGGGCCGATGAGCGCCGAGCTCCCTGCGCCGGTGACGACGCGGTTCACGCGGCCGGTGACGACCATCAAGGACATCGAGACCCTGGAGCGGCCGCCCTACGACGCCCTGGTCCCGGCCCGCAGCGGACGCAACATCGACGTCGCGGCCATCGATGACGTGGCACACGCGTTTCCCGGCATCCAGATCAGTTCGCCGGTCGGCATGGACGACGCCGCGCGGCTGCGAGAACTCGCCGACAGCCTGTCGACGCTTCCCCAGACTTATGAGATCAAGAGCCGCTCTCCCCGAGCGGGTTGAACCGCGCCCGCGAATGCCGAACAGGAATTTGTCGATGAAACGTCTCAGATTGGGCCAGCAGGAGATCGTGTTCACCGTCTTTGCGGTGCTGTTCCTGGTGTTCTCGGTCTTCCTGCACGGCTTCCTCACGCCGGAGAACATGCTGACGCTGCTGCAGAACGTGGCGGTGCTCGGCATCCTCGGCCTCGCCATGGCGATCGTGGTGATCGGGCGCGGCATCGACATCTCCCTGATCGCCGCGCTCGCCGTGCCGCCGGGGCTGGTGCTGCAGATGGTGCAGAACGGCCACTCGCTGCCGGCCTCGCTGCTGGTGGCATTCCTGCTGGCGATCGCCTTCGGCCTCGTCAACGGCTGGCTGATCGCCTATGCCGAGGTGCCCTCGCTGTTCGCGACGCTGGCGACCGGCCTGCTGCTGGCGGGCCTCGGCCAGGCCGCCCTGTTCCAGCTCGACGTGGTGCAGTGGAGCGCAGGAATGGACGGCTTCGAGCGGCTCGGACAGGGCACCATCCTCGGCATTCCGACCTCGATCGTGATGTTCGCAATCGCCTGCGTGGTGGTGGCGTTGCTGCTGCGCCGGACGCGCTGGGGCGCCTACATCTACGCGATCGGCGACAATCCCTACGCCGCCCGCGTCACCGGCATCCCGTCGCGCCCGATCATCGTGCTGCAATATGTGATCGCCGCCCTGATCGGCTGCTTCGCCGGCCTGGTGATGGCGGCCTCCGTGAACTCGATGCCGACCCGCATCTTCAATTCGACGCTGATCTACGACGTCGTCCTCGTCGTCGTGCTCGGCGGCATCGGCCTGTCCGGCGGCCGCGGCGGCGTGCTGAACGTCGTCATCGGCACGCTCCTGATCGGCACCATGCTCAACGGCATGACCATCATGGACATCTCCTATGCCGGACAAAATCTGATCAAGGGCGTGGTCCTGCTGCTCGCCGTGATCACGGATTCGTTCCTGAATCCGCGCAACGAGGAGACGGCGCAGCAGGGCGACATCTGACCAACGACAACCATCCAAGCACAACCATGGAGGAAGCAATGACGCGCATTGGTAGTTCTGCAAAAGTGGCGATGGCCGCGCTGGGGCTCGCGGCGATGACCGCTCCGGCGCTGGCCCAGCAGGGCCTGGACGAGCCGTTCCAGAAGCCGTTCAGGGAGGCGCTCGCCGGCAAGACCGTGGCCTACGTCCCGGTGGCGATGAACTTCGACCTGACCGAAGGCTGGTACGCCGGGCTGAAGAAGGAGCTCGAGCCGTTCGGCGTCAAGTTCGTGATCCGCGACGCCAACTGGAACACCAATGCCGGCGCGCAGGCCGTGACCTCACTGATCTCCGAGAAGCCTGCGGTGATCGTGGTTCACAATCCGGACGTGCAGACCTACGCCAAGCTCTTGCAGCGCGCCGAGAACGAGGGCATCTACGTCATCCAGATCAACATGGGCTCGGCCTATCGCAGCTCGGCCTTCGTCGGCGCCAACTGGATCGAGATCGGCGAGAAGGACACCGAGGCCGTGGTGAAGGCCTGCGCCGGCAAATCGAACAAGATCGCGATCGTGCAGGGCGCGCTCTCGGCCGCCGCCAGCGCCTACACGCTCAAGGGCGTCGAGAACGTGCTCGCCAGGCACCCCGAGATCAAGGTGGTCTCGAGCCAGGCCGCCGACTGGGATGCAGCAAAAGCCAAGGCGATCACCCAGACCGTGCTGAAGCAGAACCCCGATCTCTGCGGCATCGTCGGCTTCTGGGACGGCATGGACATCGGCACCGCGGCCGCGGTCAAGGAAGCGGGCCTCACCGGCAAGGTGTTCGTGGCGACCTCAGGCGGCGGCGAGCGCAAGGGCGCCTGCGAGCTGGTGAAATCGGGCGCGTTCGACCTCAACCTCAGCTATGACGTGCCGACCCAGGCGGCGCAGATGGCCGGCACGATCAAGTGGCTGCTGTCGTCGGGCGCCAAGCCCGGCTCGATCAAGGGCTCGGAGTACACCACGCTGATCCCGATCACCAAGGAGAATGCCGACAGCCAGACCTCCTGCTGGAACCTCAGCGACCTGAAGAAATAGCTCGCGCACCGCGACGACCCAGACGTCCCGGGCGGCTGCCGCCCGGGACGTCGCTCCCGAAATCCGCAAAGTCCTGGAATGCCGATGCGCGACACCCTGACGAGCCTGCGCTACCGCTACTGGCCGGATCACCTGCTCGGCGAGATTCTGTCCAAGCGGTGGACGGAGACCGCAATCCCGGTGATCCTTCTCCTGATCGTCGGGTTCGCGTTCAGTCAATCCATCGAACACTTCCTGTCGCCGGCGAGCCTCGCCGACACCGCGCGCCAGGCCGGCGAAATCGGCTTCATCGGGCTCGGCATGGCGCTCGTCGTCATCGTCGGCGGCATCGATTTGTCGGTCGGCTCGATGTTCGCGCTCACCGATTTCTGCGCGCTCTATCTGCTGGACGTGCTGGGCTGGCCGGTGCCGGCGGTCGTGGCGGCGACGCTGCTGTGCGGCGCCCTGCTCGGCGCGGTCAACGGCTTCCTGATCGGCTATCTCCGGCTGCGCGCCTTCATCACCACGCTGATCACGCTGATCATCTACCGCTCGGCGTTCGATCTGTTGATCCAGCGCTATTCCAACGCCATAGCAGCCGCGTTTCCCGACATCCCCTCCTGGAACTTCATCGGCGGCGGCGACGTGTTCGGTATTCCGAGCGTGGCGCTGGTCTACATCGCGATAGCGATCTTCGGCCACGTCTTCATGACGCGGCTGCGTCCCGGCTGGCACATCACCGCGATCGGCGGCTCGCGCCGCTCGGCCTACAATTCCGGCATCCCGGTACGGCGGACCATCGCGCTCTGCTACGTCGCGAGCGGCGTGCTGACCTCGATCGGCGCGCTGTTCTTCGCGGCCCGGCTCGGCACCGTCGGTGGCGACATCGGCGTCGGGCTCGAGGTGATCGTGCTCACCGCGACCGTGCTCGGCGGCATCACGCTCGGCGGCGGCAAGGGCTCGGTCGCAAAATCGCTGGTCGGCGTGCTGATCGTGCTCCTGATCACCAACGGCCTGACCACGATGAATGCGAGGGGCGGCGTCAACCGCATGGCGCTCGCCGGCATCCTGCTGGTCGCCGCGATGGTCGACATCCGCTGGCAGAAGAACCGCACCCGCATCATCAGCAAGGTCTACGTCGCGCCGACCTATCATTCGCTGCCGCCGCCTCCGCCGACGGAGATCGGCCAGGGCGGCCCGTTCGAGCAGAACGACAAGCTGCGCGACGTCGAGCTGATCGGGCTCGGCCGCATCGAGGCGCCCGAGGACGTCATCCTCGACCGCCACGACAATCTCTACGCCGGCTCGCGCCACGGCGACGTCATCCGCTTCCTCGCGCCCGACTACCAGAAGATGGAGGTGTTCGCCCATATCGGCGGCCAGCCGCTCGGCATGGCGTTCGACCGCCAGGACAATCTCTACATCTGCATCGGCGGAATGGGCCTCTACCGCATCAAGCCGGACGGCACGGTGGAGAAGGCCACCGACGAGACCAACCGCAGCCTGCATTCGGTCAACGACGACAGCCGGCTGCGCCTCGCCGACGACCTCGACATCACCGACGACGGCCTGATCTTCTTCTCCGAGGCCACCGTCCGCTACGAGATGGACGAATGGCCGATCGACGGACTGGAGGCGCGCGGCAACGGCCGCATCATCTGTTACGACACCAAGACCGGCACCACCCATACCGCGCTGCGCGGCCTCAAATTCCCCAACGGCATCTGCGTCGCCTCCGACGGCCGGTCGATCCTGTTCGCCGAGACCTTTGGCTGCTCGATCAAGCGCTACTGGTTCGCTGGCCCGAAGAAGGGCACCGTCGAGGTCGTGATGGACAATCTGCCGGGCTACCCCGACAACATCAACCTCGCCTCCGACGGCAATTACTGGCTGGCGCTGGTCGGCATGCGCAGCCCCTCGCTCGATCTCGCCTGGAAGATGCCCGGCTTCCGCCGGCGCATGGCCAAGCGCGTACCGGTCGACGAGTGGCTGTTCCCCAACATCAACACCGGCTGCGTGGTCAAGTTCAACGAGCAGGGCAAGATCCTCGAATCGTTCTGGGACCTCCACGGCGCCAATCATCCGATGATCACCTCGATGCGCGAGCACCGCGGCCATCTCTATCTCGGCGGCATCGCCAACAACCGCATCGGCCGCTACAAGCTCGACAACGCCGATCCGAACTTCGTGCAGTATGACAAGC
>NZ_JAGWUA010000290.1 GCF_028868675.1 Bradyrhizobium sp.
CGGGGCCGCGGCGCTGTCGATCGACGGCGTCAGTCACGCCTACGGCGCGCGCCGCGCCCTGATCGACGTCTCCTTCTCCGTCGCGCCGGCGAGCTTCACCGCGCTGCTGGGCCTCAACGGCGCCGGCAAGAGCACGCTGTTCTCGCTCGTCACGCGGCTGTTCGGCATCCAGTCGGGACGCATCGGCATCTTCGGCCATGACATCAGCCGCTCGCCCGGCGAGGCGCTGCGGCTGCTCGGCGTGGTGTTCCAGCCGCGCACGCTCGATCTCGACCTGTCGCTGACGCAGAACCTGCTCTATCACGCCGCCCTGCACGGCATCGGCCGCCGCGAGGCGGCGGCGCGCGCCGACGAGTTGCTCGGCCGCATCGGGCTCGCCGACCGCGCAGGCCACAAGGTACGCGATCTCTCGGGCGGGCAGATGCGGCGGCTCGAGATCGTGCGCGCGCTCTTGCACCGGCCGCGGCTGCTGCTGCTCGACGAGCCGACCGTCGGCCTCGACGTCAAGGCGCGCGCCGACATCATCGGCCACGTCCGGCAGCTCGTCGCGGAGCAAGGCATCGGCGTGCTCTGGGCGACCCATCTGTTCGACGAGATCGTCGCGGGCGACGATCTCGTTGTGCTGCACCAGGGCAAGGTGCTGGCGAAGGGGTCGGTCGCGCAAGTGATCGCCGAGGCCAGCGCGCAGGACGTCAACTCCGCCTTCATGCGCCTCACCGGCGCAGCGATGATGCCGGGAGGCGGCACATGAGCTCGGTCACGGCCGGAGGGACGCCGCGCGGCTTCTCGGCTGCGCAATACATGACGTGCCTCGCCGGCATCGTCTGGCGCGAAGGCTTGCGCTTCCTGCATCAGCGCGAGCGGTTCGTCTCGGCGCTGGTGCGGCCGCTGGTGTGGCTGTTCATCTTCGCAGCCGGATTCCGCCAGGTGCTCGGCATCTCCATCATCCCGCCCTACGAGACCTATATCCTCTACGAGGTCTATATCGCGCCGGGGCTGATGGCGATGATCCAGCTCTTCAACGGCATGCAATCCTCGCTCTCGATGGTCTATGACCGCGAGATGGGCAACATGCGCACGCTGCTGGTGAGCCCGCTGCCGCGCTGGTTCCTCTTGTTCTGCAAGCTGCTCGCGGGCACCGCGGTGTCGCTGCTGCAGGTCTACGCCTTCCTGGCGATCGCGTGGGCCTGGGACATCACGCCGCCGCCGGCCGGCTATCTCACGGTGCTGCCGGCGCTGGTGCTGTCCGGATTGATGCTGGGCTCGCTCGGCATGCTGATCTCCTCCGGCATCAAGCAGCTCGAGAATTTTGCCGGCGTGATGAACTTCGTGATCTTCCCGATGTTCTTCGCCTCGTCCGCGCTCTACCCGCTGTGGCGGGTGCAGGAGGGCAGCCCCTATCTCTATTATGTCTGCGAGGCCAATCCGTTCACCCATGCGGTCGAACTGATCCGCTTTGCGCTGTACGGGCAGATCAACTGGATCGCGCTCGCTGTCGTCGCAGGCTGCACGATCGTCTTCATGATCGGGGCGATCTATGCCTATGATCCCTCGCGCGGGCTGGCGCGGCGCGGCCCCGCAGGAGGCGAAGCATGAACTGGCGGATCGCGATCCTGGCCGTATTGACGCTCGCCGGCGCGAGCGAGGCCTCGCGCGCCGCCGATCCGCGCTATCCCGACTGGCCCTGCCCGCAGGCCAAGGTTCCCGAGATCTCGATCGCCGCGGTCTGGGCCGGGCCTGCGCTCGATGACGTCCAGAACAAGTGGAAGGATGACGCCAAGGTGAGCGCGCTCGTCGCAAGGCTCGCGGCGCGCAAGACCCCACTCGACGAGGCCGAGAAGGCAGTCAAGGAGTTTCTCGGCGGCTCAGCTTCCGACAAGACGGCAAACGCAAAGCTGCTGTTCGCCGGGCTGTTCGACACGCTCAACGCGCAGCGTTCCTCGGTCATGAACGGGCTCCAGCGGGTCACCCGCAAGCAGCGCGAGGCGGCGGACAAGATCCGCGCCGACACGCTGGAATTGCAGGCGCTGCAGGGTGCGACGCCCCGCGACGAGACCAAGGTCGACGCGCTCAGCAATCAGCTGATCTGGGAAACCCGCATCTTCGAGGATCGCCGCAAGGTGGTCCGCTTCGTCTGCGAGGTGCCGACCACGATCGACCAGCGCCTGTTCGCGCTCGGCCGCGTCATCCAGCAGGAATTGGAATAGAACGATACCTGCAAATTCCGACGTCTTCTTTCGGGTGAAGCAGACGTTTGATGCCCGACTCGAGGATGTCGCGCGGTGACCCGATGTGGGCCTAGCGCGCGACCCAATGCAGCCTTCGCCGGGCCGTGCTAAGAGTGAGCTCTGGGTAGGAGCGACCGATGCGAAACACCCATTTCATCATGCTGCATTGCGAATTCGACAGTCCTTCCGGAGAGCGGACGTGACTGGCCAGGACGGTTCTTCGGCTGGCATTACATCGAAAGACGCCGAACAGGCGGCGTTCACCGACAGCGGTCTGCTGCATCAGTTCAATGCGGTGCTCGAGACCGTCGAATACGCCGTCCTCTTCATGGGGCCGGATCTGCGCAGCCGGATCATCAACCGCGCGTTCAAGGAGATGTGGGGCATATCGGATGAATTCATCCAGAGTACGCGGCCCACGATGGCCGATCTGGTCCGATACGTGCACACCAATCACCACCTTTACGACGTTCCGGAAGCCGGGTTTGAAGCGTTCCTGGAGCGGCGCGTCGAGGCCGTCAAGAGAGGCAGCTTCTCGACGGAGATGCGTCTCCGGGACGGCCGCGTCATCCATTTCCAGATTCAGTCACTGCCTGACGGCGGACGTTTGCTGACCTATTTCGACATCACGAAGTTGAAGCGGAGCGAAGAAGCGGCAAAGGAAGCGAGAGAGTCGGCCGAAGCAGCACTTGCTGAACGTGGCGTGTTGCTGGACCAGTTCAATGCGGTGCTCGAGACCATCGAATACGCCGTCCTCTTCATGGGGCCGGACCTGCGCAGCCGGATCATCAATCGGGCGTTCAAGGAGATGTGGGGCATATCGGATGAATTCATCCAGACCACGCGGCCCACGATGGCCGATCTGGTCCGGTACGTGCACACCAATCACCACCTTTACGACGTTCCGGAAGCCGGGTTTGAAGCGTTCCTGGCCCGGCGCGTCGAGGCGGTCAAGAAGGGCAGCTTCTCGACGGAGATGCGTCTTCGGGACGGCCGTATCATCCATTTCCAGATCCAGTCCCTGCCCGATGGCGGACGTTTGCTGACCTATTTCGACATCACGAAGTTGAAGCAGAGCGAAGAAGCGGCGAAGCAAGCAAAGGATGCAGCCGAGATGGCTCTTGCCGAGCTGAAGTTTGCCCAAGATCGTCTGATCCAGACGGAGAAGCTCGCCTCACTCGGACAACTGACCGCCGGCATCGCACACGAAATCAAGAATCCTCTCAACTTCATCAACAATTTCGCAGAAGTTTCACTGGAGCTTCTCGATGAGCTTCGGGGGATTCCAGGCACCGACGAAAAATCGGAAGTCATCGAGCTCACGGAGATGGTTCGATGCAACCTGGAGAAGGTCAGGCAACACGGCCAGCGGGCCGACGGTATCGTCAGAAACATGCTCATGCATTCGCGCGACAATTCGGGAGAATGGACCGCAGCCGACATCAACAGTGTGGTGGACGACACCTTGAATCTCGCCAACTATGGCAATCGAGCTGACGGGGACTGCCGAGTTGCGATCGAGAGGTCTTTCGACCCAGCCGCAGGTGAGATCGAGATGTTCCCACAGGACATCACGCGCGCGCTTCTGAACATCGTCTCGAATGCAATCTATGCGACCCTCAGGCAACGGACGACGCTCCCCGAGGGAGCTTATGAGCCGACGCTCAAGATTACCACGAGGGATCGCGGGGATACCGTCGAGATCATGATCCGTGACAATGGTGAGGGCATTGCGCCGGATATCAGAGGCAAGATTTTCAATCCATTCTTTACAACGAAGCCACCCGGCGAAGGCACCGGGCTTGGGCTCTCGTTGAGCCACGATATCATCGTCAAGCAGCATGGCGGGATGATCGAGTTCGATACCCGGCCGGGCGAGTTCACCGAGTTCAGGGTGACCCTTCCACGTTCGGTCGGCCGGCTCAGGAGCTGAGCAAGGCTGGTGGACTCTCGGTCGCCGCAAGATGGGCACGCCCGACTGGTGAGCGTACACCATACTTCCGCTCGCTTGCCGCTTGCTGCAACGGGTTCCGCGTCTGCAGGGCCGCAATCGCCAACGTTAACGTTCGCTGCGCTATCAGGCGGAACTAAAACGATCTATGATGCCTTGTCGATGATATCTCGAAAAATCGGGAGGCCTCGATGGG
>NZ_JAGWUA010000078.1 GCF_028868675.1 Bradyrhizobium sp.
GCATGCGAACATGGCTCGCCATGTTGCTCGCGGCCGTGTTGGCTGCGGCATCGATTCGGCCGGTCGCGGCCGAAGACTATCCGAGCCGCGCCATCACGGTGATCGTGCCGTTTCCGGCGGGCGGCGCCACCGACACGCTGGCGCGGTTCCTCGGCGAGCGACTGCGGGGCCTGCTCGGCCAGCCCATCGTCGTCGAGAATGTCGGCGGCGCGGCCGGCTCGCTCGGCGTCGGCCGCGCGGTGCGCTCGGCGCCCGACGGCTACACGCTGTCGATCGGAACCTCGACCACGCACATGCTGACCGGCGGGCTGTACGCGCTGCCGTTCGACCTGCTCGGCAATCTCGAGCCGGTGATCCTGATCGGCAGCGAGCCGCTTCTCATCGTCGGCAAGAAGGATATTGCCGCCGACGATCTCCAACAATTGATCGCCTGGCTGAAGGCCAATCCAGACAAGGCTTCGGTCGGCATCGCCGGCGTCGGCGCCACCGGGCATCTCGCCGGCATCGCGTTCCAGAAGGATACCAGCACCAGGTTCCAGTTCGTGCCCTATCGCGGTAACGGCCCGGCGGTGCAGGACCTCGTCTCCGGCCAGATCGATTTCATGATCGAGCCGGCCTCGAACTTCACGGCGCTGGTCGCAGCCGGCAGCATCAAGCCGTTCGCCGTAACCAGCCGCGCGCGCGTGCCGTCGCTGCCCAATGTCCCGACCGCGGAGGAGGCGGGGCTCTCAGGCTATTCCGCCTCGCTTTGGTACGGGCTGTGGGTGCCGAAGGGCACCGCCAAGGAGATCCTCGCCCGGCTCAACGCCAGCATGATGCAGATCCTCGCCAGCCCCGAGGCCAGGCAGCGCTTCGCCGAGCTCGGCATTCAGGTCTCCTCCGCCGCGCAGCAATCACCGGAAGCCTTGCGCACCTGGCAGAAGCAGGAAGCCGATCGCTGGTGGCCGATCATCAAGGCGTCGGGGATCAAGGTGGACTGACGAACTCGGCTACTCCCGCACTCGCTCCAGCTTCTGCAGACATCGCGTCGCGCGAACCAAGGCCGGCATCTCCTCGTCCGGGAAGCTGGTCTTCCAGTCGGTGACGCCGACTTCGCCGACATAGATGTCGCCACGCGAATCCAGCGCGATGCCGTGCGGCGCCAGGAATTTGCCGCTCTCGATGCCCGGGCCGTGCTCGCCGCCGAGCCGCGCGATGCGCCTTCCCGTGGCGTCCACGATCGACAGCCGCGGGCCGAGATTGGGTACCTTGCGGTTGACGGCCATGCCGGGGCCGAGCTCGCCGATCACGAATGTCGGCTGCTTCCCGCCGCAGCGGCACAGGGCGCAGGGCCGGTGCAGATTGTTCCACTGCGTCTCGTACCTGCCGTTGCCGTCGAACACCTGCACGCGATGGTTCTCGCGGTCGGCGACATAAACGAAGCCGTCCGCGTCGGTTGCGATATTGTGCACGATGTTGAACTGGCCGGGATCGCTGCCGGGCTCGCCCCAGCTCATGACCAGTTTGCCGTCGGGGCTGAACTTGTGCACGCGCGCGTTGCCGTAGCCGTCGGAGACGTAGATCTCGCCCTTCGGCGACAGCGCGGTGTGGGTGCAGCGGTGGAACGGCTCGCCGCTCATGAAGGGCGCGGGCTTTTGCGGGATGCCGATCGTCAGCAGCACCCTGCCGTCGGCGGTGCATTTGCGCACGGTATGGTCGCCGTCGTCGGTGCAATAGAGATGGTCGTCGGCGTCGATGTGCAGGCCGTGGGCGCGGCTGAACAGGCCCTCGCCCCAGCTCCGCAGGAAATGGCCGTCGCGGTCGAGCACGATCATCGGGTGCTTGCCGCGATTGAAGACGTAGACGCGGTCGCGGCTGTCGACCGCGACGGAGGCGACGTCGGTCAGTTGCCAGCCGTCCGGCAGCTTTGCCCAGTGATCGACGACGCGGTAGCGGTGCTCGCCGGTGCCGAGAATGGCTGGCATGGTTGTTGCTCCCTCATTTCCGTCATTCCGGGCTTGCGCCGTCAGCGCATGCCGGAATGACGGCCAATCATGTTGCGGCGGACACGCCCACGTCAGCCGCCAAGATTCCTTCCTCGATCGCCTTGATCTGCAGTGCGAGGAATTTCGAGTTGATGCGGCATTGCGCGAGGCTGCCGGCGATGAACCACAGCCCGGGCTGCTTCGTCCGCGCATACATGTTGCGCAGCTCGAGCCCGTCGCCAAAGCCCCAGATCGGGCCGATGCGGTCGGCGATGGCGTCGCCCAGCAGCTTTCGCACCAGATGATCCTGCGGCATGTAGCCGGTCGACAGCACGATCAGGTCGGCGGGAACGAGCGTGCCGTCCCTCATCCGCGCGCCGCCGGCCTCGAAGCTTTCGATGTCGGCAAACTGCTTCAGCTTGACCGCACCCGAGATGAGGAGCTCGGAGCAGCCGACGTTGAAATAATAGCCGCCGCCGCGCGTGAGGTACAAGAATTGCCAGCCGGTGCCGTTGTCGCCATAGTCGAGCCGGAAGCCGATCCGGCGCAGGCCCTCCAGCGTCTCCTTGTCGAGCTCCTTCGACTGCTCGGTCAGCATGAAATGGGTCTTGCGCCCGAGCGGCACCGGCATCGATGTCGCGATCAGGTCGTTGTCCTCCATCGTGCCTTCGTTGTAGGTCGCGTAGGCGAGCTGCGCCGCGGGCTCGATGTTGGTGACGAGTGTCGGCGAACGCTGCACCAGCGTCACCTCGGCGCCGCTGGAACAGAGGTCCTGGGCGATGTCGTGGCCGCTGCTTCCGGTGCCGATCACGATCGCGCGCTTGCCCTTCCAGTTCTCGCCGTCGTCATAGCGGCTGGAATGCAGCACGGGGCCGGCGAAATTCTTCAAGGACGGGATGTCCGGCATGTTCGGGATGCCGCTGACGCCGGTCGCCATCACCACATGGCGCGGATGCATGGCGCGCCTGGTGCCGTCGGCGCGGCGCAGCGTCACCGTCCAGCGTGCGCTCGCCTCGTCATGAGCGCCGCCCTCGAACTCGGTGCCGGTCCAGTAATTCAGCTCCATGGCGTCGACGTAAGACTCGAACCAGTTGGCGAGCTTGTCCTTGGGGATGTAGACCGGCCAGTTCGGCGGGAATGGCATGTAGGGCATGTGATTGACCTGCACCTGGTTGTGCAGGGTCAGCGCGTGGTAGCGCTTGCGCCAGTTGTCGCCGATGCGCTTCTCGCGGTCGACGATCAGCGTGTCGACGTTCAGCTGCTTCAGCCGCGCCGCGGTCGCGAGCCCCGCCTGTCCGCCGCCGACGATCAGCACGGCCGGATCGCGATCGGCATAGTCGGTGGACTCCTTGCGCAGATCGAGCCAGTTCGGCCCGCGAAAATCGCGGGAAAACACCTGCCCGCGCGGCCGCGTCCTGCCGAGTTGCTCCTCGAAGCCCTTCAGCTCCTCCAGCGCGGTGAGGAGCGTCCACGCCTTCAGGCGGTCGCCGTCGCCGGCATCGGGGACGAGGCGCAGGATGCCGCTGCCGCGGCCGGTTGCGGTCTCGAAGTCGAAGATGGCCTCGATGTTGCAGGTGCCGGCGCGGGTCACCCAGCGCGGCGCCGCGCGGTCCTGCGCGATCCTGAACTGGCCGGGTGCAGCCTTCGGCGCGAGGGCCTCCAACTCCCGCACGATCGCATCGCGCCTAGCGACGGTCTGCAAATTCCAGCTCAACGCGAGCACGTCGCGCCAATAGCTCTCGGGAAGGAGCAGCGCGCTCAGCGCGTCCCGATCCGGTCCGGCGAGCGCGCGTGCAAAGCGGTCGAGCCAATCCTGGGCGGATACGGAAAGATCCTTGGTCTTGTCGAGCATGCGCGACCTCTTGCAGGGCCGTCTTCGCGGCGCGTTTCCTCAGCGTTCAACGCTATACCGTTTCGCAAGGGGTCAAAAGTCGATTGCCCACGGCGCAACAGCATGTGGCCCTGCTCGGGCGGAATGGCCTGTGCGGTATCGTGATGAACCGCGCCGCTGACGCGCTATCGCGGCCGCTTGCGCGCCGAGGCCGCCGCCTTCGCGGCCGGGCGTTTTGACGCAGCCGCTGCAGGGTCGGCGCCGTCGCCCGCGATCACGCCCTCACGCTTCTTCGCCGCGCGATAGTAGCTCCACCACAGATGTGCCGCCGCGCCGCGCAGCGGACGCCAGGGCTCGGCGAGCGGCGCCATCTGCTTTTCCGTCGGCCGTGCCGTCAGTCCCAGCCCGATGCGCATGCCCTCCTGCACGGCGAGATCGCCGGCCGGCCAGGCATCGCCATGGCCGAGACAGAACAAGAGGTAGATATCGGCGGTCCACGGGCCGATGCCGGGCAGCGCGATCAGCGTGTGATGCGCGGCGTCGGCGTCCTCCTCCGCGAGCACGTCGAGATTCAGCCGCTCCGCCGCGAGTTCGCGTGCGAGATGCTTCAGCGTCTTGATCTTGGCCGCGGACAGTCCGAGCCGGCCGAGCCGGTCGGCGCGGGCGCGGCGCACCGCGTCATGGTCGAACGGGTCGAAGGCGGTGCTGAGCCGTCCCCAGATCGCGGCGGCGCTGGCGGTGGAGAGCTGCTGGCCGCAGACGATATGCGCCAGTCCCGCAAAGCCGGGCTCGCGCCGCCGCAGGGCCGGCATGCCCGCGATCTCCAGCACCGGCTTCAGGCGCGGGTCGCGCTTCACCAGCGTGTCGATGGCCTCTTCGAGATCGGACTGGGTTTCGAGGTGGAGGGTCATGTCTATGGCTCGTCATGCGCGGGCTTGCCGTCTCCGTTATAGCTTCGCAGGCCCAAGGCCGATAAGCCCGACGAAGCCCAAGGCGGAGGCGGACCCGCGCATCCATCGTAACAGAGTTATCGAGGATGGATGGCCGGGACGTTGGATGCAAGGATGCGCTTCGCACTTTGCCCGGCCATGACGAGACCTGAAGCATGCCGCCACCCGTTTTCCGATTTGCCCCGAGTCCGAACGGCTTCCTGCATCTCGGCCACGCCTGCTCGGCGCTGCTCAATTTCGATCGCGCGCGCGATACTGGCGGGCGGCTCCTGCTGCGCATCGAGGACATCGACGCGACGCGCTGTCGGCCGGAATTCGAAGCCGCAATCTATGAGGATCTTGCCTGGCTCGGGATCGTCTGGGAGACGCCGGTGCGGCGGCAGTCGGAGCATCTCGCCGACTACCGCGCCGCGCTGGACAGCCTCACGACGCTGGGCCTGGTCTATCCCTGCTTCGAAAGCCGCGCCGAGATCACGAAACTGGTGGCGCAGCGCGAGGCAAGCGGGCCGTGGCCGCGCGACCCCGACGGGGCGCCGCTCTATCCCGGCACCGCAAAATCTCTTTCACCCAGCAAGCGCGCGCAGTTGATCGCCTCCGGCGCGCCTTATGCCTTGCGGCTCGACATGGACGCCGCCTGCCGCCGCGTCTCGCGTCTCGCCTGGACCGAACTGGGCGAAGGTCCGGACGGCGAGCACGGCACGGTCTCCGCGCAGCCGCAGGCGTGGGGCGACGTGATCCTGGCGCGCAAGGAGACACCGACCAGCTATCACCTCGCGGTCGTCGTCGACGACGCGCTGCAGGACGTGAGCGAGGTGGTGCGCGGCCAGGATCTGTTTCACGCCACCTCCGTCCACGCCTTGCTGCAGGCGTTGCTCGGCCTGCCCGTGCCGGACTACCGCCACCATCCTCTGATTCGCGATGCGGCCGGACAGAAACTCGCCAAATCGAGCCGTGCGACGGGCTTGCGGGAGTTGCGGGCCGGCGGCGCCACGCCCGCCGACATCCGGCGCCTCGTCGGATTGGCCTGAGTTCTCCGGGCCAAGTTTCCTCTGAGTCAAGTTCTCTGGGGGCTGGCGGAACGCTGCCGTGACTCGGGCCTCCGCTCCGTGCCATGCTGGCGCGCGACCGGGCTTCAAGGGGAAACATGGCGGCTAGAACGCGCTCACCGCGCACCTCGCGGTCGCCGCAGCGGCGACCGCCTCGGAAGCGTGCCGGAGCGGCGGGCAAGGCGCGCAAGCGCGCCGCCAGGAGGACGCCGGCCAGGCCGGCCGCGGCGGACGTGGTCCAGGCGGCGCTCGCGGCCTTCGCCCATGAGGTCCGCACGCCCCTCACCGGAATCCTGGCGATCAGCGACCTGCTGGCGACCTCGGACCTCGGCGAGCGCGAGCGCCGCTGGGCCGACACCATCAAGGCCGGCGCGGAGCATCTCGCAAGCCTCGCCACCTTGTTCGTCGATGCCGCACGGACGGCGAAGGGTGGACACGCGCTACGGCAAGATATGTTCGACCTGCGTGCACTGGCGCGCGCCGTCGGCGATTCGCTCGCCGGCCGCGCCGCGGCCAAGGGCCTGAAGGCCGAGGTCACGATCTCCGAGAAACTTCCAGCGCTCGTGGTTGGCGACCCCGTTCGGCTGCGCGCCGCGTTGGAAAACCTGATCGACAACGCCGTTAAGTTCACCGAGCGGGGCGGGGTGGCACTGTCGGTTGCGCCCTGGCGTCCTGCGGGCGGCGGCAAGGACAAGGCGAAGCACAGGGTCGGCGTCGCCTTTGCGGTGTCCGACAGCGGCATCGGGCTGACGCTCGTCGAGATCAAGCGCCTGTTCCGTCCCTTCACGCAAGCCAACGTCACCATCGCCTCGCGCTTCGGCGGCGCCGGGCTCGGGCTCTCCTCGGTCAAGCAACTGGCGCGCGCGATGGGCGGCGACATCACGGTGGCGCCGCGCCGCGGCGGTGGCGCGACCTTCACGTTGACGGTGGCGCTCGATGCCGCGAAGCCCGGTCCATCCGACGAAGCGGGCGCCCTCGATGGAGGCGGGGCGGAGGCCGCGGCCGGCCTGCGCGTGCTCAGCGTCGAGGACAATCCGTTCGGCCGCGTCGTGCTCAACACGATCCTGACCGAACTCGGCCATCAGGCGGAGTTCGTCGGCCGCGGCGAGGACGCGGTGAACCGGCTCGCGAAAGGCGCCTTCGACGCGGTGCTGATGGACATGGTGCTGCCGGGCATCGACGGCATCGAGGCGATCAGGCGCATCCGCAGGATGCGCGACCCTCAGGGGCGGATTCCCGTCATCGGCATCTCCGGCCGTGGCGAGGACGAGGCCGCCTCGCGCGCCGCCGGCGCTGACGCGTTCCTGGTCAAACCTGTGAGTCCGCGTGCTCTAGCGACTGCGCTGCTTGAAGCGAGACGCCGTGCGGAAGCCGCGACTTGATGATCGAGGCGTTGAGCTCGCCGCCATAGACGAAGATCGCGGCGATGAAATACAAGAACACCAGCGCGATGATGACCGAGGCGAGCCCCGCATACATCGTCACGTAGTTGTTGGCGAAGCGCGCCAGATATTGCCCGAACACCACGCCCGAGATCAGCGACGCCACCATGGTGAAGACGATGCCGGGCAGTATCTGCAGGAAGCCGCGCCGCCCCGCCGGCAGCCAGGCGTGCAGGATGAACAGCGCCACGATCAGCGCGCCGACGGTGATGCCGTAGCGCAGGATGGTCAGGATGTTCTCGTTGGATTCGACGATCAGCGGGATATGGCGCCGCGCCGCCTCGATGATCAGCGGTCCCAGCACGATCAGGAACGCCATCGCGAGCGCGGTGAAGGCCGCAATCAGCGTGTAGCCGATCGATTCCAGCCGCAGCCAGTACCAGCGCCGGGTCTCGACCACGGCGTAGGCGCGGTTGAGCGCGATCCGCAGCGCCTCGACGCCGTTGGAGGCGAAATAGACCGCAAGCGCCGCGCCGATGGTCAGGACGTCGCTGCGCGTGGTGGTCAGCACGTCATGGATTTCGCCGGAGATCGAGTCCGCCACCTGCCGCGGCCAGACCTGCAGCATCAGTCCGGCCGCCTGGTCGGCGAGTTCCTTGGAGCCGAAGAAGCCGGCCAGCGACGTGAGCACGATCAGGAACGGAAACAGCGCCATCAGCGTCGACAGCGCGATGTGGCTCGCGATCGCCCAGCCGTCGTCGGCGAGGAATGTGTAGAACGCATCCATCACCACCAGATAGACGTAGCGGATCTGCCTCACATCGAACCCCGGCCTGCGTGTTTGCCGCACTACCATCTGATATTATTGAACTAAAAGCCAGATCGCGAAGGCGCTGTGCGCCATGGCGGATCGCGACAGGGGGTGTTATCTAGCGGCGATGGCATCCCTTTTGAGTTCTTTCATCCTGCCGGTGGCAGCCGGCGCCGTAGCACTGGTGCTACTGGCCGGCCTCGTCAACATGATGCGCGGCGGCTCGCCTGACACCTCGCAGAAACTGATGCGGTGGCGCGTGCTGCTGCAGTTCGCGGCGATCATCGTCGCCATGCTCGCGGTCTGGGCGATGGGCCGCTAAGGTCGGACGGAAGCGAGACGGACATGGTCGTTCTCAACCGCATCTATACGCGAACCGGTGACGACGGCACGACGGCGCTCGGCTCCGGCGAACGCCGTCCGAAGTACGATCTGCGCGTCGCGGCCTACGGCACCGTCGACGAAACCAACGCCGCGATCGGCGTCGCCCGCCTCCACACCGGCGGCTTGGCTGAGCTCGACGCGATGCTCGGCCGGATCCAGAACGATCTGTTCGATCTCGGTGCCGATCTCGCGGTGCCGGAGCGCGAGGGCAAGGCCGAGCGCCTGCGGGTGGTGGCGAGCCAGGTCGAGCGCCTCGAGCGCGACATCGATGCACTGAACGAGAAGCTCGCCCCGCTGACCTCCTTCGTGCTGCCGGGCGGAACCCCGGCTGCGGCCCATCTCCACGTGGCGCGCACCATTTGCCGCCGGGCCGAACGGGTGATGGTGGAACTCGCGGCCCGCCCCGAGGAGCCGGTCGGCGCGGCTGGCATCCAGTATATGAACCGCTTGTCGGACTTCCTGTTCGTGGCGAGCCGCGCCGCCAACCATAACGGCGCCGGCGACGTGCTGTGGGTGCCGGGCCAGAACCGCTGACCCATTCGATTCCCTCACGGCTGGGGGGCCAATTTTTGCCCCTTCGCGCGTTGACCGGGCTGGGCCGGGCCTTTAGGTTCCGCGCCAGTTGATAACCCCCCTCCCAGATTGAAGTGAAAGAGGATCATGAAGGTCTTAGTGCCGGTAAAGCGGGTGGTCGATTACAACGTCAAGGTCCGCGTCAAGGGCGATGGATCGGGCGTTGAACTCGCCAACGTCAAGATGTCGATGAACCCGTTCGACGAAATCGCGGTCGAGGAAGCGCTGCGCCTGAAGGAAGGCGGCAAGGCCACCGAGGTCGTCGTCGTCTCCATTGGTCCGGCGCAGGCGTCGGAGACGATCCGCACCGGTCTCGCGATGGGCGCCGACCGCGGCATCCTGGTGAAGGCCGACGGCAATGTCGAACCGCTGGCGGTCGCCAAGATCCTGAAGAAGGTTGCGGAAGAAGAGCAGCCGGGCCTGATCATTCTCGGCAAGCAGGCGATCGACGACGATTCGAACCAGACCGGCCAGATGCTGGCCGCGCTGCTCGGCTGGTCGCAGGCGACGTTTGCCTCCAAGCTCGAGGTCGACGGAAGCGACTTCAAGGTCACGCGCGAGGTCGACGGCGGCCTGCAGACCGTGAAGCTGAAGGGGCCGGCGATCGTCACCACCGATCTGCGTCTCAACGAGCCGCGCTATGCCTCGCTCCCCAACATCATGAAGGCGAAGAAAAAGCCGATCGCGGAGAAGACCGTCGCCGACTACGGCGTCGACGTTGCCGCGCGTCTCGAGGTGCTCAAGACGTCGGAGCCTCCGGGCCGCAAGGCGGGCGTCAAGGTCAAGGACGTCGCCGAGTTGGTGTCGAAGCTCAAGAACGAAGCCGGGGTGCTCTGATGACGACGCTTTTGATTGCCGAACACGACAACGCGTCGCTGAAGGATGCGACCAACAAGGCGCTGACCGCGGCCGCGGCTCTCGGCGCCGACGTCCACGTGCTGGTCGCCGGCCAGAACGCCAAGGCCGCGGCGGACGCCGCCGCCAAGCTCAATGGCGTCAAGAAGGTGCTGCTGGCCGAGGGCGATGCCTACGCCCACGACCTCGCCGAGCCGCTGGCCGCGCTGGTCGTCTCGCTGGCGCCGAGCTACGACGCCTTCGTGGCGCCCGCGACCTCGCGCTTCAAGAACGTGATGCCGCGCATCGCTGCGCTGCTCGACGTCATGCAGGTCTCGGAGATCATCAAGGTGGTCGCTCCCGATACCTTCGAGCGGCCGATCTATGCCGGCAACGCGATCCAGACGGTGAAGTCCAGGGACGCCAAGAAGGTGATCACCGTACGCACCTCGACCTTCGCCGCCACCGGCGAGGGCGGCAGTGCGGTGGTCGAGACCGTCTCCGCGGCGGCCGATCCGGGCCTGTCGTCGTTCGTCGGCGAGGAGGTCGCCAAGAGCGACCGTCCCGAGCTGACCTCGGCCAAGATCATCGTCTCCGGCGGCCGTGCCATGCAGAGCCGGGAAAACTTCGCCAAGTACATCGAGCCGCTGGCCGATAAGCTGGGGGCCGGTGTCGGTGCTTCCCGCGCAGCGGTCGACGCCGGCTATGCGCCGAACGACTGGCAGGTCGGCCAGACCGGCAAGGTGGTGGCCCCCGAGCTCTACGTCGCGGTCGGCATTTCCGGGGCGATCCAGCATCTGGCCGGCATGAAGGATTCCAAGGTGATCGTGGCGATCAACAAGGACGAGGACGCGCCGATCTTCCAGGTCGCCGATTACGGCCTGGTCGCGGACCTCTACCAGGCCGTTCCGGAGCTGACCGAGGAGCTCGGCAAGCTCGGCAAGTAAGACTCGACAAAAACACCGGCCGGATGTGGAAACTCCGGCCGGTGTTTCGCTTTCGAGGCGCTTTTCTCCATGCCGGGCACGTGGGATGAGGCGTATCCAATCTAGGTTTCGGGCCAAGGTTCTGATTATATCGACTTCCCGGGGAAATCAGGCCCCCGGCTCGAGGGGATAGCAGGCGCGATACGCGCGCCGTTCCGGTGGATGACAAGATGGCGGCAGCAATCAAGAAGGTCGGCGTGATCGGCGCGGGTCAGATGGGCAACGGCATCGCGCATGTCGCGGCGGTGGCCGGCCTCGACGTAGTGCTCAACGACATCTCGGCCGATCGCCTGAAATCCGGCATGGCCACCATCCACGGCAACCTGTCGCGCCAGGTTTCCAAGAAAGCCATTACCGAGGAAGCGAGAGCCAAGGCGGTCGGCCACATCACGCTCGCCGAAACGCTGGATGGGCTCGCCGACTGCGATCTCGTGATCGAGACCGCGGTCGAGAAGGAAGAGGTCAAGCGCAAGATATTTCATGATCTCTGCGCGATCCTGAAGCCCGAGGCGATCGTCGCCTCCGACACCTCCTCGATCTCGATCACCCGGCTGGCCGCCGCCACCGATCGTCCCGAGCGCTTCATCGGCATCCACTTCATGAACCCGGTGCCGCTGATGGAGCTCGTCGAGCTGATCCGCGGCATCGCCACCGACGACCAGACCTTCGAGGCGGCCAAGGGGTTCGTTGCCCGTCTCGGCAAGCAGGTCGCGGTGTCAGAGGATTTCCCGGCCTTCATCGTCAACCGCATCCTGCTGCCGATGATCAACGAGGCGATCTACACGCTGTACGAAGGCGTCGGCAATGTGGAGGCGATCGACGCAGCGATGAAACTCGGCGCCCACCACCCGATGGGGCCGCTCGAACTCGCCGATTTCATCGGCCTCGACACCTGCCTCTCCATCATGCAGGTGCTGCACGAGGGGCTGGCCGATTCCAAGTACCGGCCGTGCCCGCTGCTCGTGAAATACGTCGAGGCCGGCTGGCTCGGCCGCAAGACGCAACGCGGCTTCTACGACTATCGCGGCGCCAAGCCGGTCCCGACGCGGTAGGGCCGTCTCGCGCCCCGGATGCAGCTCAGCACCCCGAGGCCCACAGACCGCACGCTCGATGGCGTAGGTCCCGGCTCAGCGTGGCGTCATTTCATGCCGCGACGCGTCCGGGGTACCAAGGTCCCGACACGAAGGCCCCCAAGTCTTCAACTCCCGTTAACCCTCCACCCCTAGGCTGCCCGCCGAAACGAGGGTTTGCGTATGGATACGATGGCCGTGGTCAGCAGCATGCTGGCCGCTCAGCAAGGCGCGCTGCAGTCGAACATTGCAGCCACCCTGATGAAACAGAATGCGGATGCGGAGAAGTCCGCGGTTCTGACCATCCTTGGTGCGGGACAGCCCTCGCTTGCCAATGTTGGCGCCGGCGTCGGCGGCAACCTCAACATCCAGGCTTAATAGGACGCAGCCGTCGGCTTCACCGCCGCCCGGATCAGCTTGAGCGCGTCCTCGCTCGCCCATTCGGCCGGTCCCGCAATCGTCGCGATCTCGCAGCCCTGGGGATCGACGAGCACCGAGGTCGGCATGCCCAAGGCTCGACCTATTGTCTTAAGATCCTGGAAAACCTTGGCTTTCTGGTCATTAAAATAGCCGAGTCGGGTTAGATTGGCCTCTTTCAGGAAAGTCTTGGGCTTTTCGGGATCGCGGGTGTCGATGTTGATCGCCACCACCTCGAAGCCCGGCCCGCTCATCTTGGCCTGCAAGTCCTCCAGCGCCGGCATCTCCTTGCGGCAGGGCACGCACCAGGTGGCCCAGAGATTGACCAGCACCGTCTTCCCCCGCCAGTCGCTCAGCTTCTTCGGCTTGCCGTCGGCGTCCTCGAAGGCGAGGTCCGGCAGACGCAGCGGCGCGGTCGCCATGGTCAGCGCCGCGACCTCGCCCTGGGCCAGCGGGGCGATCCTTTTGGCCACGTCGACCGCGGCCCGGCAGGCCGGATCGCCGGAGGGGCCCCGCGTGAGCATGCCGAGGCCGTACAGCGCGGCAAAGCCGATCACGCCTCCGAGCACCACCGTGGCGGCGACGAGGGGAATCCGGCGTGTGGCCGACGGCGCGGGCTTCGGGTCGAGCATAGTGTTTGTCATCCGGTCGCAGATATGGCTATCAGGGGCCTCTTAGTACGGCCGGCCGGAGCCGGCAAACCCTGCGGCCAGCGCCGCAACGGTCGAGACCAGGCGTGAGCAAGGGATCATGAGCAACAAGATGTGGGGCGGCCGGTTCTCCGAGCGCCCCGACAAGATCATGGAGGAGATCAACGTCTCCATCGACGTCGATCGGCACCTCTACGCCCAGGACATCGCCGCGTCCAAGGCCCATGCCGCGATGCTCGCTGCCCAAGGCATCATCACGGCTTCTGATGCGAAAAATATCGCCAGGGGTCTAGACACGATTTTGTCAGAGATCGGCAAGGGCGGCTTCGAGTTCAAGCGCGCGCTCGAGGACATCCATATGAATGTCGAGAGCCGGCTGTCCGAGCTGATCGGGCCGGCCGCGGGACGCCTGCACACCGCGCGCTCGCGCAACGATCAGGTCGCGACCGATTTTCGCCTTTATGTTCGCGACGTGATCGACGAGACCGACGCCGCGCTCGCCGCGTTCCAAGAGGCGCTGGTCGAGCGCGCGCTGGAGCACGCGGGAACCGTGATGCCCGGTTTCACGCATCTGCAGACCGCGCAGCCCGTCACCTTCGGCCATCATCTGCTCGCCTATGTCGAGATGGCTGCGCGCGACCGCGGCCGCTTCGCCGACGCGCGCAAGCGGCTGAACGAGTCGCCGCTCGGTGCGGCCGCGCTCGCCGGCACCTCGTTTCCGATCGACCGCGCGGCCACCGCAAAGGCGCTCGGCTTCGACCGTCCGATGGCGAACTCGCTCGACGCCGTCTCCGACCGCGACTTCGTGCTGGAGACGCTGTCGGCGGCGGCGATTTGCGCCATGCACATGTCGCGCTTCGCCGAGGAGATCGTGATCTGGACTTCGCCGCTGGTCGGCCTCGTCCGGCTCAGCGACAAGTTCACCACGGGCTCCTCGATCATGCCGCAGAAGCGCAACCCGGATGCGGCCGAGCTCGTGCGCGCCAAGACCGGGCGCGTGATCGGCGCGCTCAACGGCCTCCTGATCGTGATGAAGGGCCTGCCGCTCGCCTATCAGAAGGACATGCAGGAGGACAAGCAGGGCGCCATGGAGGGCTTTGCCGCGGTGTCGCTCGCAATCCGCGCCATGACCGGCATGGTGCGCGATCTCGTGCCGGACGAAGTGAAGATGAGGCTTGCCGCGGGCGAGGGTTTTGCCACCGCGACCGATCTCGCCGACTGGCTGGTGCGGACCCTGAAGATGCCCTTCCGCGAGGCCCACCACGTCACCGGCCGCATCGTCGCCAAGGCGGCAGCCGAGGGCGTTGCGCTGCACGAACTGCCGCTCGAGGCCATGCAGGAGATCGAGCCGAGAATCACCCGGGACGTCCTCGGCGTGCTCTCGGTCGAATCCTCGGTGAAGAGCCGGACGAGCCTTGGCGGCACCGCGCCGAAAAACGTGGCGGCGCAGGCGAAAGCCTGGGCCAAGCGGCTGGAAAAAGAGCGAAAATTGGGCTGAGCGGCAAAATTTCGCTCTTGTTTCATCGTCATCCAACTCTCGCCAGAAGAGGCCAATCTCTGTATGGTGCGGCCGCGTAGTGGGGATCTCGTCGTGACGTCAAAGTTTCGCCCGGGCGGCTCGGGCTGGGCCATCCTTGTCCTTAGCCTGACGGCGCTCGCGCTTGCCGGCTGCGGCCGCAAGGGGCCGCTCGACCTGCCGCCGACCGCCGCCAACGCCTCCACGGCCAACATCGCAGCGCCTGCCGCAGCTCCTGTCGATACCGAGGGGGAGACCGTGCAGCGCCCGAGCGTGTTCAACCCGACCTATGGCGCGGACGCGCCGCCTGCCGCTACCAGGGGCCAGAGGAAACCGTTTATCCTCGATCCGCTCCTGGGCAATTGAGCCCAAGAAGCACCGCCCAACAGGCACCGCCCCGGAAGCACAGCCAAGGGGCATCACGGGTAACCGAGCGCGCGTCATGAACCATTTCGACTACCGCAACGGCGTGCTGCACGCCGAAGGGGTCAACCTTTCCGAGCTGGCGGCGGCCGTCGGCACGCCCTTCTATTGCTATTCGACCGCAACGCTGGAGCGGCACTACCGCGTCTTCACCGAAGCCTTCGCCGGCGAGAAGGCGGTGGTGTGCTACGCCATGAAGGCGAACTCCAACCAGTCGGTGCTGCGCACGCTGGCGAAATTGGGCGCCGGCGCCGACGTCGTCTCGGGCGGCGAGTTGAAGCGCGCGCTCGCCGCCGGCATCCCCGCCAACAAGATCCTGTTCTCCGGCGTCGGCAAGACCGAGGCCGAGCTGCGCGCGGCGCTGGCCTCCGACATCCTTTGCATCAACGTCGAATCCGAGCCCGAACTCGAGCTGCTGTCGCGGCTTGCGGTCGAGACCGGCCGCACGGCGCGCATCTCGGTGCGGGTCAATCCCGACGTCGACGCCGGCACGCACGCAAAAATCTCCACCGGCAAGTCGGAGAACAAGTTCGGCATCCCGATCTCGCGTGCCCGCGAGGTCTACGCCTGGGCGGCCAGGCTGCCGGGGATCCAGGTCACCGGCGTCGACATGCATATCGGCAGTCAGATCACGGACCTCTCGAAGATGGAGGCGGCGTTCCGCATCCTCGCCGAGTTCGTGCAGACGCTGCGCGCCGACGGCCACGTCATCTCGCACGTCGATTTCGGCGGGGGCCTGGGCATTCCCTACTACATGGATCGCGAGGCGCCGCCGGAGCCGCACGCCTATGCCGCCATGGTCAAGCGCGTCACCCACAATCTCGGCTGCACGCTGATGTTCGAGCCCGGACGGATGATCGTCGGCAATGCCGGCATTCTCGTCGCGAAGGTCATCTACGTGAAGCACGGCGACGGCAAGAACTTCGTCATCATCGACGCCGCCATGAACGATCTGATCCGCCCGACGCTGTACGAGGCGCATCACGACATCCTTCCGGTGACGCAGCCGCAGGTCGGCGCGACCGTCATGGTCGCCGACGTCGTCGGCCCGGTCTGCGAGACCGGCGATTATCTCGCGCTCGATCGCACCCTGCCGCAGCCCGCGCCCGGCAATCTCCTCGCCATCATGACCTCGGGCGCCTATGGCGCGGTGCAGTCCGGCACCTACAACACGAGGCCGCTGGCGCCGGAGGTCCTCGTCAAGGGCGATCAGTACGCCGTGGTCCGCCCACGCCTCGAGGTCGAAGAGCTGATCGCGATGGACAAGCCGGCGCCGTGGCTGTGAGGCGCGCGACCCCGGATCAGCAGCGCACCGCTCGCGCGCTGCGCTGCATCCGGGGAACGCCGACTCACTTCGCAGCGTGACCGTTACTTCTTCCCGCCGACGATCACTCCTGCCTTCTTCTCGATCGGCTTGATCGCTGCCGTGAAATCGGACTCCGCGCCTTCGTCCTTGATCACGGTCTCCCAGAGCCGGCCGACGGCGTCCGCAACCTCCATCGACAGACCGAGCTGCTTCATCTCCTCGAGACACAGCCGCACGTCCTTCACCATCAGGCCCGTCGCGAAGCCGAAATCGAAGCTGCGGGGCAGGACCGAGCGCGGAAACTTGTCGCGGCTCGCGGTGTTCATCCCGGAACCCGCGTTGATGACGTCGATCATCACGGCCGGATCGAGCCCCGCCTTCACCCCCATCACCACGGCTTCCGACGTCGCCACGATCGCGGTCGCCGACAGGAAATTGTTGGCGAGCTTCATGGTCTGCGCCGAGCCCGGCTTCTCGCCGATGAAGAACACTTTTCCGATCACGTCGAGCGCGGCCTTGATGATCTCGAACTCGGCCCTTGGCCCCGACACCATCACCGCCAGCGTGCCCTTCTCGGCGCCGGCGACACCGCCCGAGACGGGGCTGTCGATCTGCACGATGTTGCGTTTGGCGAGCAGTCCGTGGATCCTCGCCGCCATCTGCGAGCCGACGGTGGAGAGATCGACGAAGCGCTTCACCTTCTTGCCTTCGATCACGCCGTTCTCGCCGGTCGCAACCGCAACCGAGGCCTGCAGCGAGGGCAGGCTCGCCATCACGGTCTCGGCCTGGTCGGCGACGTCCTTCGGCGAGGCCGCTGGTCTCGCGCCGCGCGCCACAAGCTTGTCGACGGCCTCCTTGCGCGTGTCGAACACGACGAGCTGGTGCCCCGCCTCGATCAGGCGCCGTGCCATCGGGAAACCCATGTTTCCGAGGCCGATGAATCCGATGTCCATGGTGATTCCTTATCCTGCTTCTCAGTATGGCGAGCGAAGCTGCGAGCCCCATACGCAACTGTCGTCCCCGCGAAGGCGGGGACCTATAACCCCAGGGAGAAGTTGTGGCACAAGGTTTCAACTCCGTGTTCCCGCAACCACGCCCTCCCGTGGTTATGGGTCTCGGGCTCGCGCTTCGCGCGCCCCGGGACGACGTTGGGGAGGGACGCTTCGTCCCTTACTCTTGCGCTGCCTCACCCCTTGTCGATCTCCGCGAACACCTCGCGCGCGATGCGAAAACTGTCGACGGCGGCCGGCATGCCGCCATAGATCGCGACCTGCATCAGGATCTCGCGGATCTCCTCGCGCGTCACGCCGTTGGTCAGCGCGCCCTTCAGGTGCGCGCGGAACTCGTGCTGGCGGTTGAGGATCGCGATCATCGCGATGTTGAGCATGCTGCGGGTCTTGCGCGGCAGTTCCTCGCGGCCCCACACCGTGCCCCAGCAATATTCGTTGAGCATCTCCTGGAACGGACGGTTGAAGTCGTCGACATTCTTGAGCGCGTTGTTGACATAGGCTTCGCCGAGCACCGCTTTGCGAACTTCCAGCCCCTTGTCGTGCATCTTCTTGTCCATGGCGTTTTCCTCGTGCCTCTCTCGGATTTGGATGGCTGCGAACCTACGGGGTCGCGGCCGGCCAGTCACGTCCCCGTGTTATGCGCCTTTGGGGTGCGGGGTCCCGTAGAGGAACGGGTGCCTCACTGCCGCCGTTGTGATAGGTTGTGGTTCCGGGCAACATGGAGAGTTGATTGAACGGCGCCCCTCTTGAGCCGTCAGACCCGATCCGCGACGGCGACGCCCTGTCGCGGCTGAAGCTGGCGCAGGCCCTCAAGCGGGCCACCTATGCGATCGCCTGGGAGCGTGCCTGGCCCCATCTGGCGCGGCTCTTGACCGTTCTCGGCCTGTTTCTGGCAGTATCTTGGGCCGGCCTCTGGCTGGCGCTGCCGTTCCTCGCCCGCGCCGTCGGGCTCGGCCTGTTCGTCCTAGCGGCGTTGGCCGCCCTGGTTCCGCTGATTCGCGACCGCTGGCCGACCCGCGAGCAGGCGCTGAGCCGGCTCGACCGCGGCTCCGGCATCGCGCACCGTCCCGCCACCGCGCTCACGGACACGCTGAGCTCGCAGGACCCGGTCGCGCAGGCGCTGTGGCAGGCGCAGCGCGAGCGCACGCTGGCCTCGCTGAAGCGCATCCGCGCCGGCCTGCCGCATCCGCGGTTGGTGCTGCACGACCCTTGGGCCTTGCGCGCGCTGGTCATGGTGATGCTGGTCGCCACCTTCTTCGCCGCCGGCGACGAGCGCGCGATACGCATGGGCGCCGCCTTCGACTGGAACGGCATGCTGGCGCCCGCCAATGTCCGCGTCGATGCCTGGGTGACGCCGCCGCTCTACACGGCCAAGCCCCCGATCATCCTGTCGGCCGCCAACAAGGAGGCCGCCGCGCTGCCGAGCAGCGGCCCGCTCGCGGTGCCCGCCGGCTCGACGCTGATCGTGCGCTCCTCCGGCGGCAGCCTCGATGTCGCGGTCTCTGGCGGCATCAAGGAAACCGCGCCGACCGCGGAGCCGCCCAAGGGCACCAGCGAGAAGCATTTTGCCATCGGGGGCGACGGTGCCGCACAGGTGCGCGCGCCCGCAGGCCAGCCGCAATGGCGCTTCACCGCCACGCCGGATCGTCCGCCGACCATCGCGCTCGCCAAGGATCCGGAGCGCCAGGCTCGCGGTGCGCTGCAACTCTCCTACAAGATCGAGGACGATTACGGCGTCACCGGCGCCGAGGCGCAGTTCGCCGCGCGCCCCGCCGAGGCCTCCAAGAATGCGGACAAGAATAATACGGAGCCGAAGGCTGACGCGCGGCCTCTGTTCCAGCCGCCGCAATTTGCGCTGGTGCTGCCGAACGCACGCACCCGCAACGGCCTCGGCCAGACCGTGAAGGACCTCAGCGAGGATCCCTATGCGGGCGCCGACGTCACGCTGACGCTGACCGCCAAGGACGAGGCCGGCAATGAGGCGAAGAGCGAGCCGTTCAACATGCGCCTGCCGGAGCGGCTGTTCACCAAGCCGCTCGCCCGCGCCTTGATCGAGCAGCGGCGCATCCTCGCGCTCGACGCCAACAGGAATTCCGACGTCTATGCGGCGCTTGCCGGGCTGATGATCGCGCCGGAATTGTTCATGCCGCAGGTCGGGCAATATCTCGGCCTCTACAGCGTGGCGCGGCAGCTCGAGGCGGCTCGCACCGACGAGAGCCTGCGCGAGGTCGTGGCGAGCCTATGGGCGCTCGCGGTGACGATCGAGGACGGCAACATCACCGACGTCGACAAGGCGCTGCGCGCGGCGCAGGACGCGCTCAAGCAGGCGCTCGAGCGCGGGGCGAGCGACGAGGAGATCAAGAAGCTCACCCAGGATCTGCGCCAGGCGCTGGAGAATTTCATGCGCCAGCTCGCCGAGCAGCAGCGCAACAATCCGCAGCAGCTCGCGCGACCGCTCGATCCCAACACGAAGATCCTGCGCCAGCAGGACCTCAACAACATGATCGACCGGATGGAGCGTCTGTCGCGCTCCGGCGACAAGGATGCCGCGAGACAACTGCTCGACCAGCTCCAGCAGATGCTCGAGGGTCTGCAGATGGCGCAGCCCGGGCAGTCCGGCGAAAGCGACATGGAGCAGGCGCTCAACGAGCTCGGCGACATGATCCGCAAGCAGCAGCAGTTGCGCGACAAGACCTACAAGCAGGGCCAGGATTCTCGCCGCGACCGCATGCGCGGCAAGCAGCAGGGCGACCAGAACATGGGCGACCTGCAGCAGGATCAGCAGGCTCTGCGCGATCGGCTGAAGAAGCTGCAGGACGAACTCGCCAAGCGCGGGCTCGCGCAAAACGGCCAGAAGGGACAGAAAGGTCAGAAGGGCCAGCAGGGCGAGCAAGGCCAGAGCGGCGACCAGGACGGCGATCAAGACGGCGAGGGCGGACTCGACGCCGCCGACAGCGCCATGGGCGACGCCGGCAACCAGCTCGGCCAGGGCAATGCCGACGGCGCCGTGGACTCGCAGGGCAAGGCGCTCGATGCGCTGCGCAAGGGCGCACAGCAGATGGCCGAGGCGATGCAGCAGGGCGAAGGCGACGGGCAGGGCGACGGTCCGGGCCAGCGCGCCGGTCGCCAGCAGAGCGGCGGCAACCAGACCGATCCGCTCGGCCGGCCTCTGCACGGCCGCGAGTTCGGCGACGACTACACGGTGAAGATCCCCGGCGAGATCGACGTCCAGCGCGTCCGCCGCATTCTCGAAGAGCTGCGCCGCCGCCTTGGCGACCCCTCACGGCCGCAGATCGAGCTCGACTATCTCGAGCGGCTGCTGAAGGATTTTTGAGG
>NZ_JAGWUA010000291.1 GCF_028868675.1 Bradyrhizobium sp.
GCAATTCGGGATCGACGTCGCCCTGCGCGGCGTTCGGCGGCGGCGTGAGATCGCCGCGCCGCGACCTTGAGCGGCTGGCGCGAATGCGCGTTCCCGGCGCATCCTCGCGCAGCCACACCTCGGTCTCGCCGCGCAGCACGCCGCGCGCGGAGTCCGTGAGCTTCAACGCGCCGAACGCCTCGCTGTCGCTCGCGAGATGCCCCATCGCCACCAGTTGCCGCAGCACCGTGCGCCACTGCTTCTCGTTGAGCTCGCGGCCGATGCCGAACACCGAGAGCTTGTCGTGGCCGAACTGCGTCACCTTCTCGGTCATCCGCCCGACCAGCACGTCGATCAGGTGCATGGCGCCGAAACGCTGCCCGGTGCGATAGACGCAAGACAGCAGCTTCTGCGCCAGGATCTTGCCGTCGCGCAGGCGCGGCGGCGACAGGCAGTTGTCGCAATTGCCGCACTTGTCGCTCGCGAGCGTCTCGCCGAAATAGGCGAGCAGGCGCTTGCGCCGGCAATGCGCGGTTTCGGCGAGACCCACCAGCGCATCGAGCTTGCCGATCGAAACCCGCTTGAACTCGTCGGAGGCGCCGGATTCGTCGATCATGCGGCGCTGCTGCACGATGTCGGACAGCCCATAGGCCATCCAGGCCTCCGACGGTTTGCCGTCGCGTCCGGCGCGTCCGGTCTCCTGGTAGTAGGCTTCGATGCTCTTGGGCAGGTCGAGATGGGCGACGAAACGCACGTCGGGCTTGTCGATGCCCATGCCGAAGGCGATGGTCGCAACGATGACAATACCGTCCTCGTTGAGGAAACGGTCCTGGTTGCGCGAGCGCACGGAGCTTTCGAGCCCGGCGTGATAGGGCAGGGCCGGGATTCCGATATCGTCGAGCGCGGCGGCGACCTCCTCCACCCGGTTGCGCGATAGGCAGTAGACGATGCCGGCATCGCCGGTGTGCCGCTCGCGGATGAACTCCTTGAGCTGCGCCACCGAGTTCTTCTTGTCGACGATCTCGTAGCGGATGTTCGGCCGGTCGAAGCTCGAGACGAATTGCGGCGCGCCGGTCAGTGCCAGCCGCTCGACGATCTCCCGGCGCGTCAGGTCGTCGGCGGTCGCGGTCAGCGCGATCCGCGGTACGTCTGGAAAGCGCTCCGCGATCACCGACAGCGCGACGTATTCCGGGCGGAAATCGTGGCCCCATTGCGAGACGCAATGCGCCTCGTCGATTGCAAACAGCGCGACCTTCGCTTGCGACAGCAGCGACAGGCAGCGCGGCGTGACCAGGCGCTCGGGCGCGACATAGAGCAGGTCGAGATCGCCCGCGATCAGTCGCCGCTCGACCTCGGAGGCCTCCTGCGGCGTCAGCGACGAGTTCAGCGCCGCGGCGTTGACGCCGGATTCGATCAGGCCGGCGACCTGGTCGCGCATCAGCGCGATCAGCGGCGACACCACGATGCCGCAGCCCTCGCGCAACAGCGCCGGCAACTGGTAGCACAACGACTTGCCGCCGCCGGTCGGCATCAGGACCAGACAATTGCCGCCGCCGACCACGTGGCGGATGATCTCTTCCTGCGCGCCGCGAAAGCCCGGCAGCCCGAACACCGAATGCAGCACGGACAGGGCGTCGCGAGTGCCCTCGGACGCGTGCAGTGCTGCGTTGGAAGAAGCGGACATCGGGTTTTTGGCCGTGAGACGTGACTCAGGGCCAGTCGCATGCCGCGGCGATTCTGACAAGATCGTCGACGGGTCGGAACTGGCTTGACTCCGCGTCAGCGCGGAGCGAGCGGGGCGGCGACATTCTCGGCGAGGTAGGCGAGCCAGTTCCTGAACAGGACGGCCGCGGCGCTGCCGGCGGCGACGTCGGCCCGCAGGGTGAGCGCCGGGAGTTCGCCGGCCAAAGCGGGGTGACGCTGGTGCCTTGCCCGCTTCTCGAAACGCACGAGCTTCTGCTCGGTCGCCGCGTCGAAATAGCTCGATGGCAGGACCGGATAGGCCTCGCGCTCGCGGGCGAGATAACGGCCGATGTCGCGCAGATATTCGCGCTGCAGCGACAGCGCGTCATATTCGGGGTGGCCCTGGAAGAACACGAACCGGCTGGCATATTGCCGCACGAACATGTCGACGCCGGCCTGTTTCGAGCGCGTCAGCACCTGGTAGCCATGCCCGACGAGATCGGCTTCCGCGACCTCGTTGAGCCGCGAATGCGAGATTTTCAGCGGTGCCGGCGCCGCCTGCGTCAGCGGGTCGTCCGTCACGGCCTCGCAGTCGAACACGCCGGAGCATTTGACCGGAAGCGGCCGCCGCGCGATGCCGTCCAGGTGCAGCACCGCCGCATGGGCGGCAAGGCACGACCAGATGGTCGAGCGCGTATTGGCCTTGGCCCAGTCGATGATTTCGGTGAGATCGCGCCAGAACGGCTCCCGGTCGAGATGCGGCGCCACCGGCTCGGCGCCGGTGACGATCAGCCCGTCGAATTTCTGGCGTTTGAGGTCGGCCAGGTCGGAATATTCGCTCTCCACATGCCAGCGGGCTTCCGGCGAGCGCGCGACCGAGGGCAGCGAGAAGCAATGGAAGCGGATGCGATTGGAGCCGGCGGCGGCCCGCAACAGCCGCATGAACTGCCGCTCGGTCGCCTTCAGCGCCGGATCCGGCATGTTGTTGACCAGCCCGATGGTGAGCTCGGCGCCGTCGCGCGCATCGCCCTGCGCCGGCGCCAGCGCCGGGCTCGGCACACCCTGATCCTTGTCGATCAAGATGGTCATCGGCGTCGTTTCTTACTCCGCGGCCTCGAGGCGCGTCGACGGACAGGCCTTGTCCAGCGCCTGGTCGATGTCCTCGATGATGTCCTGGGCATGCTCGATGCCGATGGAGAGGCGGATGGTCTCCGGCAGCACGCCCGCGGTGCGCTGCTGCTCGGTCGACATCTGTCGGTGCGTCGTTGAGGCCGGATGGCAGGCCAGCGATTTGGCGTCGCCGATATTGACGAGCCGCGTGATCAGCTTGAGCGCATCGTAGAAGGTCTTGCCGGCCTGCATGCCGCCCTTGATGCCGAAGGTGAACAGCGAGGAGGCGTTGCCGTTGAGATATTTCTGCACCAGCGGATAATAGGGGCTGTCCGGAAAGCCGGTGTAGTTGACCCAGGCGACGCGCGGATCGGCGCGGAGGAATTCGGCGACCTTGCGCGCGTTCTCGACGTGGCGCTCCATGCGCAGCGCCACCGTCTCGATACCCTGCAGCAGCAGGAAGGCGTTGAACGGCGACAGCACCGAGCCCATGGTGCGCTGGTAGACGCTGCGCGCGCGCTCGATATAGGCGGTCCTGCCGAAACGCTCGGCATAGACGAGGCCGTGATACGAGGCATCGGCCTTGTTGAAGGCCTGGAAACGCTCTGGATACTTGCCCCACGGGAAGTTTCCGGAATCGACGATGGCGCCGCCGAGCGTGGTGCCGTGCCCGCCCAGGAACTTGGTCAGCGAGTGCACGGCGATGTCGGCGCCGTAGTCGAACGGCTTGAGCAGGATCGGCGTCGCCACGGTATTGTCGACGATCAGCGGCACGCCATGAGCATGCGCGATCCCGGCGAGCGCCTCGATGTCGCAGACGTTGCCGGCGGGATTACCGATGGTCTCGGCGAACACGGCGCGGGTGTTCTCGTCGATCAGTTTCTCGATCGCCTCGGGCCTGTCGCTCTCGGCGAAGCGGCCGACGATGCCCTGGCGCGGCAGGATATGGGACAAGAGCGTGTGCGTGGTGCCGTAGAGCTGCGGCACTGAGACGATGTTGCCGCCGTGATCGGCGACGTTGACGAAGGCGAAGTGCAGCGCGGCCTGCCCGGTGGCGACGGCGAGTGCGCCGACGCCGCCCTCGAGCGAGCTGATGCGCTTCTCCAGCACCGCGCTGGTCGGGTTGGCGATGCGGCTGTAGCGAAAACCTTCCGCTTCGAGATTGAACAGCGCTGCGCCGTGGTCGGCGCTGTCGAAGGCGTAGGCGGCGGTCTGGTAGATCGGCACGGCAACCGCGTGTGTGGTCGCTTCTGGCTCGTAGCCGGCGTGAATCGCGATCGTTTCGCTGCGCATCGTCCACCTCCGCGTCGGCGGGCCGCACTTTATTGGGTATCTGGATGTGCGTTGTCCGTCGCCTTCGTGTTAGAGGCGGGCGGTAAAGCCGGCAATAATTCGCCTAGACATCGACGAAGTAACCCTAACGAACGTCGGCGAATTGGCTAGAATTTGAAGGAATGCGTCTTCCTTCTCCTCAGCGGGGAGAAGGTTAAGAGCCCTTCACCGCGCGCCGGACCTGCTCACCGATCTGTGAAATCACGAGCTGGGCCTGCGGCAGGATCGCACCCATGG
>NZ_JAGWUA010000079.1 GCF_028868675.1 Bradyrhizobium sp.
CTGGTCGCCGACGTGCCATATGAACTCATCGGGTCCGAATTCCACGATTTCACCATGCCGGAGAAATCGGGTCTGAAAATCAGGCGGCTGGCGCGCAAGCCAACCCGTCGATTTCAAGACCTTCTCGGCCGTCGGGTGGCTCACGCTTCCTCGCAGATTGCCCGCCGATTCCCGAAACCGGGGCGGGCGAAAAATGCTACCAGATTGTAGCATTTGCGACAAATCGGGACAGGTGCCTGTGCTTCGATGCCGGGACCTCGACAGAAATGGACGCGCTGGCGCTCCCGCCAGCGGGCACCACGCGGCAGGCCCGGCAGAGCGGAAAGCTCGCAGGGGGGCCGCGCCAGCCAACCCGGAGACGGCCATGAGCCACAAAGGAATGCTTACCGCTGCGACTGCCGCGATCCTGTTCGCGTTCTATGGCGATGCGTCCGCACATGAGGACATCTCCGCCCGCCCTCGATGCGCCAAGCAGACCGTCTTTGTCGCGAAAAAATTCTACACGATGAACCCCGGCCGCCCCGAGGCGAAGGCGGTTGCCGTTTGCGACGGGCGGATCGTTTCCCTGGGTGACTCAATCGACGAACTCAAGCCCTGGACGAACGCCGTTGAAACTACCGTCGATCGACGGCTGGAAGGGAAGATCGTCTTTCCGGGATTCATCGATGCGCACCAGCACCCCTTGCTCGGGGCCATTACATCCAATCTGCCGGCGATCGCTGCGCTCAACACGCCCCAGGCCTACGGCCCCGACATCAAGGGCGTCGCCAACGAGGCGGAAGCATTCGATCGCATGCGCCGATATGAGGCCGCCTTGAAGGATCCCTCCACGCCCTTGCTGATCTGGGGCTGGGACGTGCCTGCAATGGGTCGACACCTGACGCGGCAGGACCTCGACAAGATTTCCACGACGCGGCAAGTGCTGGTTTGGGACGCCTCGCAACACCATGGCTATGTCAACAGTGTCGTCATCAAGCAACGCAACATCCCCAACGACATCAAGATCCCGGGCGTGGGACGCGACGACAAGGGTGAGCTCAACGGACAATTCCTGGGCGTGCCGGCCGCAAGCTACGTCATCGTCCCCATGCTCGCCGATAAGCTCAGGCCGGCCGAGGCAACGAGGCTGATGCGCTGGCTGATCGACCTCAATCGCTCGAACGGCATCACGCTGACGACCGACCACTCGGTGGGCATCTTCTCCGTCGACAGCGAACCGGCGCTGTTGAATGCGGTGTTCAACAACCCGAACACGCCGCAGCGCCTCGTCGCGATCCCGGCCATGCACTCTTTCCTGGCCAAGTACGGATCGGCGGACAAGGCGATCGCCGCGGTCCACGAGCTGCAGGCCAAGAGCACCGATCGGCTGATCTACCGTGGAATAAAGTTCTTCACGGATGACAGCTTCAACGGTCTGACCTTCAAGCCTGGGGCGCCCGGCTACATCGACGGAACGTCTGGCCTGTGGGTGACACCCCCGGAAAAACTCAAGGGACTCATCGAGCCCTGGTGGCGCGACGGGCAGCAGATCTTCGTGCATTCCATCGGCGTCGAAGCGCAGGATGCCACGATCGAGGCTCTTCGCAGCCTGCAATCCACGGCGCCGCGTTTTGACCATCGTTTCTCGTTCGAGCATTTCGGCATGGCGCGCTACGATCAGATACGCGCGCTCAGGGCATTGGGTGCTGTTGCGAACGTCAATGTCTACTACGTGTGGCTACGTGGCGAAACGTACCCGAAGGTGCTCGGAACCGACCGCGCACAGGATTTGTCGCCGCTGGGAACGTTGGTCCGCGAGGGAGTGCCGACGACATTCCACTCCGACTACCCGATCGGACCACCGCGGCCGCTCTTTGGTGTGACCCTCGCCATGACGCGAACGGGCCAGTCTGGAACGAAGACGCTCGGCGCGGGACAGACCGTCACGCTGGATCAGGCGCTGCGGATGATTACGATCGACGCTGCATTCGTGCTGGGCGTCGACGACAAGGTCGGCAGCACCGAACCCGGCAAACTCGCGGATTTTACCGTCCTCGAACGCGATCCACATGATGCGCGTCCGGCAGCAATCAAAGACATCAAAGTGTGGGGCACCGTGATCGGAGGCCAGGTGTTTCCCGCCTCCGAAATCAAGCCGCCCCGGTAAAGTCCTGCGGCTCAAGGCGGATACCCTGGACAACAGATCGTTCCGAAGGCCGTCGCGGAGGACATCCGCGACGGCGAGTAAACTAAATCGGAGGCGCGGCAAGCGGATTTTGGCCGGATCTGGATTTGTCGCTGCCCACCAGGAATCCCACGGAAACCCCGTGAACAAACGCGCACGAGAAAGCCGATTGACGACCGACTAGTCAGTCGAATACCCTCTCATCGGTGATTGGAGGGAAACCCATGAAGTTCGAGACCCTGGTCTACAATGTCGATGCGGCAATCGCGACGATCACGCTCAATCGTCCGGAGCAGTTGAACACGATCATTCCCCCGATGCCGGACGAATTCGAAGCCGCGATGAATCTGGCAGCGCGCGATCCGAAAGTGAAAGTCGTCATCCTGCGCGGGGCAGGCCGCGCCTTCTGCGCCGGATACGACTTTGGAGACGGCTTCCAGCACTGGGGCGACAACCTCGAGACCGACGGCAAATGGGACCCGGGCAAGGATTTTGTCTTCGCCACGGCCCCCGCGGTCGCACCGACCCAGAAATTCATGAGCATGTGGCGTTCACCCAAGCCGGTGATTGCGCAGGTCCACGGCTGGTGCGTCGGCGGCGGCAGCGACACCGCCTTGTGCGCAGACATCGTCATCGCTTCCGACGACGCACAGATCGGGACGCCCTACAGCCGCATGTGGGGCTGTTACCTGTCCGGGATGTGGCTCTATCGGCTTGGACTGACGAAAGCCAAGGAATTCGCGCTTTTCGGCAAGCCGCTTTCCGGCAAGCGTGCCGCGGAAATCGGATTGATCAACGCGTCCGTACCCTTCCCGGAACTCGAGCAGACGGTGCGAGAGGCAGCGGAACAGCTCGCGTCAATTCCACTGTCTCAGCTGTCGGCAATGAAGCTGATCGTGAACCAGGCGTATGAGAACATGGGATTGCACTCCACGCAAACGCTCGGGACCATTCTCGACGGCCTGATGCGCAACACGCCCGACGCCCTGCGCTTCATCGAGAAGGCCGAGAAGGAAGGGGTCCGCGCGGCGACTGCCGAACGGGACGGACCGTTCGCGGACTACAGTCAGGCGCCGGGCGACCGGAAACCGAACCCCGAGCACGTCGTGACCATCTGATGGCCACGAAGAAACGTACGGCGTCCAGTTCGAAAAGGGACGCCGTCCTGGACGAGGCCGAAAGCCATTTCGCCGCAGCAGGATTCGCAGGGGCGTCCCTTTCGGCGATTGCGCGCGGGGTGGGGATCGGAAATCCGACTCTGTTGCATCACTTTTCGAGCAAGGAGGCTCTCTACCGCGCGGTCCTCGAGAGGATCGCCACAGAGCTGACGGCCGTCCTTACCGATCATTTGAGAGACAAGGTTGATCCGCTCGAGCGTTTGCATGGATTCGTGCGAGCCCAGATCGTCTGGATTGCGGATCGACCCATGGCTTTCACTCTCATACAACGAGAACTGCTCGACAACGCGGAGCGTGTCCGCTCTGCGCGCCGTTTCCCGTTGCGCGGCTATCTCGAGACGGCCATCGAGGTCGTCTCGCGGGCGGCCGACGCGGCGTCGATCAAGCGGGACATCCCGCCCGTTGCGATCCTATGCATCCTGCTTGGTTCGATCAGTTATGCGCACACCGTGCGCCCGACTTTCGCGGAAAGCCTCAAGCTTGCAACTCTGCAGCAGCGCGCTTCCTGGCTGGATATCATTGGCTCAAGCGTCCTTCGGTTGCTCGAAGACACTCCAGTTCGAACGTGACCCGCGCATAGCGCTCGACGACGTCTTGCAAGGACCTATCGTTCGGCTGGCGAGTTGACGACGATACCCCTTGCCGCATGAAAATCGCGCAAGACACGCAAATAGTCGTCAAGTTCGGCGCGCGGCACCGGCGTTCCGCATTCGTAGCATGCATTGGTCTGGCGATCGTACCAGCGGCAGCCGCATTCGTCGCATGCCAGATCGGGCGCACCGTGCGGATTGCGGATGATCATTGATTCTGCCCTCTCCGGCCCCGGCCGCCATTAGCGACAAGCCCCCATGAAAATCACCCCCATCGACTGCAGCACATCTTCATAGCCCGCCTCCACGAGATCGCATTGTGTCCGCAGCAGAAAGCAGACGAAACCGCCCTGTCGAACCTGCTCCTTCAACGCCGGCAAGCCGGTATCGGCGAGATGTCGCTCGACCTCGGCCACCGCCCCATCGTCGCCGACGAGCATGACGTCGAGCGAGGTGTCCGCGTAGCCGCGAAACGGCCTGCGCTCCGCATGGAGCCGGCCGCGACGCGCCTCCCACACCACGATGCTGGCTTCGCCGCGGCCGAGATCGGAACGCCGGGCAACGCCGATCCGTGAACCGCTGCGCAGATTGCCGAAGAAGGCCCCATACCGGTCGAGCATCACCTGCCAGGCGGCCGGTTCGGGCAAGCCGCTCATATCCGGCATCCCAAACGATAGGCGTCATGAATGGAAGGTCCGAGCCCGCGCGGCAAGACCGCGTCGCCACAGACATGCAGTTCGTCGACCATCCATTCAAACTCGTTCACCAGCCCGTGATTCGAAATACGGGGCGAAGCCGCAATCACGGTGTCGGCACCGATGATCCGCTTCTCGCCCTTGCCGTCGACGACATGAACCCCCTCGGCCGTCACCTTCGACATGCGGGCGCCGGTGACGGAGGCGATCTTGAGCTCTTCGACCCAGGCGCTGTGACGCCACTTGAATGACGGCATCACGTCGCCTGCAAGCCTCTTCTGGCCCTCGATGATGGTTACCGGGTGGCCCCGGCTCGCGAGCGATTCGGCGATCGTCAGGCCAACCTTGCCGCCCCCGAGGACGGCGACGGTGCCGTTCACCGCTTCCCTGCCAAGGGCCACATCCAGCCCGTCGAGAATCTTGCGGCCGTCTTCCGTGGGTGGCAGCGCCGCACGGTGCAGCACCGTCCCCGTCGCAACGACGGCCACGTCGAAATCATGCAGCATTTCGCGCATCAGGCGCGGGTCCACGGTCGTGCCCAGCCGAAGCCCGATGTTGAGCTTGCGGGCCATCGCCTCATAGTAGGAAATGACCGACTGCAGATCGGCGCGATTGGCCAGATCGTTGGCCGCATAACCGGTCAGCATGCCGCCGATCCGCTCCGACTTCTCGAACACGGTGACGTCATGTCCGCGCTGCGCCGCCGTCACGGCGAACTCCATGCCGGCGGGACCGGCGCCGATCACCATGATCCTCTTCCTTACCGCAGCCGGCGTGATCGCATATTCCGGCTCGATCTCGTGACCGAGCGCGGGATTCATCGTGCAGGTATACGGCAGGTCGCGAAACAGCCGCGACAGGCAATTCAGCGAACCGACGCAACGTCTCACTTCGTCCAGCCGGTCCTCGGCCGCCTTGCGCAGCATTTGCGGGTCGGCCAGCAATGGCCGGCAGACCTCCCAAAAATCGAACTCGCCGTTCCCAATGCATTCGTTCGCCATCACCGGATCGGGCAAGCGGACGCCGAAGGCGATCGGCACCTCCGGCAACAGCTTCTTGGCGCGCGCGGCGAGCCGGTTCCAGTGACCGGGCGGAATATCGCGGCCGATCGAGGAGTCGGGCGCTTCCTGCCAGCCTACCGTGACGCTGATCATGTCGACGCCGCAGCCGGCCGCCTGGCGCATCAGCTCGAAACATTCGTCTTCGGAATTGCCGCCCCAGCGGTCCATCAGCTCGGCGCCGTTCAGGCGCAGGATCAACGGATTGTCCGGTGTCGCCTGCTTGATCGCATCGATCAGCTCGCGCATGAAGCGGCCGCGGTTCTCGATCGAGCCGCCATACTCGTCCGTCCGCTGGTTGGTGAAGCGTGAATTGAAATTGGCGAGCAAGTAGCCCATGAAGCTCGTCACTTCAGTGCCGTCGAATCCCGCCCTGACGGCGCGCGCCGCCGCCTCGGCGTGCTCCCTGATGGTCTGCCGGATCTGGTCGCGCGTGATTTCGCGAGGCGACCGGAAATGCGGCAACGTCTGCGGCACGATGGACGGCTGCACGCAATAGCCGAGATCGATGCCTCCGTAGCGCCCCGCATGCAGGATCTGCTGGATCGCAACTCCGCCATTGTCATGAATGGTGCGCGCGATCGTCTCGAACTGCGGCAGAAACTTGTCGTCGAAGATCGCGACCTGGCGGAAATAGGCCTTACCCTCTCCGCGCGGATCGGGATAGGCGCCCTGATTGGTGATCATCCCGCAGCCGGTCTCGGCGATGACCTTCGTACGGGCGAGTTCGCGCGGCGTGATATGACCGTCA
Organism: Bradyrhizobium sp.; assembly: GCF_028868675.1. GTDB lineage: Bacteria > Pseudomonadota > Alphaproteobacteria > Rhizobiales > Xanthobacteraceae > Bradyrhizobium. The sequence goes on from NZ_JAGWUA010000079.1 coordinate 6,437, forward strand.
CGGGTGTTGTAGTTGGAGACGCAGCAAGCCCCGTACTTGACGCGGTTCTTCAGTTCGAAGCGCCCCCATCTGGCTTTCTGGAACAGATATGAAAGTTTGGCTTCGCCTGGCTTCGTCATCGTCTACACCTGTTGCTTGGCGGTTTCTCGTTGAAGTTTCCGTGGCCCTTCGACCGGGGCAAGACCCAGGTAGGCCTCGATCACGCGCTCGTTGCGAGCCAGTTCGGCGGCCGGTCCCTCGAGGACGAACGAGCCGGATTCCATGACGTAGGCGTAGTCGGCCAGCTGCAGGGCGGCGCTGGCGTTCTGCTCGACCAGCAGGATGGATACGCCCTCGGTCCGCAATCGATCGATGATCCGGAATATCTCGCGGGTCACCAGCGGCGCGAGACCGAGGCTCGGCTCATCCAACAGCAGCAGCTTCGGTCTGGCCATCAAGGCGCGGCCCATCGCCAGCATCTGGCGCTCGCCGCCGGACAGCGTGGCGGCCTGCTGGTGCCGGCGCTCCCGAAGTTGCGGAAAGAGCGCATAGATGTTGGCCAGATCCGTTGCGCCGTCGCGCTCGCCCTGACGCCAGCGGTCAAATCCGCCAAGGCGCAGATTGTCCTCCACCGAAAGCGTGGCGAACAGCTCGCGCCGCTCCGGGATCAGCCCCATGCCCGCGCGCACGAGCTGCTCGACGGTCGGCGGCGGCACGGCGCCCTTGCCGAACCGCTCCACCTCCCCGCGCAGCGGAAGCAGCCCCATCAATCCGGCGAGCAACGTGGTCTTACCGGCGCCGTTGGGGCCGACGATGCTCACCACTTCGCCGAGGCGAATGTCGAATGATACGCCGCAGACCGCCGCAACCTTGCCGTAGGCAACGGTCACGTCGCGCGCGACGAGCAGCGCCGGTGCCTCCCGGCGGCTCACGCTGCAACTCCGAGATAGGCTTCCAGCACGGCCGGATCGCTCTGAACCGCATGCGGCGGGCCATCGGCGATCAAGCGGCCGAATTCCATGACCAGCACGCGGTCGGCGAGCCCCATCAGGAAGTTCATGTCGTGCTCGACGAGGAGAATGCTGACGCCATCGTCGCGCAAGTCGCGAAGCAATGCTGCCAGCGCCTGCTTCTCCAGGTGGCGCAGCCCGGCGGCGGGTTCGTCGAGCAGCAGGAGCAGCGGATCGGCGCACAAGGCGCGCGCGATTTCCAGGATGCGTTGCGATCCGAGCGGAAGACTGCCGGCGGCATCATGCAAATTCGCGCCCAGGCCGACGCGCTCGAGCTGCCGTGCCGCCTCGTCGCGCAAGCGCGCTTCTTCGGCACGCTCCAGCCGCAGGCTGGCCGCAATCAGGCCGGCCTCGCCGCGGAGATGCGCGCCGATGGCGGCGTTCTCGAGCGCGCTGCGGTCGGCAAGGAGGTTCGGATGCTGGAAGGTGCGGGCAATGCCGAGCTCGGCAATCTCGCGGCTGCCGAGGCGCTCGATACGCTGACCTCGGAACATGATCGACCCCGCAGTCACCGGCAGCAGCCCAGTGGCCAGATTGAATACCGTGCTCTTGCCTGCGCCGTTCGGCCCGATCAGTCCGACAATGCCCCCGGCCTTCAGCTCAAATGACAGTTCGCGCACCGCACCGATGGCTCCGAAGCTCTTGGAGACCCGATCGATCGCCAGCAGCGTCTCGCCCCTCGCCAATCGAGGCCGTTGCGGCAAGGGTGCTGCCGCTACGGGCCTGAGCAGCCGTCCACCGGGAAGCATCCGGACGAGAAAAGGCATCAGTCCGCTGCTCGTGCGATGCAGCAGCAGCACGACCAGCAGGCCGAAAACGATGATCTCGTAGTTGCCATTGCGCCCAAGCAGGTGGGGCAGGATGTCCTTGAGCCATTCCCTCATCAGCGTCAGGATGGAGGCGCCTGCCACCGCACCCCAGATATGCCCGGAGCCGCCGATCACCGCCATGAAGAGGTAGTCGATCCCGGCGTTGATGCCGAACGGCGACGGGCTGACGTAGCGCAGGAAGTGCGCGTACAGCCAGCCGGCCAGACTGGCCAGCAAGGCCGAATAGACGAAGACGATTATCTTCAGCCGGCCGGTGTCGACGCCGAAGCTCTCGGCCATCCTGGCGTGGCCGTTCAACGTCCGGATTGCCCGGCCGATGCGCGAGTCCAGCAAATTCCTCGCCGCGAGCAGCGCCAGCAGCACGACCAGCCAGATCACGAGATACAGCCGCCAACCCGTATCGATGGTCCAGCCAAAGAGCGAGAGCGGCGGAATTCCGGGTATGCCCGAATGCTCGCCCAGGAACACCAGGTTGCCGAAGGCAAAATAGATGCTGATGCCCCATGCGATCGTGCCGAGCGGGAGATATTGATCGGACAGCCGCAGCGTGATGAAGCCAAGGAACAGCGCCGCCGTCGCGGTGAGCGTCATGCCGACGGCCAATCCCAGCCACGGCGACCAACCGTACCTGGTGGTCACGACCGCCGTCGCGTAGGCGCCCAACCCGACAAAGGCGGCCTGGCCGAACGACGTGAGGCCCGCGACGCCGGTGAGCAGCACCAGGCCAAGGGCGACGAGGCTCGCCAGCCCGATATAGTTCATCAAGATGATGTAGTAGTCCGACAACAGCAGCGGCGCCGCGGCGATGGCGGCGATCGCGATCATCGGCGGCAGCCGCGCCTTCACTGTCTCTCATCCCCTTCGCTGTGCGGCGTGGCAAGCGAGCGCCACAGCAAGACCGGGACGATCAGGGTGAACACGAGCGAATCCTTGAAGGCGCTCCACCAGAACGACGACCCCGCTTCGAGGAATCCGACCAGCAGCGATCCCACCACCGCCAGCGGATAGCTCGCCATGCCGCCAACGGTCGCCCCGACGAAACCCTTCAGGCTGATCAGAAAGCCGGTGTCGTAATAGACCGTCGTGGTTGGCGCGATCAGCAAGCCCGAGATGGCGGCGATGAAGGCTGCGAGCGCAAAGCTCAGTTGCCCGGAAAAACTCGGCGAGACCCCGATCAACTGCGCCCCCGTCCGGTTGATCGCGGTGGCGTTCAACGCCTTGCCGTAAAGCGTCCTCTCGAAGACGAACCACAGCGCGGCCATCAACGTGACGCTGGCGAAAACGATCAAGAGGCTCTGCGCCGTGACGTTGAGAACGCCGACATTGAAGGAGAGCGACGAATAGGGATTGCTGCGGAGGCCTTCGCCCCCGAAGAACACCAGACCCATTCCGGTGAGCACATAGTGCACGGCGACCGCGACGATCAGCAGGACGAGCACCGAGGCGTGGGCTATCGGCTGAAACGCGAGCCGGTAAACCATTGGGCCGAGGGGCGTGACGATCGCCAGGGTGGCCACGATCTGGAGCCACAGATCGTCCGGCCGCGATGCCGACCACCAGGCAATGCCGCCTGCCGCAAGCGGGAGCGCCATCTGGCGGATCAGGCGTCCGGGCAAACGCTGCAGGGCCACCGCCCGGGGCAATCCAACGCTATCGGCCGCCACGACCAGGATGCCCCCGGCGATCAGGAGATACACGGTGCCGGGCACCTGCCCCGCCTGCAGCGACGCCAGCGAGAGCGCTGCGAAGGAGATGAACTCGCCCTGCGGCACGAAGATGATCCGCGTCACCGTGTAGACGAGAACCAGCGCGATCGCCAACAGCGCATAGACTGCGCCGTTGGTGATCGCATCCTGCGACAGCCACAATGCGATATCGAGATTCATCGCAATTCTCAGGCGACTCGAGGAAGCAACTGCCGAGGCGGATGACCGGATTGACCGCCTCGGAGAAAGCGGGATGCCCCGCGGTTACCTCTGCTACTTCTTCAGCAAGCGCCAGGCGCCGCCGTCGACCACGGCGAGAACGACGGCGCGACCGTCGAGACCTATGTGGTCCGACTTCGTCTGGGTGTACACGCCGTGGACGCCAACGACCGCCTGACCGGACTCCAGGGCGTCACGCAGCGCCTGGCGGAATTCCGGAGTACCCGGCTTGCCGGCTTTCAGCGCCGCGGGAATGGCGGCCTTGAGCAACAGAAAGCCGTCATAGCTGTAGCCGGCGAACGCGTTGCGGCTGCCGGCACCGAAGATCTTCTCGTAGGCCTGGTCGAAATCGACCGCGACCTTCTTGACGGGATGGCTGTCCGGCAACTCCTCGGCGACCATCAGCGGACCGGTCGGCGCGATTGCGCCGTCGACCGCCGCACCGCCGACCTTGATGAACTCGCGGTTGATCGTGCCGTGGTTGTGATACACCGGGCCCTTGTATCCCCGATCGCGCAGCGCGATCTGCGGCAGCGCTCCGCCGGTGCCCGAACCGCCGACCACGACCGCATCGGGCTTGGCGATCAGTATCTTGACGATCTGGCCGGTGACCGCGGTGTCGGCGCGCGCATAGCGTTCCTCGTCGACGATCTTGATCCCGGCGGGATCCGCGCTCTGCTTCAGGGCTTTCAGCACGAGATCGCCCCAGGAGTCCGAGAAACCGATGTAGCCGACCGTCTTGATCGACTTGGATTTCAGATCGTCGACGACCGCGCCCATCATCAGGGGCACCGGCTGCGGGACGATGAACACCCAGCCGAGCTTCTCCGGCGGCAACGCGACCGGTGCCAGCGCGATGAGGGGCGTCTTGGTTTCTTCGGCAATCAACGCTATCTGGGTGGTCGAAGGCACGGACACCGCCCCCATCAGGGCGTCGACGTGATTCTCGGCCACGAGCTGGCGCGCGTTCTTCGCGGCAGCGGTCGGATCGGAGCCATCCTCGAGGATGACATACTTGATGGGAACGCCGTCGATGGCGTTCGGCATGAGTTGAAAAGCGTTCTTGTAGTTGATGCCGAGCGACGCACCGGGACCGGTGGTCCCCATCGTGACGCCGATCGTGATCTCCTGGCCCGACGCGCCGCCGGCGCAGAGCAGCCCCGCCAACCCCAGGGCGGTCACCCAACTTGCCCTCATGATGCTCTTCCTCCTGTCTACCACTGAACTTTCTCGTGCGGCCGCCGCGTCGACAGGCGAGGCCGTCTTCATGCCGCAACGCCCTCCCCGATCAACGCATCGACCTCGGCAGCCGGATAACCGGCTTCCGCAAGCACCCGGCGGGTATCGGCGCCGTAGCGCGGCGGAAACGGCATCACCTGATCGGCGCCGAGGCGATCGACGGCAAGAGGTTGCATGTGGATGGTCCGACCATCGGGCATCCTGGTGCAGGTCAGCTTGTCGCGGAGCTGCGGCAGTTCGCGCACCTGGCGGATATCGAGGATGCGCGTCACCGGAATGGTCGCGCCGCGCAGATCAGCGAGGAGTTCGTCGACCGTGGCACGGGCGGTGACCGCGGCCAGGTCGAGATGAATCTGCTTTCGCTCGCGATGTCGCCCTTCGTTGGTGACGCGCACCGCGTTGGCGGCCGCGCTGAACCGGGGTAAGGCCGTGAGGCGCTTCCACTGCACGTCGCTGCCGATGGCCATGAAGATGAAACCATCCCTGGCCGGATAGACATTGGTCGGGATGAACTTGCGATGCTCGTTGCCGGCCCGCGTGATCTCGTCCGGCTTGCAGTCGAAATCGATCAGAGGAAGCAGCGTGATCAGCCACGAGGCGGCGGCTTGCAGCATGGAGACGTGGACCGCCCTGCCACGGCCGGTCTCATGCCGCTCGAGCAGGGCCAGCATGACGTTGGCGTACACCTCGTCGCCGGCCTTGAGGTCGATCACCGGAATGCCCGCCAGCATCGGCGGACCGTCGGAATCGCCGGTGACCTCCATGTAGCCGGACATCGCCTGAATGACGGGGTCGTAGCCCGGAGCGTCCGGATAGTCCGGGCCCATCGCGGAAATGCCCGCCCATATCAGGTCCGGCTTCGCCGCCGACAGCGTCGCGTAGTCGATCCCGAGCGAGGCATAGCGCGCGGGCACCGTGTTGCAGCAGAACACGTCGACGTCGAGTTCCCGGAGCAGGCGGCGCAGCACCAGTTGACCGCGCGCGTCCTTGAGATTGAGGGCGATCGCCTCCTTGCCGACATTGGGCGCGATGAAATAGCTGCGGCGATCGTCATCGGCGACGCGCGCGCCGATATAGCGGTTGGGATCCCCGGGCAGCCCGCCCGGCGTCGGCGTCGCCTCGATGCGGATGACCCGCCATCCCAACTGCGCGAAGCGCAGGGTTGCCGACGGCAACGACAGCGCCTGCTCCATGCTGAGGACGGTCCGCCGCTTCATGAGCCGACGTCCCAGACCGGAGGCTTCGCCTGCCCGCGCAACGCGCGGTAGACCCGCTCGGGCGTGAACGGCAGCGCGGTGATGCGCACGCCGGTGGCGTTGTAGATGGCATTGGCCACCGCCGCCGCCACGCAGATCGCCGGCGCCTCGCCGACCCCCTTGGCACCCTGCGGCCCCTCGCCGTCCATCGTCTCGATGAAGCTGACGTCCATCTCCGGGATCTCGGGCGCGGTGACGAGCTTGTAGTCGCGGAAGTTCGGGTTGCGGACGACGGCATGATCGACGATCAGGTCCTCGGTCAGGGCATAGCCCTGCCCCATGACGATGCCGCCCTCGATCTGACCTTCGATGCCGAGGCGGTTGATGACCCGGCCGACATCATGCGCGGCGTTGACTTTCAGGAGACGCACGATGCCCGTCCGCGTATCGACCTCGACTTCCACGACCTGCGTCGCCCAGGCGTAAGCCGCCGAGACGTCGCCCTTGAACTTCTTGTCCTGGTGCTGGCTCGGCGGCTCGTAGTAGAAGGTCGTCATCACCAGTTCGGCCTTCTCCGAGAAGTGCAGCGAGCGGATCAGCTTGTCGATCTCGATGAGCCCGTTTCCGGTCCTGCGATCGACGACGATGCCGCCCTTGAGGTCGTACTCGTCCGCCTTGCCGTCGAACTTGACGGCGGCCGCAGCCAATATCTTGTCCTTGGCCTTGCGTGCCGCCCCGATCGCGGAGTTGCCGGCGATGAAGGTCGTCCGGGAGGCGTGCACGCCGACATCCCAGGGCGTGACGTCGGTGTCGTTGTTGACGACGGTCACGGAGGACAGCGGCAGGCCGAGTTCTTCGCACACGAGCTGGGCGAGCACGGTTTCCGATCCCTGCCCGATCTCGGACGCGCCCGTGATCAGCGTCACGTGGGCGAAATCGTCGAGCTTGAGAATCGTGCCGCAGCCGTCCGACTGATAGATCTTGGCGCCGCCGCCGACATGCAGCATCGACGCCATCCCCACGCCGCGCTTGATCGGGTCAGGATCGCGCCAGCGTGCGACGTTGTCGCGATGCTTGCGCTGGTAGTCGCTGCGTTCGGCGGCTATCCTGAGGCAATCCTTGAAGCCGCATGTCCGGAAATTCATCCCCTGCGGCGTCACCTCGCCGGGGTCTTGCGCATTCTTCAGTCGAAAATCCAGCGGATCCATCCCGATCGATTCGGCGAGCCGATCCATGTGCGCCTCGACGGCGAAGGTCGCCTGCAGGTTGCCATAGCCGCGGAACGACCCGGCATAGGGATTGTTCGAATAGATGGCGCGGGTCTGATAGTTGCAGTTGGGTACGCGGTAGAGCGATGAAATCGTCTGCATCATGACGAACGGGGTCGTCGCCCCCCACGACGTATAGGCGCCGTTGTCGTGCACCGTCTCGACGTCGCGGAACGTCAGGATGCCGTCCTTCGTGCAGCCGGATCGCATCTTCAGCAACACCGGCTGGCGGGTCGGCGAGGCCAGGAACTCCTCCTCGCGGGTGAAGACCAGTTTGACCGGTCGCTGCGTGATCTGCGCGAGGTAGATGGCGATCGGTTCGAACGGATAGATGTCGAGCTTGGAGCCGAACCCGCCACCGATCGGCGGCTGGATGATCCGGATGCGTCCCGGATCCATGCCGAGCAGTTCGCCGAATTCGCGGCGGTGCAGGAAGGGAACCTGCGAGTTCGAATAGAGCGTGAGGTTGCCATTGGAATCGAATTCGGCAATCACGCCGGACACGCCCATGCAGCAGTGCGTGACGTAGTGCAGCCAGAAGACGTCCTCGACGATCGCATCGGATTCGGTCTCGCCCCTGGCGATGTCACCCTGACTGTAGTCGAACGTCATGGCGACGTTGCCGGGAGCAGCGCGGTGCACGACCTCGGTCGTTCCGTTGCGATTGACGCAGACGAGGTCCTCGCCATGGAGCGCCGGCGCACCCGGCCGCAGCGCATCTTCGGCGGTCGCGACCACCGGAAGCGGCTCGTAGTCGACCCTGATCAGCTTCAGTGCGGCCTCGGCAATCTCCTCCGTGTCGGCAGCGACTGCGGCAATCTCATCGCGCAAGCTGCGCACCCGATCCCGCTTGAGCGGCAGATGGTCCTTCGCCACGCCGATGGGACGCTGGAACGGCAGATCCTGTGCGGTGATGACCGCATGCACGCCGCGAAGCGAACGGGCCTGCGAGACGTCGATCGAACGGATTCCGGCGTGAGCATGCGCTGATCGCAATATCTTGGCGTGCAGCTGGCCCGGCAGGTTGATGTCGTGCACATAGCGCGTCTTCCCGCTCGCCTTCTGCGGTGCATCCATTTTCGGGATACGCTTGCCGATCAGCGTGTCGCCGGACGCCTTCTCGCGCACGTTCATACCGGCCTCCTACCCGACGCGCTCGGCTGCAGAAATCGCCTCGACGATCTTCTTGTAGCCGGTGCACCTGCACAAATTACCTTCGACCCCTCGGCGAACCTCCTCGGCGTCTGCATGCGGGCTCTTCGTAAGGACATGGTGCGACTGCATGACGAAGCCGGGAGTGCAAAAGCCGCACTGTACCGCCCCGTGCTCGACGAAACTGGCGCGCAGCCTCTCGCCCAACGGATTCGCCGCAAGCCCTTCGATCGTAACGACATCACGCCCGTCGCAATCGACGGCGAACAGCAGACACGAATTGACCGTCGCGCCGTCGACCAGGATGGTGCAAGCGCCGCATTCGCCCTCCCCGCAGCCGTATTTCGTCCCCGTGAGGCCGAGCGCGTCACGCATCATCTCCAGCGCGCTCATCGTCACCGGAACGCGAATGGATGTTTCGACGCCGTTCAGCGTGAACGCGATATCAACCGTGGCCGACATCGGACAGCATCCTTTCAAGCATGTTGTGCACCAGCTCGTGGCGATACCATTCCGACGCGCGCAGGTCGCTGATCGGACGGATGTCGCAATCGGCGGCGCTCACCGCCGCCGCGATCGTCGCCCCGTCGACGACCTTCCCTTCGAGCGCCTCCTCCACATGCGGCGCGCGGATCGGCGTCGGCGCGGCGGCACCGATGGCAACGCGAACGTTTCGCAACTTCTCGCCGTCGCGGACGGCGCCAAGGCCGATCGAAATCGTCGATATGTCGAGCGCCGGTCGGGTACCGAACTTGAAAAACCGGCTGGTGAAACCAGGCGGAGGCGCATCCATTTCCACTGCGGTCAGCAGTTCGTCGGGCCTGCGGCTGGTCTTCCCGGGTCCGACCAGAAACTCGGTCATGGGGATCGTTCGTGTCTGCAGGGCGCCGTTGGGCCTGGACACGAGAACGACGCGCGCGTCGAACACCAGAAGCGGGACCAGCGTATCGCCTGCAGGAGACGCATTGGCGAGATTGCCGCCGATGGTCGCCGCGTTGCGTATCTGGTCGCTGGCAAAATGATCGCTGGCCCGCCAAAGCGCGGGAAAGCCGACCTTTATCTCGGGACTGTCGCGCAAGTCCGTGATCGTCGTCAGCGCGCCGATGCTAAAGCCGCTCGCCGTGCGCTTGATCCCCCGCAACTCGCCGATCCGCCTGATATTCATCAGGCACGTACCGAACTTTGCCTTGCCCGATTTCGACTGTGGCATCAGATCGGTGCCACCCGCGAAGATCGTGACGTTCCCGTCGCGCAAGCCCCCTGCCGCTTCAGCGATCGTGCGCGGGACCAGATATCGCTCGACACGGGTCATGGCATTGCGTCTCGTTGCTCGGCCGCGACCTCGTATCCGTAGAGGCTGCGCGCCGCAGATGATGAGATCAGCCCGTCGCGTATTTCCCGGCGCAGCACAGCGCGATCACGCAGCTTCGGATCGCCGTAGCCGCCGCCGCCGCCGGCCTGCTGGTGATAGATCGTGCCCGCCGGCACGCCTGTGATGAGGTCCTTGTTACGCGGCGTGACTTTACGGCCGTCCGGATATTCGAGCCGAATGAAGTTGAGCGTGCCGCTGCCTCCTCCGAACAGGCCGAAAGCCGGTTCGAAATCGCCATCGCCGAAGGTTACGAGTTGCGTGTTCTCCGATCCGATCTCGAAAACGGTCTCGACGCCGAGGCCACCACGCCATTGGCCTGCGCCAGCCGAGTCCATCAAGTATTCGTGCCGGAGCAGGCGGTGCGGTGTCTGCTGCTCGAACATTTCGTAATCCTGGTCGAGCACACCTCCGGACGCATCGATCATGCCGATGTGGTCGTAACCGTCCGTGCCCTGCATGCCGCCGGATCCGCCCTTCAGTCCCATGAAGCCGATATCGACGTAGGGATCGCCCTTCTTCGGATCGAGACCGGTCGTCAGCGAGCAGAGAAGGTTGTTCCAGCCGGCGGTCACCCTGTCGGGGATGACCGGTGCCAGCGCGCGCTGGATCGCCTCGGCATTCGGCGGACAGAGATGATTGCCGAAGGTCGTCGCCTTCGGATAGCTCGCATTCAGGATCGTTCCTTCGGGGATCACGATCTCGATGGGAGCGACCATGCCCTCGTTGTGCGGAATGTCCGGATTGACCATCTGCAACAAGGTCAGCACCGTCGCCGAGGCGCTCGAAGTGAACGTGCCGTTGACGAAGCCGTTCGTCTGCTGGTCCGTCCGCGAGTAATCGAACCTGATCTTCCTGTCCTCGACGGTGATCGTGACGCGGATCACGAATTTGGAGCCTTCATGGCGTCCGTCGTAGTAGACATTGCCCTCGCCGTGGTACACGCCATTCGGTATGGCGGCGATCTCGGCTTCCATCATCTTGCGCGTGGCGTCGAACAGCGCCTGCTTGTGCGCGAGAAAACTCTCGAGGCCATACTTCTCCAGCATCGAGAGCAGTCGCCGCTCGCCAACCGTGCAGGCACCGATCTCCGCCTTCATGTCGTGCTGCACGATGTCGAAACGAATGTTTGCGAAGATGAGGTCCCAAACGTCCTTTCGAAGCTTGCCCTTTTCGTAGATCTTGATCGGCGGGATGCGCAGCGCCTCCTGCCACACCTCGACGGCGTTGGGGTTGTAGCCGCCCGCGACATTGCCGCCGATATCGGCCTGATGGCCCTTTACCGCGGTCCAGGCCACCAGCTTGTCCTGGAAGAACACCGGCTTGTAGACCGCGACATCGTTGTTCTGATTGCCGAGCGAGAACACGTCGTTGTGGAAGATGACGTCGCCGGGATGGATGTCGTCGCCATAATAGTCGCGAATATGCTTGCAGACCGGCGCCAACGAGAAGGCAAGGATCGGCAGGTTCTCGGTCTGCTCCAGCATCTGCCCTTCGGCGTCGTACAGACCCGTGACGAAATCCTTGGCCTCGCACAGGATCGGCGAGCGCGTGGTCTGCTGCATCGAGATAGACATCTCGTCGGTGATCGACTTGAACGTCCTCGCATAGACTGACAGCAGGATCGGATCGATCTTCATGCGAAGGCCTTTTCAGGTTCTGCCTGCAAACACGAGCGCGCAAGATGCTCATGGCCCTTCAGATAGACGACGAACGATCGGTAGCGATCGACGACGCCGTCGTAGTCCGCCGAGACGAAGATCGCCGTCGTGACGGACTCGATCAGTGCTGGCCCCGCAATCCGTGCACCATGCTTGAGCCGGTGACCATCGTAGATCGGCACCCTCTTGAACTTGTTCGCTTCGGGTATGTATACCGCGCGCTCACCTTTGAGCGCATGACTTCCGTCAAGACCTGCGTATGGATCTTCCGAATAGACTGCCTTTTCCGTCGTTCCGATGGCCTGCAGTCGAACGTTGATGAGTTCGATGGGAGTCTTTTCCGCCTCCAGCGAGTAGCCATACAGCCGACGGTGCTCGGCGTGGAAGGCGCCTGCAATTTCGGCCACCGACTCGCGTTCAATCGCGGCCCAGGGCACCGCGACGGATACTTCGTGATATTGCTTCACGTAGCGGCAGTCGAAACGCACCACGAAATTGCGTCGCTCTTGCGCGACCCGCTCTTCATCGAGCAGGCGGTCGCCTTCCGCGCGCATCTGCGAGATGGTCGCATCGAGCGACGCCCAGTCCAGATCGGCGATCCTCGAGACGAAAGTCCGCACGAAATCGTGCCTCAGATCGGACAGGAGCATTCCAAACGCACAGAGCACCGACGACGACCATGGCACGATCAGCAGCGGAATTGCGAGTTCGGAGCAGATCAGACACGAGTGAATCGGTCCGGCGCCGCCGGCGGCGATGAATGGAAATTCCCGCGGATCGAAGCCGCGCTTGATCGTTACCTCGCGCACGCCCTGAGCCATGTTGTTGCAGGCGACGCGGTACATGCCGGCCGCCGCTTCCTCGACCGTCAGTCCCATCGGCCGTGCGACATGGGCCTCGATTGCACGGCGCGCTGCGGCTACGTCGAGCTGCATCTTTCCGCCGGCAAAGTAGGCCGGATCGAGATAGCCGAGCACGAGATTGGCATCCGTCGTCGTCGGCAAGGTGCCCCCTTTGCCATAGCAGGCCGGGCCCGGAGCCGCGCCTGCGCTCTGCGGCCCCATGCGCAGGAGCCCGCCCTCGTCGAGCCAGCCAATCGATCCACCGCCGGCGCCAATGGTGTGGATATCGAGCATCGGCAGCGCGATCTTGTGCCGGGAGATCTCGCCGTCATTGACCGTCAGAGGCGCACCGACGACCGCGGAGGCTTCGAAGCTCGTTCCCCCCATATCCGTAACGATGCAGCGATCACTGTCGAGCGCCCCTGCATAGAACAGGCCCGCGGCAGGCCCGCCAGCAGGCCCCGATAGCAGCGTGAGCGCCGCCCTTTCACGCGCCAACTGCGGCGAAATGACACCGCCGTTCGATTGCACGATCAGCAGCACGCCATTGAAACCGGCCACTTTCAGTCGGTCGACCAGCTGGTCGAGATAACGGTTGAGCTTCGGCCCGACATACGAATTCAGCGCCGTTGTACTCACCCGCTCGTAGAACCGGATCGACGGCAGCAGATCGCTCGAAACGCTCAGATAGGCGCCCGGAAGCTCCTTGCGCACGATCTCGGCCGCCGCCCGCTCGTGCTCGGGATTGGCGAACGAATTCATGAGGCAGATCGAGACGGCCTCCACGTTCTCCTGCCGGAACAAGTCGATGGCCGCATGGATGTCGTCGAGAGAGAGCGGCTCGACTTCGTTCCCATCGCGATCGAGCCTGCCGCCGACGCCGGCGCGCAGGTAGCGCGCGACGAGAGGACTTACGTTGGTGTAGCGATTATCGTACTGCCGTTCCCGAATGCCGCGCCGCATCTCCAGCGCGTCACGGACGCCCCTGGTGGTGATGAGGGCCGATTTGGCGCCGGTATGCGTGAGCGTCGCATTGGTCGTGACCGTCGTGCCGTGCACGATCGTGTCGATGCGCTTGACGAAGGCTGCGACGTCCGTGTCGGGCGCGATGATCCCCGCGATCTCCTGCAGACCCGTCAGAACCGCGATGGATGGATCCTCCGGCGTCGACAAGACCTTGTGAAACAACGGTTCACGACCGTGTCCCGCGACAATGAAGTCAGTGAACGTGCCTCCGACGTCGATACCGACCTTGAGCCTCATGGCCTCTGACCCTCCAGTATCCTTTCGGGCGGCGGCGCCGCTTCGGCCCGCACTCTTTCCTTGATCACCTTGCCGAGCGCGTTACGCGGCAACGCCGCGGCA
>NZ_JAGWUA010000080.1 GCF_028868675.1 Bradyrhizobium sp.
CCCTCTCCCCGCAGCCGGGGAGAGGGAGAAGAGTGTCACTCCTTCGGACGCATCTTCGCGACTTCGGCGTCGCTCGGCAGATAGTCCGAGCCCTTCTTGTAGGCGGCGTCGACCATCACGCCCTTGCCGTCCTTCAGCGCCGTCTTGCCGACGAAGGCGCCGAGCGTCGACTGGTGGTCGATCTTGCGGAAGGTGATTTCGCCGAACGGCGACGGCACCGAGAGACCCTCCGCGGCTGCGATCAGCTTCTCCGGATCGGTCGAGTTGGCCTTCGCCAGGATCGCGGCCGCCGACTTGATGGTCTGGTAGCCGACGATCGAGCCGAGGCGCGGATAGTCGTTATACTTGGCCTGATACGCCTTCAGAAATGCATCGTGCTCCGGCGTCTTGATCGAATACCAGGGATAGCCGGTGACGATCCAGCCTTGCGGCGTCTCGTCCTTGAGGGGATCGAGATATTCCGGCTCGCCGGTCAGGAACGACACCACGGCACGGTCCTTGAACAGGCCGCGGGTGTTGCCCTCGCGCACGAGCTTGACGAGGTCGGCGCCGAAGGTGACGTTGAGGATCGCCTCCGGGTTGGCGGCGGCAACCGCCTGCACCACCGGACCCGCGTCGATCTTGCCCTGCGGCGGCCACTGCTCGTCGACCCACTGGATGTCGGGCCGCTTCTCCGACATCAGCTTCTTGAACACGGCGACCGCCGACTGGCCGTATTCATAATTCGGCGCAATCGTCGCCCAGCGCTTGGCCGGCAGCTTCGCGGCCGCCTCCACCAGCATCGCAGCCTGCATGTAGTTCGAGGGACGCAGGCGGAACGTATATTTGTTGCCCTTCGACCAGGTGATGGCGTCGGTCAGGGGCTCGGCCGCCAGAAAGAACACCTTCTTCTGGTTGGCGAAATCGCTGACCGCGAGTCCGATATTGGACAGGAAGGTGCCCGCGAGCATGGCGACGCCTTCGCTGGAGACCAGCTCATTGGCCGCGGTCTGAGCGTCGGCCGGCTTGCCGCCATCGTCCTTGGAGACGACGACGAGCTTCTTGCCGTTGATGCCGCCGGCCGCATTGATCTCCTCGACCGCGAGCTGCCAGCCCTTGCGATAGGGCTCGGTGAAGGCCGGCAGAAGCGAATAGCTGTTGATCTCGCCGATCTTGATGTCCTGCGCCATGACCGAGTTCGACATGGCGGAATTCGCCATGCCGGCCGCCAGCAGCGCGAACGCCGCGCCGAAAAGAGTATGTCTTGCTCGCATCCCAACCTCCACTGTTATGACCCCTATGTCTCGAGCATGATCTTGTCGGAAAACCGGTTCTCGCTTTGCGCAAACGCGACCCTCCGGGTCCGGATCATGCTCTACCGCAGGCCGTCTTCGCCCTTGATTTCCGCAACCGTCAAGCCGCCGACGCGCGGCAGCGGACGCCCGCTGTCGGTGACGGCGACCGCAACCATGATCTCGTTGGCGCGCGGCGCGTCGTTGACCTGCACTTCCATACCGTCGAAATGGCTGCGCACGAAGGCCGCGTCCTTGTGCCCGAGCGGAATGTCGAGCGTGGTGCCCGGGCCGCTGCGCTTCTTCGAGGACGGGATCAGGGCCGCGCCCTTGCTCAGGGCTTTACGCACCGGCGCACCCATCTTCGGATGCAGGATCGCGGCGGCATGCTCCAGTTCGCCGTTCTCGCCGACGGCGGCGGCCTTGCCGTAGCTCTGCGCCTTGGACCCATCGATGCCGAGCGCCGCGACCGCGCGCTTCGCCAGGAGCTCGCCGAGCTCCTCGCCGATCGCGATCAGCGGCGACAGATCCTCGACATATCTTCCGGCAAAGGGATTTTCGATCACGGCGATCGCGGCGGCACGCCGGGTCGGCGGCGACACCGTGCGTCCCATCTCCATCTGCGTCTCCTCGACGACGGTGACGATCTTGCGGATGATCGCGCTCATCTCTGTTTCCCCGGTTCGCTTTCCCGTTCAGGCATGGACCGCGCTCTCGGCAAGGCGCGGACGCGGTCGATCCCGTTCGATGTGTTTCGTGCCGATGACGAGCATATCACCACAAAGCTGCAGCATGGCACCCTCGATCAGTCCGCGATCGAATAATTGACGGGCACGTTCCGCACCGGATTCCAGCGCCGCGGCAATTTCGCCGCGCGGCAATTCGCCGACGTCGCGGGTGACGAGGCGTGCGCCGAGGTCGCTGTCGGGCTGGATCTCTTCCGCGGGACGGCGGACGATCGCGGGATGCCCGGGCAGATCGACCGCATTGGCGATGATCGTGGCGGCGGCGTCCGCCTGCGACGCCGTGCGCGCCAGCACCGTCACGGCGTCGGCAATGCCGAGCGAAAAACTCCGGCCATGGCGGCCGCTGGTCGCAATCCCGCGCACGGGATCGTCGGCCTCGACGATCATGGTCCGCATCACGCCCTGCCCGTCGGGCCGGTCCACCAGGCCGACGCTGAACCGCTCGCCTGCGCCGAGATGCAGCGCGATGTCGCCGCCATTGTTGACATAGGCCTGGTCGAGCCTGGCCGCGCCCAGCATCGCGGCCAGAATCTCGTCCGCCACGCCGCCCGCGACCGCCGCCATCGGCGTGATGAAGCATTCGGCGGCAAAGGGCGCAACTGCTTCATACATGCGCCGTGCGACGATCCCCTTCAGCGAACAGCGCGCGGACACAGCCGGCTTGCGCAGCTCCACGAGCTCCGCGCAGAGCTCATCGAGCAAGCCGGTGAAGCGGCGCGCTGCGGCCTCATAAGCCGCGTGCACGTCGCGCTCGCCTCCCCTCGCCTCCACGATCAGGTCGATCGGACCGTCCTGCAAATGCAGCCGCCGGCCATCGGACAGCAACGCGATTTGCGGCAGCCTCATGCGCGCCGCCCGGGAATCGGATGCTGCCAGGGCAATTGGCGGACGTCGCCACCGTCCTTGAGCTCGGCCAGCGGCCGCACATAGTCCATGTGCCCGCCGAGCGCGGCATAGTCGGAGAGCCTGAGCGTGAACTCGATCGGCGCGACCAAGGCCGGCGTCGGCACGTAGCCGAAGGCGCCGGCCGGCATCTGCGTGACGTCGACCATGTAGGTGATGCCGCCGCCGGGCCAGACATAGACCGGCGCGCCGCCAGAGGTGACGCGCGTCAGCGCATCCTTCACCGAGCGCGTCAGCCGCACCGGGTTGTCGGTCACGCCGGCGCGCAGCGAGCCGCCGGCCCCCGCCATGAACAGCACGGTGCACAGCGCCGGCTCGCAATTCTCCTTGATGCGCTCGACGGAGAATTTGAGATCCGCGGGCATCTCGGTCTCGACCGGCTTCAAGGCCTCGTCGAGCACGTAGTAGGAGGCGTGCTCGCCGGTGGTGGAGACCATCAGCATGGTCATGCCGGGCCGCGCCTCCTTCGGATCGAACGGACCGAGGATTGACAAGGGATCGGAGATGTCGGTGCCGCCCCAGCCGGTGCCGGGATCGGCGACCTGGAAGTAGCGGCCGGGCGTCGAGCGCCGGCCCTTCATCTTGATGCCGGTGTCGGCGATGTCCAGGAGCTTGCCGGCCTGGTGCTCGCTGAGCACGCCGGTGATGTGGTCGTCGACCACGACGACCTCGTCGACCTTGCCGTGCCACTGCTTGGCGAACATGCCGATCGTCGCCGAGCCGCAGCCGACCCGCATGCGCTCTTCCCTGACGCCGTTGACGATCGGCGGCTGGCCCGCCTGCACCACCACGGTCGCGCCGCCGTCGATGGTGAGTTCGACCGGCTTGCAGTTGGAGAGGTCCATCAGCGTGTCGCAGGTGACGCGGCCCTCCTTCTTGGAGCCGCCGGTCAGATGATGCACGCCGCCGAGCGAGAGCATCTGCGAGCCGTATTCGCTGGTCGTGACGTGGCCGACGGCCTCGCCCTGCGCGCGTACGGTCGCGGTCTCGGGCCCGAGATAGCGGTCGGTGTCGATCTTCACCTTGACGCCGCAATAGGAGAAGATGCCCTCGGTGACAACGGTGACCATGTCGACGCCGTCGACCTCCGACGATACGATGAACGGCGCCGGCTTGTAGTCGGGATAGGTGGTGCCCGCGCCGATCGCGGTGACGAAGGTGGAGGGCCCATGGACGATCTTGCCGTCCCAGTCTTCGCTGCGGTTGAACGGCACCAGCCGTCCGCCATGCGAGACCGTGCGCTCCAGGATGATGTGGGGATCGACCCGCACCAGCTTGCCGTCGTGATTGGCGTAGCGGTCGCAGGCCCCGGCCGCACCCGGCTTGATGTAGCACATCACCGGACAGGCATCGCAGCGGATCTTGTCGGCTGCACTCGTCGTTTCATTCACCATCGGCTTGGCTCGCGGGCAACGACGGGGCTGCTATCATTCGTATACGAATGATGTTGCGCGCGATGCCGCGGGCTGTCAAGCGAGGCCTGCGGCGAAAAGTGAGGGTTGCCGAACAAAACCGCGGCTGCCTGCCGCCTCCGTCGATGACGCATGAGCCGCGCTGCACTGCGGCATGCGCGGCTTGCACGTTTGTGTACAAACGTTATCGTCGGCATCGCAATTGCAGCGATCGCGGGGCTCGAGACCAGGCATGACGCAGACACCGATCCGCCTCACCGTGAACGGCAGGATCCATGACGTCCTTGCCGCACCGGATACGCCGCTGCTGCTCGTGCTGCGCAACGATCTGCAGCTCAACGGTCCGAAATACGGCTGCGGCCTCGGCGAATGCGGCACCTGCACGGTGCTGATCGACGGGCTCGCGGCGCGCGCCTGCGTCATTCCGGTCAAGGGCTGCACAGGACGCGACATCGTGACGCTGGAAGGTCTCGGCACGCGTGGGAAACCCGATCCGGTGCAGCAGGCCTTCATCGACGAGCAGGCCGCGCAATGCGGCTATTGCCTCAACGGCATGATCATGACGACCAAGGCGCTGCTCGCGATCAACCCGCGGCCCACCGAGCAGGAGGCGCTGGAGGCGCTACGCTACAATCTCTGCCGCTGCGGCACGCATGTCGAAATCCTCCGCGCGGTGATGCGCGCCTCCGGCCAGTTGACCGAGGTCGGCAAGTGATGGCCTCCGATCCGTCCGATGGGCCCGCGCACCCGTCCGGCTCGCTCGTCGTCGTCCGCGCCTTGGAGAATGGCACGTCCGAGACCTTTGTCAGGATCACTGCGGACGGGTCGGTCACGGCCTATAACGGCCACGTCGATCTCGGCACCGGCATCCGGACCGCACTCGGCCAGATCGTGGCCGAGGAGCTCGACGTGTCCTTTGCCCGCGTCGTGGTGGTGCTCGGCGACACCGCCGTCGTGCCGAACCAGGGCGCGACCATCGCCAGCGAGACCATCCAGATCACCGCCGTCCCCCTGCGCAAGGCAGCGGCGCAGGCGCGCCACTTCCTGATCGCACGGGCGGCGGAGCAGTTGGAGCTGCCGCTCTCGCAGTTGCGGATCGAGGACGGGCTCGTCCGCGGCCACGACAACCACAGCGTCAGCTATGGCGAGCTGATCGGCGGCGAAAGCATCCGCCTCGAACTCGCGGACGACGTCGTCGTGAAACCGGTCGGCGACTACGCCATCGTCGGCCATTCGGTGCCACGCGTCGACCTGCCGGCGAAGGCGACCGGCGAGCTCACCTTCGTGCACGACGTTCGCGTGCCCGGCATGCTGCACGGCCGCGTCGTGCGCCCGCCCTATGCCGGCGTCGACGCCGGCCCGTTCGTCGGCACCAGCCTGATCGCGGTCGACGAATCCTCGGTGCGCGACGTGCCCGGCCTCGTGGCCGTGGTGCGGATCGGCGATTTCGTCGGCGTCGTCGCCGAGCGCGAGGAGAATGCGATCCTGGCGGCGGAACGGCTCGAGCTGAACTGGAAGGCGACGCCCGCTTTGCCGGACCTCGGCGACGTCGAGCAGGCGCTGCGCGACAATCCTTCCTCGCCGCGCACGCTGATCGACAAGGGCAACGTGACGACGGCGATCGCCGGCGCCGCCAAGCCGATGCCGCGCACCTATGTCTGGCCCTACCAGATGCACGCCTCGATCGGGCCGTCCTGCGCGGTCGCCGATTGTCAGGACGGATGCATCCGCGTGTGGTCGGGCACGCAGAACCCGCACCTGCTGCGCGCCGACCTCGCGCTCCTGGTCGAGCGGCCGGAAGCCGAGATCGAGGTGATCCGGCTGGAGGCGGCCGGCTGCTACGGCCGCAACTGCGCCGACGACGTCACGGCGGATGCGCTCTTGCTGTCGCGCGCGGTCGGCCGTCCCGTGCGCGTGCAATTGACGCGCGAGCAGGAGCATCTGTGGGAGCCGAAGGGCACCGCGCAGCTCATCGACGTCAATGGCGGGCTGAACGCGGACGGCAGCGTCGCGGCCTACGACCTCGCCACCCGCTATCCCTCCAACGGCGCGCCGACGCTGGCGCTGCTGCTGACGGGCCGGATCGTGCCGGATCCCGCCGTGTTCGAGATGGGCGACCGCACCGCGATCCCCCCTTACGACTACGACAACATGCGCGTCGTCGCGCACGACATGCCGCCGATCGTGCGGGCGTCGTGGATCCGCGGCGTCTCGGCGCTGCCGAACACCTTCGCGCACGAATCCTATATCGACGAGCTCGCAACGGAGGCCGGCGTCGATCCGATCGAATACCGGCTGCGCTATTTGAAGGACCAGCGCGCCGTCGACCTCGTCAACGCGGTCGCCGAGCGCGCCGGCTGGCAACCGCGGCCCGTGCGACGGGAGCAGGACGGCGACATCGTGCACGGGCGCGGCTTCGCCTACGCGCTCTACGTCCACAACAAGTTCCCCGGTTACGGCGCGGCGTGGTCGGCCTGGATTGCCGACGTCGCCGTGAACAAGACGACCGGCGACGTCAGCGTGACGCGCGTGGTGGCGGGCCAGGATTCCGGCCTGGTGATCAATCCCGACGGCGTGCGGCACCAGATCCAGGGCAACGTGATCCAGTCCACCAGCCGCGCGCTGATGGAGGAGGTGCGCTTCGAGCGCGGCGCGGTGGCGGCGCGCGAATGGGGCGCCTATCCGATCATCCCCTTCCCCGACGTGCCCGAGATCGACGTGCTGATGCTGCCGCGGCCGGACCAGCCGCCGCTCGGCGTCGGCGAATCCGCTTCCGTCCCGAGCGCCGCGGCCATCGCCAATGCGATCTTCGACGCCACCGGCGTCCGCTTCCGCGAACCGCCGTTCACGCCGGAACGCATCCTGAAGGGATTGCACGGAGGTTCGCCGCCCGAGCCTGCGGCCCTGCCGGCGCCTGCCGCATCACAGCGGCGCATCTGGAAAAACCCGTTCGCGGTACGCACGGGCATGCTCGCAACTGTTGCCGCGCTCTGCACCGCCGCGATCGGCATCGGCGCCGCGATGTTGCCGGGCCGCGCGATCGCCCCGATCGCGCGCCCGGACGCGTCGGTCTATTCGGCTGCGACGATCGCCCGCGGCGCGCAACTGGCGGCGCTCGGCAATTGCGCGGTCTGTCACACCAGCCTCGATGGCTTGCCGAACGCCGGCGGCCGGCCCATGGAGACGCCGTTCGGCATCATCTACAGCACCAACATCACGCCCGACGTCGCAACCGGCATCGGCGCCTGGTCCTATCCGGCGTTCGAGCGCGCCATGCGCGATGGCGTTCATCGCGACGGCCGGCAGCTCTATCCGGCCTTCCCCTATACGCACTTCGCCGGGACGACCGACGCCGACCTGCAGGCGCTCTATGCCCATCTGATGGCCCAGCCGGCGGTTCGCGCGACGGCGCCGGAGAACGCGCTCCGCTTCCCGTTCAACCTCCGTCCCTTGCTCGCGGGATGGAATGCGCTGTTCCACCGGGCGAGCCAGCTCAAGCCGGATTCGAGCAAATCGGAGCTCTGGAATCGCGGCGCCTATCTCGTGGAAAGTCTCGGCCATTGCAGCGCCTGCCATTCGCCGCGCAATTCGCTCGGCGCCGAGCAGCGCGAGGCTCATCTCGCCGGCGGCATGGTCGAAGGCTGGGAGGCGCCGCCGCTGACCTCGCTGTCTCAGGCGCCGATCCCGTGGAGCGAGGCCGAGCTCTACGCTTATTTGCGCACCGGTCAGTCGCGCTATCACGGCGTGGCCGCAGGTCTCATGGCGCCGATCGTCAGGGACCTGAAGGCCCTGCCCGACCAGGACATCCGCGCCATGGCGGCCTATCTCGCCTCGTTCAATGACGCCGCGCTCGATCAGCCGGCGCAGCACGCGCTCGCCGTCGAGCTCGAGGCCGCAACGCGGGTCACCGTTGCTTCCTCAGCGGGGGCGCGGCTCTATCTCGGAGCCTGCGCGGTCTGCCACGAGGTGGGCGGCCTGCCGCTGTTCGGCAGCCGGCCGTCCCTCGCGCTCAACAGCAATCTGCACGGCAGGACGCCCGACAACCTCGTTCGGATCATCCTGCACGGTGTCACCGAGCCGGTGTCGAGCGATCTCGGCTACATGCCGGCGTTCGGACAGAGCATGACCGACACGCAGATCGAGGAGCTGGTCGCGTTCCTGCGCAAGCAGTTCGCGCCGGACAAGCCGGCCTGGAGCGGCGTCGGCGAGACGATCGCCCGCGCGAGGCGATCGCTCGACTGAACGGGCTATTTCGCATTCGCCGCGGCATGGGCCGGCCAGAGATAGTCGCGCCAATGCAGCACGATTCCCAGCATCAGCGCGAAGCCGGCCGCGGCATAAAGCGTGCCGGCGACGGCGAAGCCGAACCGATCGATCAGGCTGCCGGCAGCCAACAGTCCGATCGGCAGGCCGTAGATCACCATCATGCGCACGCCCATGACGCGTCCGCGCAGACGTTCGTCGACCGAGCGCATCAGGATCACGGCGACCGCGATCATCGACAGGCTCTGCGAGAAGCCCGCGAGCATCAGGCACGCCATCGCGACCGGCACGGTCTTGATCTGCACGAACACCAGCAGCGTCGCGTACCAGACCGACGTCGAAGCGATCATCAGCCGCGCCACGCGCGCGACGCTGACGAAGCCGAGTGCCATCGAGCCGATCAGGGAACCGGTGGCAAAGCTCGCGGTGAGATAGCCGAGGCCGGCCTGGTTCGTGGCGTAGATATCCCGGGCGACATAGGGCAGGAGGCCATTGGTCAACGGGAAGGCGGTGAGGTTGACGAGGAACGCGATCCACATCGCCGCGCGCACCTGCGGGGTGGTCCAGACGTGAGCCAGGCCCTCCCTGAGATCGCCGAACGGCGAGCGAGCCGGCGTGCGCTCCGCGCCTCCCGCGGCCGGGCGCGGCCTGGCGGGGAGCTTGATGCACAAGGTCAAGATCGTGCTGGCGACGTAGAGGCACATGATCGCGACATAGACCGGGCCGATGCCGAGAGCGGCGAATAGCCCTGCGCCGCTGAGCGCGCCGGCGATGCGGGCAGTGTCCTGGGTGGTACGCGAGATGCTGATGGCGCCGACCAGCAGGTCCGCCGGCATGATGTCGGCGACCAGTGCGGCGCGCACGCCGAGATCGGAGGGCCGTATCAGGCCCATGATCGAGACGATGATCATGACCCAGGTCGGGGTCAGGCGGCCCGTCAGCGCCAGCAGCATCAACGTCGCCGCCAGCATCGCATAGGCCACGCGCATCATCGCGAGAAGATCGCGATGGCCGATGCGGTCGCCGATGACGCCGAACATCGGCGCGATCAGCGTCCCCACGTAATTGAGCGACGCCAGCACCGTGAGCAGCAGCACCGACCCGGTCTCGACCAGGACGTACCAGCCGAGCACCAGCGTCTCCATCTCGAACGCCCAGGACGTGAGCAGATCGGCCGGCCACTGGAAGCGATAGTTGCGAAGACGGAACGGCCGCCTGAACCCGCTCAACGCGCGACAACGCTCGCCATGGCGCCCACCCCTGCCCTGTTTCTTCTTGAGACCGGCTTTACAGGGTTCGACAGTCCATGACCAGTACCGAGACCGGCACCGATCGGCACGCACCTACCGACGGAACGCGCCCGTCGTTGTGCAGCGCAAATGAACTCTCTTCGGCGGTGACGATACCGCCGTGCCGGCCCCCTCTTGGCTTGGTAAACGCAAACTTAACGCAGTTTCGGCGAAACCGTGCGCCGCCCGCGGTATTTCCGCCATTTCCCGCAGATTTTCCGCGAAGCGCCTATTTGTGCCCAATTCGACGGGTGAAAATGTCGCAGATTTAACAAACTGCCCGCTCCGGCCATTTAACCGTTTGTGCAGCGACGGCCACGCATAGTTGCAGCCAAATCCTTTGCTCCCGTAGGTTCATTCATCGTGTCATCCTTTGGACGTGTGATTTCGGTTCGCGGATCGCTCGCCCGGGTCGGTCTGCTGGCGGAAAACCGGATGCCGATCTCGGAAGTGCGCGCGACCGTCGGCCGCTTCGTCAGCATTCGCTGCGCAAGCTCGATCATCGTAGCCATGATCACGGAGGTCTCCTGCGAGAACCTCTCGGGCAGCGACGATTACATCGCAATCGCCTCGGTCGACTTGCTCGGCGAAATCCTCAATGCGACCGACAAACCCAAGTTTCAGCGCGGCGTCACCAACTATCCGACCATCGGCGATGCGGTCGACCTGATCACGAGCCAGGAGCTGCGCACGATCTATGCACCGACCGGATCGGACCAGATCAACGTCGGCTTCCTGCAGCAAGACCGCTCCGTCGTCGCCTATGTCGACATCGAGGAGATGCTTTCGAAGCATTTCGCCGTGCTCGGATCGACCGGCGTCGGCAAATCGACCGGCGTGTCGCTGCTGCTCAACGAGATCCTGAAGGCGCGGCCGAACCTGCGTATCTTCCTGCTCGACGTCCACAACGAATATGGCCGCTGCTTCGGCGATCGCGCGCTGGTGCTCAACCCGCGGAACCTGAAGCTGCCGTTCTGGCTGTTCAACTTCGAGGAGATCGTCGACGTGCTGTTCGGCGGCCGCCCCGGCGTGCCCGAAGAGCTCGACATCCTCGCCGAGGTCATCCCGGTCGCGAAGGGCGTCTACACCCAGTACCAGAACGCCGACCGCCTCGGCTTGAAGCGCATCGACCCCAAGCAGGTCGGCTACACCGTGGACACGCCGGTGCCCTACCGCCTCGTCGACCTGATCTCGCTGATCGACGAGCGCATGGGCAAGCTGGAGAACCGCTCCTCGCGCATCATCTATCACAAGCTGATCTCGCGCATCGAGACCGTGCGCAACGACCCGCGCTACACCTTCATGTTCGACAACGCCAATGTCGGCGGCGACACCATGGCGGAAGTGATCAGCCATCTGTTCCGCCTGCCCGCCAACGGCAAGCCGATGACGGTGATGCAGCTCGCCGGCTTCCCGGTCGAGGTGATCGATTCCGTCGTCTCGGTCCTGTGCCGCATGGCCTTCGATTTCGGCCTGTGGAGCGACGGCGTCTCGCCGCTGCTGTTCGTCTGCGAGGAGGCGCACCGCTATGCGTCCGCCGACCGCAACATCGGCTTCGGGCCGACCCGCAAGGCGGTGTCGCGCATCGCCAAGGAAGGCCGCAAATATGGCGTCTATCTCGGCCTCATCACCCAGCGTCCGGCCGAACTCGACGCCACCATCATCTCACAGTGCAACACGCTGTTCACGATGCGGCTCGCCAACGAGCGCGACCAGGCGCTGCTGCGCGCCGCCGTGTCGGATGCCGCCGCCAATTTGCTCTCCTTCGTGCCGTCGCTCGGCACCCGCGAGGTACTGGCCTTCGGCGAAGGCGTCGCACTGCCGACGCGGCTGCGCTTCAAGGAGGTGCCGCCGCATCAATTGCCGCGCGGCGAAGCGACGATCAGCAGCGTGCCCTCGGTGACCTCCGGCCACGACATGCATTTCGTCAGCGCCGTGCTCGAGCGCTGGCGCGGCGCCACCTCGCAGCGCGACGTTCCGAACGACCCGGTCTTCTCCGGACCCGGCGCGAAGACACTGTCCCCGGTCGAAGCGCCGATGCTGCAGCCTTCGATGGGGCTCGATCCCGACCGCTTCTCGCTGCTCAAGAAGCCGCTGCGGTAGGGAACCGCGCGGTCCACGCCTCTCGTGTCCCGGGCGCGCTGCGGCGCGCCAGCGCTGCTGCGCAGAACCGGGACCCTACCCTATACCCGGTGCGGCATAGGCCCCGGTTCTGCAGCGCATCGCTGAAGGAGCGCTGCGCTGCGTCCGGGGCACGCGCCGATTTGCTGTCGGGCAAAATGCCGCGCTATTTTCCACAGATTTGACCGATCGAATTAGCTTGCCCTTCAGTTGCGGGACGCCAACCTTCGCCCATGAGCCAGGCAGCGACGAGGCATCGGCTGCCGGCCCACCAGGAGGCGCGCTTCGCAATGGATGACAAGGTCAGAATTCGCTGCCCGTTCTGCACCCGCCTGTTCCGGGATCGCGCACAGCGCGTCAGGGACGGCTACCAGGTGAATTGCGAGCATTGCGTCCGCCTCATCACCTTCACGCGCGATTCCGAGGATCCGTTCATGCGCCGGACTCTCAAGCTCGCGCGCGAGACCCGCGCCGCGATCGAAGCCAAGATGATGGCGGACCGCGAAGCAGCGGCCGCAGTCGCACAGCGCCAGCGCGGGTACTGAACGGACCGAAGTTCAACCCGGAGCGAAAGAATATTGCCGAGCATGGCCCGGTCCGCATTGGCGCGCTTTGCGCGGCCGACGCCGATCGACTATGGTTCGCCCTCTTCCCTCGATCCGGTCCGGAACCCCCTCGATGTCGCAAGCTCCCGCAAGTCGCTTTCCCGCACCCGCAATCGACGCGCTGCCGGAGGACATCCGCACGCGCCTGCTCGCCGTGCAGGAGAAGAGCGGCTTCGTGCCGAACGTGTTTTTGACGCTGGCCTACCGGCCGGACGAGTTCCGCGCCTTCTTCGCCTATCACGACGCGCTGATGGAGAAGGACTCCGGCCTCACCAAGGCCGAGCGCGAGATGATCGTGGTTGCAACCTCGGCCGCCAACCAATGCCAGTACTGCGTGATCGCGCATGGCGCGATCCTGCGTATTCGCGCCAAGAATCCGCTGATCGCCGACCAGATCGCAGTGAACTACCGCAAGGCCGACATCACGCCGCGGCAGAAGGCGATGCTTGATTTCGCCATGAAGGTCTCGGCCGACGCGCAGCGCGTTTCCGACGACGACCTTGCCGCGCTCGCCCCGCACGGCTTCAGCAATGACGACATCTGGGACATCGCCGCGATCAGCGCCTTCTTCGCGCTGTCGAACCGGATGGCGAACTTCGCCGGCATGCGGCCGAACGACGAATTCTACCTGATGGGACGCCTGCCGAAGCGATGATCGAACTGGGTTGGCAAGATATCCTGCTGCGGCTTGGGATCGCTGCGCTTGCGGGCAGCGCCATCGGATTGAATCGCGACCTGCAAGGCAAGCCGATCGGCCTGAAGACGCTCGGCATCGTCGGGCTGTCGACGGCGACCGTCGTGGTGTTGGCGGTGCAGTTCGCCGAGCCCGGCAAGATGACGGATGCGACCAGCCGCGTGATCCAGGGCATTCTGACCGGCATCGGCTTTCTCGGCGCCGGCGTCATCGTCCACCAGCGCCACGGCTTTCGCATCCGCGGGCTGACCAGCGCCGCCTGCACGTTCCTCGCCGCCTGCGTCGGCATCGTTTGCGGCGTCGGGCAATGGAACATCGTGGGCATCGCGCTGGCGCTGGCCTTCGTGCTTCTCACCGTCGGCCGCCTCACCGAGCGCTGGCTGCACCAGATCCTCGGCGGCAAGGACGACCCGCACGACGACGGCCCGACGCAGGCCGCGGCGCCGAAACGGCTCTAATCATCCGTCGCCGGCCCGCACCAGCCGGGCAGATAGATCGCCTCCCTGGTCTTGGCGAACGCCAGGCCGCGTTCCAGCGCCTTGTCGAAATTGCCCGCCACCGTCTTGCGCGACAATTTGCGGCGCAGGAAGTCCGCCCACAGGAATTCGGAGAACGGCGTGGTGTCCTTGGCGAAGCCGCCCATCCGGCGCAACTCGCCGGCGAGGCTGCGGAACGGATCGTCCCTGAGATCGGCGACCGATTTCGGCAGATCGCGGAAGTGCCGCCGTTCGCCCTTGGCGTCGTAGGGATAGACCCAGCGCTTGTTGTCCATCACGCCCCAGAACGCTTCGCGCTCGACCATGGTGAGATCGCCGACGATGGCGACCAGCACGTCCTTGACGCCCTCGTCGTGCAGCGCACGCGCCAGATGATGGTGGTCGATCACGTAGTAGCGCTCGCCGGGTCCGTGCACGACGGGGATCATGTGCCGGCCGAGCAGGTCGGCCTGCTTCTTTCTGTCGTGCTCGCGCCAGCGTTTGCGCTTCTCCTTCACCTCGCGCATGCCGACCGTCATCTGCGTCGGACGCAGCGACAGGATCGGCACGGGATGCACTCTCGGCTCGCGCGTGTTGGTCATGACCGGAAGCTCCTCGCATGCGCAAAAGGGTTGGACGTCGGCGCGATTATGCCATGCCCGCCGGACTTGTAACCGGGGACGGCCGGCCCCGTCCGCGCTGAGGGGGGTTCCCGGACTCCGCCGCGGGATGGTTGACGACGGGCCGCCGATGGCCCGGCCGCGAAGATTTTTCCTGCAACGCGCGAGCCGCCTGTGCTATCAAAATCCAGTGCTTCGGAGCCGATCCCTCGCATGAAGACCCAGCGGCCCATAACCTCGGACGAGGAGCATCGGGTGCTCCCGTTCAGGCCGCGCACCCCACCTCCCCCGTCGGCCCGGCGGGGCGACGGCACGGTGCAACCGTTGCGTGCCGAGACGCCGGAGCCGCTCGACCTCTCCCGCTATGAGCAGCCCCGCGAACAGCCGGACGACTTCCGCCATCGGATGCTCGCCAATCTGGCCGCGCTCGCCTTCACCATCGCGCTGACCGCGGTCGGAATCTGGCTCGCGGTGAGCATCGCCGACCTGCGCCGGACCCAGGATTGCGTGCTGATGGGCCGGCGCGACTGCGTGAAGATCACGACGCCTCATCTTTGAGCCCATCCCGGGCCCCCGGACCACCCGGTTTGAGCCCCATCACGGGGCGTCCCCAGCCCCGTCCGGCTCCATTGAACTCAAGGCGGCGCTCCGATATACGGGCACTCGACCCGGCCAGAGGGAGTCTGAGGGCGTCATCTGCGGCGCGATGCCCGCCCACCGCGCCACTCTGGAACACCAGAAGATATCTACAATATATCAAAGGCTTAGTGATGTCCTCCACATTCGATCAGGTCGCCACGATCATCGCTGAAACCTGCGACATCCCGCGCGACACGATCACGCCGGATAGCCATGCCATCGACGATCTGGGCATCGACAGCCTCGATTTCCTGGACATCGCGTTCGCCATCGACAAGCAGTTCGGAATCAAGCTGCCGCTGGAGAAGTGGACGCAGGAGGTCAACGACGGCAAGGCGACCACCGAGCAGTATTTCGTGCTGAAGAACCTGTGCGCACGCATCGACGAATTGGTCGCGGCCAAGAGCGCGGGCGCCTAATCGCGCGGCCATGCAACTCGAATACTTCCATCTGATCGACCGCATCGTCGAGCTCAAGGCCGACGAGAAGAGGATCATTGTCGAAGCGCAGGTTCCGAAGGAGAGCACCATCTTCGAGGGGCACTTTCCGGGCTATCCGCTGATGCCCGGCGTACTGCTGATCGAATCGATGGCGCAGGCCTCGGGCTGGCTCCTGCTCGGCGTCCTCAAATTCGAGCGCATGCCGATCCTGGCCGCCGTCAAGGAGGCCAAGGTGCGCGGCTCGGTGTTCCCCGGCGACCTCATGACCATCGAGGCGAGCCTCGTCCACGAAGGCTCGGGCTATGCGATGACCGAGGCCAAGATCCGGGTCGACGGCAAGCTGCGCGCCAACGCCACGCTGACCTTCACCCTCATCCCATTCCCGAACTCGGATATGCGCGGACACATGGACGCGGTCGCCAGGCGCGTCGGATTCCCGCAACAGGCCGTATCGTCATGACCGACACAACCGTTTCGAAGCCCGGCCAGACGGAAGTCTGGATCACCGGCATTGGGCTCGCCACCTCGCTCGGCGAGGGCCTGGACGCAAACTGGGCGGCGCTGCAGGAGCGGCGCATCAATGTCGACGAGAAGAATTTCGCGCCCTACGTCGTCCACCCCCTGATGCCGGTCAGTCTGGACAGCCAGATTCCGAAGAAAGGCGACCAGCGCCAGATGGAAGCCTGGCAGCGCATCGGCACCTACGCCGCCGGCCTCGCGCTGGATTCCGCAGGCATCAAGGGCAACAAGGACATCCTGTCGCGGATCGACATGGTGGTCGCCGCCGGCGGCGGCGAGCGCGATCTCAACGTCGACGTCGGTGTGCTCACTGCCGAGGCCAGGGGCAACAACGCGCCCGGCTTCCTCAACGAGAAGCTGATGAGCGACCTGCGTCCGACGCTGTTCCTCGCCCAGCTCTCCAACCTGCTCGCCGGCAACATCGCCATCGTGCACGGGGTCTGCGGCACCTCGCGCACCTTCATGGGCGAGGAGGTCGCCGGCGCCGACGCCGCCCGCATCGCGCTGACCCGCATCGCCTCCGGCGAGAGCGACATCGCGCTGATCGGCGGCTCGCACAATGGCGAGCGCAAGGACCTGCTGGTCCTCTACGAATTCGGCGACTTCAACCTGAAGGACAAGTTCGCTCCGATCTGGGCGCGCAAGGGTCGCGGCGGCTTCGCGCTCGGCTCCGGCGGCGCGTTCCTGGTGCTGGAATCCAGGGCGCATGCCGAGGCCCGCGGCGCCAAGCCATATGCCAGGCTCTCGAGCGTGGTCGCCGACCTCTCCCGGCGCAGGCAGCCGGGCGACATGACGGCGACGCTGGAAAAGCTGTGGGGAAAGCTGCCGCTCGGCAAGGGCAAGGGCGCGATCATCACCGGAGCGACCGGCGCGGAACCCGCGACTGAAGAGGAGCGGGCTTTCCTCAAGGGCCACGCCGAATTCCCGGTGCGCGCCACCGGGACGATGTTCGGCCATACCATGGAGACGCAGTTTCCGCTCGGGCTCGCGCTTGCCGCGCTGTCGATCTCGCGTGGGGCGCTGTTCCCGCCGAACGATTCCACCAGGCTCGAGATTGAAATGCAGGGTGCCCCGACCCAGATTGTGGTCGTGGGAGCCGGTCACTGGCGCGGCGAAGGCATGGCGCTGGTGGAAGCCGTCGGCTGAGGCGCAACGCGCCTTGTTCGGATCATGCCGTAGCTCAGGATGGATGGGACGAGCGGGGGAATCATGACTGCACCACGCGACAAACTGGGAAGGCCGATCGTCGTCGTCACCGGCATGGGCATCGTGACGTCGCTGGGCGCCGGCAAGGCCGACAACTGGGCGAAGCTCGTCGCCGGCGAATCCGGCATCCGCACCATCTCCCGTTTTCCGATCGACGGGCTGAAGACCACGATGGCCGGCTCGGTCGATTTCGTCACCGTCGATCCGTTCTCATCCACCGGCCTGTCCGAGCGGATGGCCGACATCGCGACCGAGGAAGCGCTGGCGCAGGCCGGCATCGGCTCCAAGGGCGATTTCCCGGGCCCGCTGTTCCTGGCGGTGGCGCCGGTCGAGGTCGAATGGCCGCAACGGCGCGAACTCGGCCGCGCCGTCGGCCAGCAGGACTTCAACTACGACGACCTCCTGCGCATCTCCGGCGGCGGCAAGTTCGCTCCCTTCCATCACCGCTTCATGTTCGCCTCCGTCGCCGACCATCTCGCCGACACCTTCGGCACCAAGGGTTCGCCGATCTCGCTGTCGACGGCCTGCGCCTCCGGTGCGACCTCGATCCAGCTCGGCGTCGAGGCGATCCGCCGCGGCGAGACCGACGCCGCACTGTGCGTGGCGACCGACGGCACGGTCAATCCGGAAGCGCTGGTGCGCTTCTCGCTGCTGTCGGCGCTGTCGACCCAGAACGATCCGCCGCAAGCGGCCTCGAAGCCGTTCTCGAAGAACCGCGACGGCTTCGTCATGGCCGAGGGCGCCGGCGCGCTGGTGCTGGAAAGCTACGAGGCGGCAACCGCGCGCGGCGCGAAGATCCTCGGCGTGATCGCCGGCTGCGGCGAGCTCACCGATTCCTTCCATCGCACCCGCTCCTCGCCCGACGGAAAGCCGATCATCGGCTGCATGCAGAAGACGCTGGCGGACGCCGGCATGGAGCCCGGACAGATCGACCACATCAACGCCCACGGCACCTCGACGCCCGAGAACGACAAGATGGAGTATCTGACGGCCGCGGCCGTGTTCGGCGATCTCGCCCAGAAGATTCCGGTCACCTCGAACAAGTCGATGGTCGGCCACACCATCTCGGCGGCCGGCGCGGTGGAGGCAATCTTCTCGCTGCTCACGCTCGAGCATCAGCTGATTCCGCCGACCATCAACTACGACGTTCCGGATCCCGCGATCCTGTTCAACGTCGTCGGCAACAAGGCGCGCGAGGCCCGCGTCAGCGCGGTGATGTCGAACTCGTTCGGGTTCGGCGGCCAGAACGCCTCGCTGATCCTGACGCGCGAACCGGCCTGAGCCGGCCGCGCGCCCCACCGCGATGAACCGCCTGCTCCTCCGCATCCGGGCGCACCTGCGCGATGCTCTCAAGCCGGCGACCGAGGCAGCGGTCGGCGGGCTCACAGTCGCGCTCTTGCGCATCACGCGCTATTTCGATCCGGACAGGACCGCCGAATTCTTCGGCCGCGCTGCGCGCTTCATCGGCCGCTTTCTGCGCGAGGACCGCATCGGCCGCGAGAACCTGACGGCGGCGTTCCCCGAAAAGTCGCCGGAGGAGATCGAGAAGATTCTCACCGGCGTCTGGCACAACCTCGGCCGCATCGGCGCTGAATTTGCCCATCTCGACCACATCTGGGATTACGACGTCGATCATCCGGACAAGCCGAGCCGCATCGAGTTCGACGCCCGCACCAAGCAGTTGTTCGACGCCCTGCGCGACGACGGCAAGCCCGCGATCATCTTCGCCAGCCACACCGGCAATTGGGAAATTCCCGCACTCGGCGCCGTCGCCCACGGCCTCGACTGCGCGATCCTGTTCCGCAGGCCGAACAGCGAGGCGGCCGACCGCGCCATCGAGCGCACGCGCGCGGTGAAGATGGGCACGCTGGTCGCGGCGGGACGCGACGCGCCCTTCAAGCTCGGTCAGGCGCTCCAGAACAACCAGCACGTCGCCATGCTGGTCGATCAGTGGTTCTCCAGTGGCGTCGAGGTCACCTTCTTCGGCCGCAAGACCAAGGCCAACCCGACCCTGGCGCGCCTGGTGCGTCAGGTCGAGTGCCCGATCCACGGCGTCCGCATCATCCGCCTCCCCAATCACCGTTTTCGCGCCGAACTGACCGAGGAAGTGAAGCCGGTGCGCGATGCCGCCGGCAATATCGACATCCAGGGGACGATGCAGGCAGTCACCTCGGTGATCGAGGGCTGGATCCGCGAATACCCGGAGCAGTGGCTGTGGCTGCACCGGCGGTGGCGGTAGGCTGAATTGTCATTGCGAGCGAAGCGAAGCAATCCAGACTGTCCCCACAGGGAGACTCTGGATTGCTTCGTCGCTTCGCTCCTCGCAATGACGGAGTGGGCCTCACCTCCCCGTCTTCACCCTGGTCCAGAGCCGGTTGACGATGCGCTGGGTCGCGGGGTCGCGGGCCGTGATGACGAAGAGTTTTGAGAGCGTCGCCTCGTCAGGGTAGATGTTCTTGTCACCCAAGATCTTCGGATCGACCAGCTTCTGGCTCGCCAGGTTGCCGTTGGCATAGGACAAGAAGTCCGAGTTCTTCGCCGCGACGTCCGGACGGTAGAGATAGTCGATGAGCTCGTAGGCCTCCGCGACATTCTTCGCGTCCGCCGGGATCGCCAGATTGTCGAAGAACATCTGCGCGCCTTCCTTGGGGATGGCGTAGCCGATCTCGATGCCGCTGCGATCGTCTTTCCTGGCCTCGGCGGCGCGGGCGCGGGCCTGCATGATGTCGCCGGACCAGCCGACCACGAGACAGATCTCGCCGGTGGCGAGCGCGCTCAGATATTCGGAGGAGTGAAACTTGCGCACCGACGGCCGGACTTTCGCCACCGCATCCGCCGCCTTCTCCAGGTCGGCCTGCTTGGTCGAATTGGGATCGAGCCCGAGCCAGTTCAGCGCCGCCGGAAAGATATCGTCGGCGGAGTCCAGCATGTGGACGCCGCAGTCTTTGAATTTTGCCAGGTTCTCGGGCTTGAAGACAATGTCCCAACTGTCGATCTTGGCGTCGGGCCCCAGGATCTCCCGCACCTTCCTGACGTTGTAGCCGATGCCGGTGGT
>NZ_JAGWUA010000081.1 GCF_028868675.1 Bradyrhizobium sp.
CCTTCGGGATCGAAGGCGAGCACGGCCGCGCGCTCGGTCTCGTAGCCCCAGGCTGCGCCGAGCGGCTGCGCGTGCGACCATGCCTCCAGCCCGCCGGGCGGATTTCCCATGCCTTCGCCAATATTGCTGAGCGATCCGACCGAGACCAGCACGCGCCGGTTGTCCGGCGTGAAGACGATGTCGCGGGTGGAATGGCCGCCTTGCGGCAGTCTCGCGACAATGGTTTCCGCGCGCGCCGAGGCCTTGAGATCGCCGTTGCGATAGGGGAAGCGAACGACGCCGTCGGTATTGGCGACATAGATCCACTGTGGATCGTCGCCGTTCGGAAAGAACGCGATGCCGAACGGCCGGTTCAGGCCGCTGGCGTAGGTCTCATTGGCCGCCACCCTGGCGCTCCCCTCGCCCGGCCGCAGCACGCGAATGCGCCCGGCCCGCGTCTCCGCGACGAAGACGTCGCCGTTCGGCGCGACGCGCAAGGTGCGCGGCCCGGACATTCCTTCCGCGAACAGCTCGACCTTGAATCCCGGCGGCACAACCGGAGAAACGCCTGCAGGCCGCGCCACCACGTGCGATACGTTCGCGACCGACGGCGAGGCGCCGGGCTTCGGCAGATCCGCGGGCCGGATCAGCCTGACGGTGCCGGGCTTGTCCGCCTGCCAGCTGCCGAAGGCGTCCTTGCCGACCAGCACGGCTTCTGCCGATGCGCTCGTGCCGAGCACGATCAGAAACAGCGGGAGCACCGTCATTCTTGCATGGGTCATCATGGTTTCTTCTCTCTGCGCCCGGCCCTCCGGCACGCGTCAATCTATAGCACGCCGCCCGATCGGCGATCTGCGCGAGCCTCAACGCGTCCATGCGACGTTTTGCGGAAGGAATTTCCGTATTTCAAAGCGATTTCAAAATGACTTAGGCTGGCCACCGGCGTAGACAGGAACCGCCCGGCCGCCATGGCATTCCGAGCCAGGGAGCGGTCCAAGAACCGGTTCAAGAGCGTTTGGAGAAGTCGAATGGATTTGACTCGCCTGGAAATCAACCGCCGCACGGCGCTTCTGACCTCGGCGGCGATCGCCGCCAACGTGATCAACCCGATGCGGGCGTTCGCGCAGGAGACCCCTCGCAAGGGCGGCGTGTTCAACGTCCATTACGGCGCCGAGCAGCGTCAGCTCAATCCGAGCATCCAGGCTTCCACCGGCGTCTACATCATCAGCGGCAAGATCCAGGAGAGCCTGGTCGATCTCGACGCCGACGGAAAGCCCGTCGGCGTGCTCGCCGAAAGCTGGGAGTCCTCGCCCGACGGCAAGACCATCACCTTCAAGCTGCGCAAGGGCCTCACCTGGCACGACGGAAAACCCTTCACCTCCGCGGACGTCGAATTCACCGCGATGAACATGTGGAAGAAGGTCCTGAACTACGGCTCGACGCTGCAGCTGTTCTTGACCGCCGTCGACACGCCGGACCCGCAGACCGCCGTGTTCCGCTACGAGCGGCCGATGCCGCTCAGCCTGTTGCTGCGCGCCCTGCCCGACCTCGGCTACATCTCAGCCAAGCACATCTATGAGAACGGAGACGTCAGGCAGAACCCGGCCAACCTCGCCCCCGTCGGCACGGGCCCGTTCAAGTTCGTCAAATACGAGCGCGGCCAGTACATCATCGCCGACCGCAATCCGGACTACTGGCGGCCGAATGCGCCCTATCTCGACCGCATCGTCTGGAAGGTGATCACCGACCGCTCCGCGGCCGCGGCGCAGCTCGAGGCCGGCGAATTGCAATACTGCCCGTTCTCCAGCCTCACCATCTCCGACATGGCGCGGCTGTCCAAGGACAAGCGCTTCATCGTCACCACCAAGGGCAACGAGGGCAACGCGCGCACCAACACCATCGAGTTCAACTTCCGCCGCAAGGAGTTGTCCGACGTCCGCGTGCGCCGCGCGATCGCGCATGCGATCAACGTGCCGTTCTTCATCGACAACTTCCTGGGCGATTTCGCCAAGCTCGGCACCGGCCCGATTCCCTCGACCTCGACGGATTTCTATCCCGGCGCCGGCACGCCGCAATATCCCTACGACAAGGCCAAGGCGGCGGCGCTCCTTGACGAAGCCGGCTACAAAGCCGGCCCCGGCGGCACGCGCTTCTCGCTCAGGCTGCTGCCCGCGCCATGGGGCGAGGACATCTCGCTGTGGTCGACCTTCATCCAGCAGTCGCTGTCGGATGTCGGCATCACCGTGGAGATCGTGCGCAACGACGGCGGCGGCTTCCTCAAGCAGGTCTATGACGATCACGCCTTCGACCTCGCCACCGGCTGGCACCAGTACCGCAACGATCCCGCGGTCTCGACCACGGTGTGGTACCGCTCCGGCCAGCCCAAGGGCGCGCCCTGGACCAACCAGTGGGGCTGGGAGGACAAGCAGGTCGACACCACCATCGACAACGCGCTGACCGAGCTCGATCCGGCCAAGCGCAAGGCGCTCTACGCCGAGTTCGTCAAGGAGGTGAACACGGAGCTGCCGGTCTGGATGCCGATCGAGCAGATCTTCGTCACGGTAATCACGGCCAAGGCTCGCAACCACTCCAACACCCCGCGCTGGGGCTCGTCGAGCTGGCACGATCTTTGGCTTTCCGCGTGAGGCATTTTTCGTCAAGATGATGCCATGCGCATCCTGACCCTTGCGGGGCGGCGGCTCGCCGCCTCGATCCCGACCCTGTTCCTGATCCTGATCGGCGTCTTCCTGCTGCTGCAATTCGCGCCGGGCGATACCGTCGACGCGATGATGGCGCAAATGGGCGGCGGCGATGCCGCCACCGCGCGCGAGTTGCGCAAGTTCTACGGGCTCGACCTCTCGATCCCGATGCAGCTCGCCAACTATCTCTGGCGTCTCGTCAGGCTCGACCTCGGATTCTCCTCGATCTACGGCAAGCCGGTCGCCACCGTGATCATGGAACGGCTGCCGCCGACCATCCTGCTGATGACGGCCTCGCTCTCCTTTGCCTTCTTCTTCGGCCTCGTGTTCGGTGTGATCGCCGCGCGCGCCGTCAACAAATGGCCGGATACGCTGATCTCCACCCTCGGCCTGATCTTCTACGCCACGCCCTCCTTCTGGTTCGGCCTGATGGCGATCGTGGTGTTCTCGATCTACCTGCAATGGCTTCCCGCCGGCGGTCTTGAGGACATCGGACAGGTGCAGACCGGCGTCTGGCGTATGATCGACATCGCCCGACATCTCATATTGCCGACGCTGACGCTCGGGCTGATCTTTCTTGCGATCTACCTGCGCATCATGCGCGCCTCGATGCTGGAGGTGCTGAACCTCGACTATGTCCGCACCGCGCGCGCCAAGGGGCTGGACGAGACCCGCGTCGTGACCGGGCATGTGCTGCGCAACGCGCTCCTGCCGATGGTGACGCTGATCGGCCTGCAGGCCGGCACCATGCTCGGCGGCTCGGTGGTGGTGGAGAGCGTGTTCTCGCTGCCGGGGCTCGGGCGGCTCGCCTATGAGTCCGTGATCCAGCGCGACCTCAACACGCTGCTCGGCATCGTCTTCGTCTCGGCGCTGCTGGTCATCACCGTGAATTTCGTCGTCGACCTCCTCTACGCGCGGCTCGATCCGCGCATCTCGGCGGAGGGCTGAGATGGACGCGGTGAAGCGCTATTTCCGCAGCCCGGCCGCCGTGATCGGTCTCGTGCTGTTGCTCGCAGTGATCGCGATGGCGCTCGCAGCTGGATTCCTCTATCCGCGCGATCCGCTGGCGCTCGCCGGTCGTCCGCTGGTCTGGCCGTTCACCAACCCACGCTTCCCGCTCGGCACCGACAATTCCGGCCGCGACATCGCCGCCCAAGTCTTCTACGGCGCGCGCATTTCGCTCCTGATCGGCGGCGTCGCGACCGCGATCGCGATTACGATCGGTACCCTGCTCGGCGCGTTTGCCGGCTATTATGGCGGCTGGGTCGACAACATCCTGATGCGGATCACCGAAGCGTTCCAGACCCTGCCGAACTTCGTGTTGCTTCTGGTGCTGGTCGCGGTGTTCGGCTCGACCCTGACGACGGTAACCATCGCCATCGGGGTGGTGTCATGGCCGGCGCCGGCGCGGCTCACGCGCGCGGAGTTCCTCTCGCTGCGCAACCGGGAATTCGTCCAGGCCGGCCGCACCCTCGGCATGAAGGATCTGCAGCTCATCCTCGGCGAGATCCTGCCCAATGCGCTGCCGCCCGTCATCGTCTATGCCGGCGTGGTGATGGCGGTCGCGATCCTGCTGGAAAGCGCGCTCGCGTTCCTGCGACTGTCCGACCCCAACGTCGCCTCCTGGGGCAATTTGATCGGGCTCGGGCGCGACGTGCTGCGCGTACAGTGGTACGTCTCGGCCATTCCCGGCATCGCCATCCTCGTCACCGTGCTCGCGGTGTCCCTGGTCGGCCAGGGCCTCAACGACGCCCTCAATCCGAGGCTGAAGCAGCGATGAGCGAGGCGCCGATCCTGTCCCTGGAAGACTTGAGCGTCCGCCTGCCCGAAGGCGCCGACCGCAGCCATGCGCTGAAGGACGTGTCGCTCTCCGTCGCCTCCAACGAGATCCTCTGCGTCGTCGGCGAATCCGGCTCCGGCAAATCGATGATGGCGAACGCCATCATGCGGCTATTGCCGCAGGGCGTCGAGATCGACGGCGGCCGCGCGCTGTTCGAGGACCGAGACCTCTGCGCCGCGAGCCCGGCCGAGATGCGCGAGGTCCGCGGCGCCGGCATCGCCATGATTTTTCAGGAGCCGATGACGGCGCTCAATCCGCTGCGCACCGTCGGCGATCAGATCGCGGAGATGTTTCGCGTCCATACCGGCCTCTCCAGGGCCGAGATCGACAAGCGCGTTCTGGCCCTGCTCGATGACGTCCGCATCCCCGATCCAAGACTCGCGGCCAAGGCCTATCCGCACGAGCTGTCCGGCGGCCAGCGCCAGCGCGCCATGATCGCAATGGCGCTCGCGCTCGATCCAAGGCTCCTGATCGCGGACGAGCCGACCACCGCGCTCGACGTCACCACGCAGGCGCAGATCCTGAAGCTCATCCGCGACTTGCAGCAGCGCAAGAAGACGGCGGTGCTGTTCATCACCCATGATTTCGGCGTGGTCGCCGAGATCGCCGACCGCGTCGTGGTGATGCAGCACGGCCGCGTCGTCGAGCACGGCCTGGCGAACGAGGTGCTGAACCATCCGACGCACGCTTACACAAGACAGTTGATCGCCGCGGTGCCGCCCCTGAAGGCGCCGTCGCCGCGGCCGCTGTCGCCCGAGAACATCCTCGCCATCGCCGGCGTCTCAAAGACGTATCGCAGCGGCGGCTTTCTCGGTCGCGGCGCCCGTATCACCGCGGCGGTGAGAAACGCGTCACTGACGCTGCCGAAGGGCGGCACGCTCGGCATCGTCGGCGAATCCGGCTCGGGCAAGTCGACGCTGGCGCGCTGCATCGTGCGGCTGATCGATCCCGATGCCGGCGCCATCCTGCTCGACGGCAAGGACTGGGCCAAGATGGGACGCGACGAGGTGCGCCGCGAGACCCGCCACATCCAGATGGTGTTCCAGGATCCGTTTGCCTCGCTCAACCCGCGCCGCAAGGCGGCGGAGCTGGTCGCGCAGGGCCCGATCGTGCACGGCACGCCGCGCGCGACCGCGATCGCGGAAGCCAAAAGGCTGTTCGAGCTGGTCGGGCTCGATCCCTCCGCCGGCGATCGCTTTCCGCACGAATTCTCCGGCGGCCAGCGCCAGCGTATCGGGCTGGCGCGCGCGCTGGCGCTGAAGCCGGATGTGCTGGTCGCCGACGAGCCGGTCTCCGCGCTGGACGTCTCGGTGCAGGCGCAGGTGCTGAAACTGCTCGGCGAATTGCGCGAGCGGCTCGGGCTCTCCATCGTCTTCATCACGCACGATCTGCGGGTTGCCGCCCAGGTCTGCGACCTCGTCGCGGTCATGAAGGAAGGCGAGATCGTCGAGCACGGACCGGTGGCGGAGGTGTTCGGCCGGCCGCAGCACCCCTACACTAAGGCGCTGATCGCCTCCGTCCCCGGCGGCGAGTTCACCGCGCAACACGAAGCGGCGGTGTCTTAGCCCCTTGCTCCGCGGTCATGCCCCGCGCAGGCGGGCGATGATGGAGAGCGTGCGGAAAGCACGTGCCATAAACTCGTCATTGCGAGGAGCGCTTGCGACGAAGCAATCCAGAGTCTTTCCACGGATACACTCCTGGATTGCTTCGCTGCGCTCGCAATGACGATGTGGAAGTAGTCATCCCCACGCTCACGCGATCTCCCGTGCGTCGCGGTAACGGTAGAGAAAAAGCTTCAGCGTGGCGACCTTGCGCAACAAATCGTGCGCCGGGATCGTCACGGGCCTGGTGAACGGCAGCGCCAGCTCGTTCTCCGGCACGCCGCGCACCGCCTTGGCGAGTTCGGCGCCGAGCCCCATGGTCAGCGCCACCGCGCGGCCGTTGCAGCCGGTCCAGCCATAGGCGTCCGGCCCGAGCTTGTGGAAGCGCGGCATGTAATCGGTGGTCATGCCGACATAGCCGTTCCAGACATAGTCGAAGCTGACCTCGCCGATCTGCGGCCACAGCCGCTGCAGCCGTTCGGTGACGCGCGCCTTCAGTCGCTCGGCCTTGTTGCCGGGTCCGATCACCGCTCCCCCGGTGACCAGCCGGTTGCGCGCGTCGTAGCGCGCGAAATAGAGCTCGCCATGGGTGTCCGACATCGCCTGCCGCGCCGGGATGATGGTCTTGCGGACGTTGTCCGACAGCGGCTGCGTCGCCATCTGCCAGGACAGGACCGGCATCACCTCGTTGGCGATGTCAGGCACCAGCGATTTTGCGATCTCGCCGCTATAGGCGTTGGTCGCCATCACCAGCGCGCGGCCGGAGATCTCGCCCTTTTGCGTCTTCACCGCCCATTTGTCGCCGCGCCGCTCGAAGCTCACCGCCGGCGACCGGGCGTAGATGCGCGCGCCGAGAGCAAGCACCGTGTGCGCAAGTCCGCGCGCCAATGCCAGCGGATTGATGTGGCCGCCGGTCCGGTTCCAGAAGCCGCCATACCAGGCGTCCGAGCCCAGCATGTCCCGGGCCTGCTCGCGCGACAGCAGTTCGACCGGCGCGCCGAACTTCGACCATTGCCGCACCCGCCGCTCCGCGATCTTGATGCGGCCCGGCGAATGCACCGGCTGCACCCAGCCGGCCTGCTCCTGCTCGGCCTCGATCTTGTAGCGCCGCGCCAGATCGAACAGCGTCGCGGCGCTGTCGCGCAGGAGACCGACGAAACGCTCGCCGGCCGCGCCATGCTGCTTGACGATGTCCTCCGGATCCGGCCGCGACAGGGTCGGGATCACCTGGCCGTTGTTGCGGCCCGAGGCGCCCCAGCCCGGCTCCATCGCCTCGACGATTGCGACGTCGACGCCGGCCTCGCGCAGATGCAGCGCGGTCGACAGTCCCGTAAAGCCGCCGCCGACCACGACCACGTCGGCCTGCGCGGCGCCGACGAGCTCCGGCAATTCCGGCCCCGCCGGCGTCACGGCCGCCCACAGCGAACTCGGCCAGGCAACGGTTGAACTATTCATCATCTTCCTTCCCGGACGTCACGAGATACCGCGTCTGCAACTGCCGCAGTTGACAGCGGCTGGCAGGTGCGTTGTCGTACCCGCCAGCTTAGTCCATCCATTCATGCCGGGGAAAGAGATGGCCCTCAAGAACGTCATTGGAATCGACCACGCCGTGGTCATGGTGAAGGATCTCGACGAGGCCGCCGAGAACTTCAGGCGGCTCGGCTTCACGGTGTCGCCGCGCGGCACCCACAGCGCACATATGGGATCGGGCAACTACACCATCATGTTCGACCCCGACTATATGGAATTGCTCGGAATCATTGCGCCGACGGAACATAATGCTCCCGCACGCGCCTTTCTCGAAAAGCGCGGCGAGGGCATCGAGCGCATCGCCTTCACGGCGGTGGATTCGGCGGCCGGCGCCGAGGAGATCCGCGCCCGCGGTTTCCCGCCCGTCGGCCCGGTCGATTTCGAGCGCCCGGTGACGCTGCCGAACGGCACGGTGTCGGCGGCGAAATTCCGCGTCTTCCAGTGGCCGGTCGCCGAGGCGCCGGCCAGCGTGCGCATCTTCGCCTGCCAGCACAAGACCCGCGAGACGGTGTGGATTCCCGAATTGATGACCCATGCCAATGCGGCCAAGCGGCTGAAGCAGGTGCTGATGGCAAGCCCCGAGCCGGCCAAGGACGCCGCGCATCTGTCGCGGCTGATCGACCGCGAGCCGAAGACCGAGGCCGACGGCGCGGTGGCGGTCCCCTCCGGCGGTGGTCGCGCCGATTTCGTGTTCCTGACGCTGGAGCAACTCGGCAAGCGCTATCCCGGTGTTTCGCTGGCCGGCATTCCCGAGCGCGGCGGCGCGGCGCTGGTGCTCGTCAGCGGCGATCTCGCCGCAACCGAGAAGGCGCTGGGAGCTGCGGCCGTGCGCAGCGGGCCTGCGATCTGCGCGCCCCCGGCCAAGGCGAACGGCACGCTGCTGGCCTTCGTCGCGGCATAGTCGGGCCAATCCTTCAGCAGACGTTTACCCTTGCCGCCTGGATTTGGGGCGGATCCATCCGTTCGGGGCAAACGCATGTTCAGGGAAGGCTCGCCGATCGTAACCAGGAGGACGGCGTCATGATCGTTGAATTGGTGACCTTCAGGACGCCCGACGGCTGGGACCGCGCCCGCGTGCTCGAAGACGCGAAGCACACCATCCCGAAATGGCGCACAAGTCCGGAGCTGCTGCGCAAGCATTTCGCGCTCGGGATCGGTGACGACGAGGGGACCAGCGCGGGCATCTACATCTGGCCCTCGGTCGAGGCGGCGAAGAAGGCCCACGACGAGACGTGGCGCGAAGGCGTCAAACAGCGCACGGGCGGCTACCCCAACAGCCGCTATTTCGATCTGTTCCTGTTGATCGACAACGAGACAAACCGGGTCGTGGAGTGGGCGGCCGACGGTTCGGCGCACGACCTCGATACGATCTGAATCGGGGCGCCGCCCCCTGAGGAAGCGCATGAATGGGCGGGGACCTGCGGCGACGACTTCCGCCTCCGCTCAAAGCGTGCTTTGCTCGCCCGGCCAAAACGACAAGAGCCGACGGCCAGGGAGCGAGACGATGTCATTCTACCGGGGAATGGTCTGCGAGAACGTCACAATCAGTGGCGATGGCGGAACGGCGATCACAGCCTACGTCGCAAAGCCGTCCGGCAAGGGCCCCTTTCCCGGCGTGGTGCTCGTCCACCACCTGCCGGGCTGGAGCGAGTTCTACATCGAAACGACGCGGCGCTTTGCGCATCACGGCTATCTCGCGATCTGCGCCAACCTCTATGAACGGGCCGGCCAGGGCAACCCGGACGACGTCGCCGCCAAGGTGCGCGCCGAGGGCGGCATTGCCGACTCCCAGATGATCGGAGACACGGAAGCCGCAGTGAAGTGGATGCGCGCGCAATCCGGTCACAACGGCAAGGTCGGCATTTTCGGATCCTGCTCGGGCGGCCGGCATGCCTTCATCTATGCCTGCCGGAGGAAGGACGTCGACGCATGCGTCGAGCTGTGGGGCGGCCGCGTCGTGATGGGCAAGGAGGAGTTGAACGCAAAGACGCCGGTTGCGCCAATCGAGATGACCAAGGATCTCTGTTGTCCGCTGCTCGGCCTGTTCGGCAACGACGATCGCGCGCCCAGCCCCGAGCAGGTGAACCTGCATGAGGCCGAACTCAGGAAGCACGGCAAGGTCCATGAATTCCATCGCTACGACGGCGCCGGCCACGGCTTCTTCTACTGGCACCGGCCGCTGTACCGGCCGGAGCAGGCGATGGACGGCTGGAGCAAGGTCTTCGCCTTCTTCGGCAAGCATCTGGCAAGGTAGGAGCAGGACATGTGCACGTCCATCATCGAGATCGCCCGCGCCGACGGCATGGCGAAGCGCGGGGACCAATGGTTCCCGCTGTCCCACACGGTAGTTGCCTACGACCACGCCCGCCACGCCCCGCTGGGCGACGTGATCACGCTCGACTTCGTCAATACCGGCCTCGATCCCGGCGCACGCGCCGGGATCGAGCTGACGCTGGAGACGGCCCGGGATCTCCGCACGGCGCTGGATCGGGCGATTGCCGCCGCCGAGTTCGAGGAGGCCGAAGTGCGTGGCAAGGGCGCCATCCGGGCAGCCTGACAATCGACTGCAGATAAACCATCAATGAGAAGAGCGGCGCTGAACGCCCCTGCGGAGACTTTGGAGGGAAGGACAACATGGCTCTCACTGAATCCTATGTCGCCGGGCCGACCACTCCCGCGGTT
The DNA here is from genome assembly GCF_028868675.1 of Bradyrhizobium sp. GTDB lineage: Bacteria > Pseudomonadota > Alphaproteobacteria > Rhizobiales > Xanthobacteraceae > Bradyrhizobium. Next base: position 10,332 of record NZ_JAGWUA010000081.1, read on the forward strand.
CGGGAAATGACCTTCGGCGACCTCCTGCGCAAGGCTGCGGAAGCGGCGCCCGATCGGCCCGCCCTCATCGCGGGCCTTCCGGATCCGGCGTTGCGGCGGCAATGGACCTACGCGGAATTCTACCGGGAAGCCCAGCGCACCGCACGTGCCCTGCTCACCCGCTTCAAGCCGGGCGAACGCATTGCGGTCTGGGCCCAGAACATTCCCGAGTGGGTGATGCTCGAGTTCGGCGCCGGCATGGCGGGCATGATCCTGGTCACCGTGAACCCGGCCTTTCGATCCAGGGAGGTCGAGTATGTCCTGAAGCAATCGCGCTCGGCCGGCGTCTTCGTGGTCAATGGCTTCCGCGGCAATCCGATGCTGGAAACGGTGCAGGCGGTCGCGAAGAATTGCCCCGAGCTCCGCGAGATCATCTGCTTCGACGACTGGAGTGCGTTCATCGCTGCGGGCGACGACGAGAACATCACGCTTCCCGCAGTCAGTCCCGACGATCCCGTCATGATCCAGTACACCTCGGGAACGACCGGCTTTCCGAAGGGAGCGCTGCTGCGCCATCGCGGGCTTCTGAACAACGGCGCCGACACGGCCGACCGGATGGGGGTCGACCCCGGCGACGTCTTCGTCACCACCATGCCGCTGTTTCACACCGGCGGCTGCGTCTGCTGCGTCATCGGCTCGGTCTCGAAAGTGGCGACGCAGGTGCTGGTCGAAGCCTTCGATCCCGCACTCGTCCTCGAGATGTTCGGGACCTATCGCGGCAACGCCATGCTCGCCGTGCCGACCATGCTGATCGCCATGCTGGAGCACCCGACCTTCCCGACGACGGATCTCTCGGGAGTGAAGGCCGTCTGCTCCGGCGGCTCCACGGTGCCTGCTGCACTGGTCAAGCGCTTCGAGGAAGAGCTGGGAGCGCCCTTTACCATCGTGTTCGGCCAGACCGAGTGTTCGCCGGTCGCGGCCCAGACCCGGGCCGACGACAGCGTCGAGGACAAGGCCAATACGATCGGACCGCCCCTTCCCAACATGGAAACCAAGATCATCGACCCCGGCACCGGCAAGACGGTGCCGATCGGCACCATCGGCGAATTCTGCACGCGCGGTTATCACGTGATGCTCGGCTATTTCGACATGCCGGATGCGACCAAAGCCGCGATCGATGCGGACGGCTGGTTGCACACCGGCGATCTCTGCGCCATGGACGCGCGGGGATACTGCACCGTGGAAGGCCGTCTCAAGGACATGATCATCCGTGGCGGTGAAAACATCTATCCGCGCGAACTGGAGGAATTGCTGTTCAGGCACCCCAAGGTCGGCGAGGTCGCCATCGTCGGCGTCCCTAATGAGCGGTGGGGCGAAGAAGTCGCGGCTTTCATCCGCCCTGCGCCGGGCGCCGTCATCGACAAGGAGGAACTGATCGCCTACATGCGCGCCTCGCTCGCCCCGCACAAGACGCCAAAACACTGGTTCATCGTGGACGCGTTCCCGCTGACCGGCTCCGGCAAGATCCAGAAGTACAAGCTGCGGGAAGCCTGGACCAAAGGCGAGATGGCGCCGATCTAGGCACCCGATGCCGCAATTCGCGGTTGAAATCGGCGGTTTCGTCAAGATATGGTGTCATTGCCGGTAGACGTCCCTAAGGGCTCTTCAGCCGCGCTGTTGTCTGCGCCTGTTGCCGTTTCAATCCGTTGACCCGACAAGGTCTCGTGTATGGCCGAGGTGGGTATCACAGGGCCTGATGCGGCCCACGAGGCACCGAACGGGAGCGAGGCGCAGTTTCACGCCTTGGCCAACGCCATTCCGCAATTGGCCTGGATGACCGACGCCGACGGGTGGATCTACTGGTACAACCGCCGCTGGTACGAGTACACGGGCACGACGCCGGATCAAATGGAGGGGTGGGGCTGGGAGGGCGTCCATGACCCCGCGATGTTGCCGGCCGTGCTGGAGCAATGGAAACGATCCATCGCCACCGGCGAACCGTTCGAGATGGTCTTCCCATTGCGCGGCGCTGACGGCCTGTTTCGGCGGTTCCTGACCCGCGCGCATCCGCTCAAGGACGCCGACGGACGGGTGGTACGGTGGTTCGGGACCAACACCGATGTGGACGCTCTCAAGCAGGCCGAGGCTCGGCAGGCCGCCGATCTGGACGCGCTAACCCGGTTGCACGCGCTGAGTGCGCGGATGCTCGAAGCCGAGGGACTGGCGCCGATCCTGCGGGAGGTCACGGAGGCGGCGGTGGCCATGGTCGGCGCCCAATACGGCACGCTGCAACTATTGGAAGACGGGTCGCTGAAGATCGCGGCCCATCACGGCCATCAACCGTCGTTCCTCGAGTACTTCGCCAACGCCGAACAACTGGCGTCGGTCTGCGGCGAGACCCTGGCGCGCGGCGAGCGCGTGGTGGTGCCGGACGTGGAGACGAGCGAATTGTTTGCGGGCACCCCGTCGCTGCCAGTGTTGCGCGCGGCCGGCGTGAGGGCGGTGCAGTCCACGCCGATGGTTAACCGCACGGGCAAGGTGGTTGGCATCCTCTCGACGCAATGGGACGAACCCCATCGGCCCGACGAGCGCAATCTCTGGCGTATCGACCTCCTGGCGCGGCAGGCCGCCGACTTGATCGATACCACCAGAGCCAAAGACGCGCTGCGCGAAAGCAAGGAACGGCTCGAGGGACTCATCCGATCGACGACGGATGCGGTGATCACCATCGATGCGGACCAGCGCATCGTGCTGTTCAATCCGGCGGCGGAGCGGATGTTCGCGTGCCCCTCGGCTGACGCGATCGGCGGCACCATCGACCGGTTCATTCCCGCCGCCGCTCGTCAGGCTCATCGCCACCACGTCGATAAGTTCGGAATAACCGGCGTGACGTCCCGACGCATGGGCGCGCTCGGCACGCTGTCGGCTGTGCGCGCGACCGGCGAGGAATTCCCGATCGAAGCCTCCATATCGCAAGTGACCGTGGGCGATCGGACGCTCTATACGGCGATCGTCCGCGACATCACCGAACGCAAGCAGGCCGAAGAGACCCAACGGCTCTTGCTTCGTGAGATGAATCATCGGGTCAAGAACCTGTTCGCTCTCGTCGACGGCATGATCGCTCTGAGTTCCCGGTCGGCCCGAACACCGCAGGAGATGGCCCGGTCGCTCCGCGGCAGACTGCATGCGCTCGTGCGGGCCCACGATCTCGTCCGTCCGGAAGCCATGGACACCGAGCAAACTCCCAGCGAGCGCACGACCATCGACGCGCTCGTGTGCACGGTTCTGCTGCCCCATGCCGGTAGTGACCAGGCTCACAAGCGTATCCTCACGAGTGGACCTGATGTGCTGGTCGGCGCCAGGGCCGCGACCAGCCTCGCGCTGACGCTGCATGAGAGCGCGACGAACGCGGCCAAGTATGGGGCACTCTCGGATCCGAATGGCTCCATTCGCATCGAATGGTGCACGCGGGGTGACAGCTTTCATCTCCGGTGGGAAGAGACCGGCGGCCCTGCGATCGTCGTCCCTCCGCCAACGCGCGGCTTCGGCAGCGTCCTGGCCGAGCGCAGCATCGTCGACCAACTCGGAGGTCAGATCGACCGTGACTGGCGACGGGCCGGCCTCATCCTCAGGATCGCGATTCCGCTGGAGCGACTGGATGTCTGAGATATGGGCCGGGAAGCACGGACCCGGTTCCCCGCTCCCCATCGGAGAGCTCGATTTTCTCCGAGCCCGCTCCAGTTCAGCCTGATCCCATCACGCGCTGGTCAGACCGGTCTTTCGTCGTCCGTCACCGGCGACGTCACCACCAGGAACACCAGGTCCACCAATCCCGAATTCGAGATCGCATGCTCCACGCCGGGCGGCAGGAAGATGACGTCGTGCTTGCGTACGACATGGCTTTCGCCGGCGATCTCCATCAGCCCCTCGCCTTCGAGCACGTGATAGACCTGCTCCTGCACCTGGTGCTTGTGGCGGGCGACATGGGCCATGGGCTGGTACATCGAGATGCGGTAGTCGATGTGCCGCGAGCCCGCGGTCTCCGGCATCACCAGCGGCTTCGACAGCGCACCGCCGAAATGGTTGGGGAATTCGCGCCACGGCATTTCCGCGATGTGGCGGATCGAGGCGCCCTTGATCTCCTTGGCCATGAGCCGGCTCCGTTTGCTTGGTCAATTGATGAGCGCGCCGCCGTCGATATAGACGATCGATCCCGTGGCAAAGCCGTTGGCCATGAAGCTGACGATCTGTTGCGCGATGTCCTCGCCCGCTCCGACCCGTCCGACGGGTAGCGAGGCGGCCGTCTTCGCCAGCATCTCGCGCCGCGCCGCTTCCGGCATGGCCGCGCGGATCGGCGTGTCGATCACGCCGGGCGACACCGCATTCACGCGCACCGGCGCCAGCTCGAGCGCCAGCGCCCGTGCGAGCGACTCCAGCGCGCCGTTCGCGGCGCTGATGATCGCCGAGTTCGGCCGCGGGCGGACGCTGAGGAAGCCCGTGACCAGCGTCAGCGATCCGCCAGGGCGGATCTCGGCCTCGCGCGCCACGCGCCAGGCGCCCCAGAACTTGCCTTCCATGGTGCCGCGCACGTCGTCCATGGCGACCGTCTTGAACGGGCCGGTCTTGAGCTGCGCCGCGGTCAGCACGACGTGATCGACCGGACCGGTGCGGCGGAACAGATCGGCGACGCTTTCGTCGCTGGTGACGTCGGCGGGGATCGCCACCACGTTCAGGCGCTCGGCGACGGCATCGAGCTTGGCCGCATTACGCGCCGCAACGATGACGTCCGCGCCTTGCGCCTTGGCGAGCTCGGCCGTGGAAAGGCCAATGCCCGAGGAGCCACCGACCACCACGACCTTCTTGCCTGCAAGCATCATTTGACGTTCCCTCAAGTCCTGTTCCTCACGATTGATGATCGCGCGCGGCGCCTCAGCCCGGCTGATAGCGCGTGCCGATGCCGGCCTTGCTCTGGCCGAGCCCTGGCAGTTCCCATACGCCGGCGCCGGACGGATTGACGTCGGCGGCGATGTCGACGTCGATCAGATAAGGCTTGTTGGCGGCAATCCCCTTGCGGATCGCTTCTCCGATGTCGCCGGCGCGGTCCACCCGCACGCCATCCACGCCGCAGGAGCGCGCCATCGCGGCGAAATCGGGATTGTAGCGCGCGCCCGTCACGGGATCCTTGAAGTCGGTCGCGAGTTCGCGCCCGCCGAGATAGCCGCGCTGCAGGCCGCGGATCGAGGCGTAGGCGTAATTGTTCCAAACCACCCATACCACCGGCAGATTGTATTCGACCGCCGTGCCCAGCACGTTGGCATGCATGAAGAAGGCGCCGTCGCCGCACACCGAGACACAGGGGCGATCGGGCGCTGCGAATTTTGCGCCCATCACACCGGCGACGCCGAAGCCCATCGGGCCGAACCCCATCGAGCCGATCAGCGAGTCAGGCCGCTTCGGCTTGCAGAAGCCGAGCAGCCAGTTGTGATGCACGCCGATGTCGGAAACGAGGATCGCGTCCTCCGGCAGCGCCTTGTCGATCTCGGCGGCAGCGCGCTGCGGATTGATCGGCGTGGTGTCGTCGGAGAAGCCGGGCGCGACGAACTTGTCCCACTCCTTGCGATAGCCGTCGATCTGCGCCAGCCACTTCTTACGCGCATCTTCCTTCCTGCTGAGCGTGTCACGGCGGTCGAGCTCGGCATGGACCTGGCGCAGGAAGGTGCGAACGTCGGCCATCAATCCCAGCGCGACCGGATAGTTGCGGCCGATCTCCTCGGGATCGATGTCGACGTGGATCAATCTCGTCGGCGGGATGGTGAAGGAATAGCCGGGAATCCACGAGCTCGAGGTGCGGTCGTCGAAGCGCACGCCGAGCGCGAGCAGCACATCGGCCTGCCGCGTCGCGTGATTGGCCTGGTAGTGGCCGGCGCGCGCGACGAGACCGAGCGCGAGCGGGTGATTGCAGTCGAGCGCGCCGAGGCCGCTGGCCGAGGCCGCGACCGGAATCTGCAGCCGCTCGGCAAGCCGCTTCAGTTCTTCCGCGGCGCCGCCATAGCGCACGCCCTGCCCCACAAGCATCACCGGCCGCTCCGCCGAAAGCAGCATGTCGACCGCCTTCACCACGCCTTCCGGGTCAGCGCCGCAGCGGCTTGAAATATTGGCGCTCCACTCGATTGCCTTCGGCGCCTCTTCGGCCGCCGATTCCATGAAGACGTCGAAGGGTACGTCGACCACCACGGGCCCGGGCCGGCCCGTGACCATGGTCTTCCAGGCCTGCCGGACCGCGAGCGGCACCATCTCGCCGCGCGTCGGCTGGAACACCTTCTTGCAGATCGTCTTCACCATCGAGGGAAAATCGGCCTGATAGTGGCGATACATCTCCTGGAACGCGCCGCGGTTGAACTGGCTGGTCGGCACGTTGCCTGTGATCGCCATGAACGGCACCGAGTCCAGGAACGCGTTCGCAAGCGAGATCGGCAGGTTGGCCGAACCCGGGCCGCAGGAGGTGAAAGTCGCCGTCGGCCGGCCCGAGACGCGATAATAGACGTCGGCCATGAAGCCGGCGACGCTCTCGTGATGCACGGAGATCGTCTTGATCTCGGACGAACGCTCATACAGCGCGTCGATGAACTGGATATTGCCGTGGCCGCACAGGCCGAATACCTGCGGCACTTTCTCCTGGATCAGGTAGTCGACAATGACCTGGGCACCATTGAGCATATTTCGCGACATCAAACCTTCTCCCTGCGGCTCGCCGTCTTCTTATGATGCGGAGATTGCCGCCGGTAATCATGGAGCCGGGGCGGCACCCTATTTCTCATAATGCTGTACGTCAATTTATATTGTGGTAGATTACATTCGGGACTGCCGGCTTCCGTTGCAAGCAAGAACAACGCCGTCGCCGCATCGGGAGGTCCGTTATGAGCACTATCTCTGCCGAGAAATCCACTGCCGCCGCGGCACCCTTCGAGATTCCCATGCTGATCGGTGGCGAATGGCGTAACGCGCAAGAGACCTACGCGGTCCGCGATCCCTATCGCGACACCACCGTCGCGCATGCGCCGAGTTCGAACCTCGCCGATCTCGATGCCGCACTCACCGCCGCCGTCGCCGCGAGATCGAAGATCGCGGCCATGCCCGCCTATGAACGCGCCGCGCTGCTCCGTCGCGCCGGAACCCTGCTCGTGGAACGCGCCGATCGCATCGCCGAGATCATGTCGCGCGAGACCGGCAAGGCAATCAAGGACGCCAGGGCGGAGATCGTCCGCTCGCAGGATACGCTGTCGCTGTCGGCGGAAGAAGCCGTGCGGATCGAGGGCGAGCACATCCCGCTCGACGCCAGCGCAATGGGCGCGGGAAAGATCTGCTTCATGCTGCGCTTCCCGGTCGGCGTGGTCGCCGGGATCACGCCGTTCAATGCGCCGGTCAATCTCGCCTGCCACAAGATCGCGCCGTCGATCGCGGCCGGCAACGCGCTGGTGCTGAAAGCGCCGCCGCAGTCGCCCGGCGTGATCCATGAGTTGGCAAGGATCTTCGTCGATGCCGGCACGCCCGCGGGCGTGCTGAACGTGCTTTACGGCGACGTCGTTGGCCCGGCGCTGGTCCGCGATCCCCGCGTCGATTTCATCACCTTCACCGGCTCGCCGCGCGCCGGCGTGCAGATCAAGGCGGCCTCCGGCCTGCGGCGCGTCGCGCTCGAGCTGGGCGGCAACGGCGTCACCATCGTCCACGCCGACGCCGATATCGCCGAGGCCGCACCGGTCTGCGCCCGCAACTCGATGCGGCTCGCCGGCCAAAGCTGCATCTCCGTGCAGACTGTCTATGTTCATCGTAGCCACTATGAGCGCTTCGTCGAACTCGTCGTCGCCGAGGTCAAGAAGCTCAGGCTCGGCGATCCCCTTGATCCCACAACGGACGTCGGCACGCTCATCGACGAGGCTGCCGCCCGCCGCGTCGAATCCTGGATTGCGGAAGCCGCCGCCAACGGCGCCAAGGTGCTCACGGGCGGCCGGCGCCAGGGCGCCCAGATCGAGCCGACGGTGATCGCGGGCGCCAGGCCCGAGATGAAGGTCGTGTGCGAGGAGGTCTTTGGACCGGTGGTCAGCCTTTGCCCCTATGACGACGTGGAAGAGGTGTTCCGCACCGTCAGCGAGAGCCGGTTCGGCCTGCAGACGGGCATCTTCACCGCCTCCACTGCGCTTGCGATCCGCGCCGCGCGCGCCTTGCGCACCGGCGGCGTCATCATCAACGGCTCCTCGACCTGGCGGACCGACCAGCTCGCCTATGGCGGGGTCAAGGATTCCGGCATCGGCCGCGAGGGACCGCGCTACGCGATCCGCGACATGACCGAGGAGCGCATGGTACTGTTCAACTATTAGAGCCTTGAGAGTCCGACAACGGGGGGCCCGTCCTTGAGATCGCGCACAAAGACCAGTGAAAAGACCAGCGAGAAGCCGGCGACCCCGCGCAAGGCCGCGATCGCCAAGCTCGTGCCCGCGCCGCAGACCGACGGCGACGATGAGGCCGACGACAAGCAGCGCGGCGGCGGAGTGCAGTCGCTCGGCCGCGCCTTCTCGATCCTGGAGGAGGTGGCGCGCCATCGCGAAGGCATTGGACTCGCCGAACTGAGCAAGCTGGTCGGCCTGCACAATTCGACCACCTTTCATCTCGCCAAGACGCTGGTGTCGCTCGGCTATCTCCGGCAGGAGAAGGACAACAAGCGCTACCGCATCGGCCGTCCGCTGTTTGCGCTTGCGGCGAGCGCGCTCGACGAGATCGAGATGGTCAACGTCGCCACGCCGGTGCTGGAGGAGCTGTCGCGCGAGACCGGCGAAAGCAGCCATTTTGCCGTGCGCATGGGCGATGCCGTCGTCGTCATCGCGCGCACCAGCGGCCCCGGCGCGTTTCAGCTCACCGACCGCGTCGGCGTGGTGCGGCCGGCCCATTGCACCGCGCTCGGCAAGATCATCCTGGCTTCGCTCCGGCCCGAACAGCTCAAGCGCTTCCTCGACCGCGCGGAACTGAAGCCGTCGACGCCAAAATCCATCACGGACGTGCCGACGCTGACGCGCGAGATCGCGGAAGTGCAGCGCTCCGGCGTTGCCTTCGACGACGGCGAGTTCAACGCGGAAGTGCGCTGCGTCGCCGTCCCCGTGACGGACTTCACCGGGCAGGTGATCGGCGCGCTCGGCATTTCCGGGCCGATCTGGCGGCTGTCGAACCAGGCGCTGCATGCGAGCGCGCAGGACGTCCAGGCCGCGGCCGGTCGCCTGTCCGTCGCGTTCGGCGCCAAGAACCCCGCGCGCAAGCCCGCCGCGAAAAAAGTCTAAGGCGCGCACGACGGGCGATTTTGCCGGTTGACACCGGCGATGTCGTTCGGGATTATCCTCCCGCATTAAAAAAACGTCTCTCACAATATCGTATACGCGATTTGAAGGGAGACAGCGCGATGCACCCCGGGAGGAGACGATGATGACACGCACCAGCCGACGAACCGTGTTGAAGGCGAGCGCCGCATTTGCCGGCACCTCACTGCTGGGATTTCCGGCGATCGTGAAGGCTCAGGCCGAGAAGATCCGGATCGGCCACCTCACCCCGCTCACCGGCTTTCTCGGCGTGATCGGCGTCTACGCCCAACTCGGCGCGAAACTCGCGGCGGAGGAGATCAACCAGTCCGGCGGCATCCTCGGCAAGCAGATCGACCTGCTGTCGGAGGACTCGATCAATCCCGCGACCGCCGCGACCAAGGCGCAGCGCATGATCGAGCAGGACGGCGCCGTGCTGCTGCTCGGGGAAATCTCCTCGGCCTCCTCGCTCACCATCATGCAAGTCGCCGAGCGCAACAAGAAGGTGTTCTTCTCGACGGGGGCGCGCTCGGACGCGCTGCGCGGCAAGAACTGCAACAAGTATTCCTTCCACTGCGACATCC
>NZ_JAGWUA010000292.1 GCF_028868675.1 Bradyrhizobium sp.
GGGAATCTCGCGGTCGGGGCCTTCGAGCCAGACGGTCGAATGCACATGGTCGTGGCCGTGCAGGATGAGCTCGACGCCATGGCGCTTGAGCAGCGCCAGCAGACCGGCGGAATCGGTCAGCCGCTTGTGGCGCGCGTCCGAGCGCAGGGGATGATGCACCAGCAGGATGCGAAAGACGTCCTCGGCCGCGAGCTGCTCCAGCACGCGCTCGAGGCGTTCGAGCTGGGCCGCGCCCAGCGTGCCCGTCGCCATCAGGGGCGGGGTCGGCACGGCGGTGGAGAGGCTGATCAGCGCCACGGGGCCGCGCCGGCGCAGCGCGGGAAACGTGGCGCCGCCCGCATCGCCCGCGAGGTAATCCGCCCAGACCTCGCCGTGCCGGTGACGGGTGGCACGGACATAGGCGTCGTGATTGCCGGGGATCGCGGTGACTTGCGCCGGCGGTCCCACGCTTTCGAGCCAGGCCCGCGCCGGGGCGAATTCCGCCTCCAGCGCCAGGTTGACGAGATCGCCGGTGACCGCGATGTGGTCGGGCGCCTGGGCCTGGATGTCGGCCACCAGCGCATCGAGCGCTTCGCGGCGCTGGTATTTGTGCCGGTTGCGCGTCCAGTTGAGGTAGCCGAGCGCACGTTTCCCCGCGAGCTCCATCAGCCGCGGCCGGGGCAGCGGCGCCAGATGCGGGTCCGACAGATGCGCGAGCTTGAAGGGTGCCATCGGGTGCGATTGCCTCGCCGTTTCAGCCGTGTAATGGCAAGGTCGGACGCGCCGTGCAAGGAAAGCTTTCCGGGACGCCTGGCTGGAGCCTGATGGGAATTCGCCTGGACGAGATGCGACGGAGCTACGAGCCGCTGCTGCGCCGGTTCTTCCACCTCTATTTCCGATTCGTCCGCGGCATGACGCTCGGCGTTCGCGCCATCGTGCTCGATGCCGACAACCGCGTCTTTCTGGTCAGGCACAGCTACGTCGAGGGCTGGTATTTCCCCGGCGGCGGCGTCGACGTCGGCGAGACCATGGACGCCGCGATGCGGCGCGAATTGAAGGAGGAGGGCGACATCGACGTCATGGGCGAACCGGTGCTGCACGGCATCTTCCTCAACAGCCACGTCTCGCGGCGCGACCACGTCGCGGTCTACGTGGTCAGGCATTTCAGGCAGGACCGCCTGCCCGAGCCCAACCGCGAGATCGTCGAATGCGGCTTCTTCGAGCCGGCCGCGCTGCCCGAGGGGACAACGCCGGGGACGCGGCTGCGGATCGCGGAGGTGCTGGAGGGCAAGCCGTTGATTGCGACGTGGCGGTGACGGGCGGCTGTGCTAGTAAGTTCGCTTTGCATCCCGCACGACGCGGCGTGGAATTCGGATGACGATCCTCAAGTCGAGCCTCGGCCTGATCTGCGTGCTGATCCTTGCCAGCAACATCGTCACGATGTCGCGCTGGAGCGAGACGCGGGGCGTCTATGACGACCTCTGCTATCTGCGCCAGGCGCATCTGTTCCAGCGCTTCGGCGTCAGTGGGCTCGATACCAGCGCGTCGAGGGACGACGACGGCTTCATGGCGGGCAAGCTGAAAGGGATCGGCTTCGCCGGCTGGAGCGATCCCAAGGCGTGGCCGTGCCATACGCCGATGCCGGCCGGCAAGTCGGTGCTGCAATATCCGCCGGGCACGGGCTTCGTGCTGGCGCTGTTTCCGCAAGGCTTTCAGGTGACCTCGCTCTATATCGCCGCGAACCTGATCGTATGCGGGTTTGCGCTGTTCGGCATCTTCCACGCCCAGTCGCCGTTCTGGATTCTTTCCACCGGCGGGTTCGGCGCGCTGGCGACCTATCTCATGATCAGCCCGGGCAAGGCGAGCTATTCGATCGCACCGACCATGGCACTGTGTGCCGTCGCCGGATTCTTGACCGCGCTCTGGCTGGTCAGGGCGAGCCGCAGCGTCTGGCCGGTGGCGCTGCTCGGTCTGCTGCTGGGCCTGTCGGTCAATGTCAGATTGCCCAACCTGTTCCTCGCCGCCGGCTATGCGCTCTATCTCGGCGTCTCGTTCCTGTGGACCCGCAAGCCCCGGACGTTCGCGCAAGGCGTGGGCTTCGCCGGCGCCTTCGTGCTCGGCATGGCGCCGACGTTGATCGCGAACGCGATCAACGCGGGCAGCCCGTTTGCCACCACTTATGGCGGCGTCGATGCGGTCGCGCCCGCGTTCGATCCGACCGTGCTGCGCCAGTATCTCGGCGACATGCAGTTCGCGCTGATCCTCGCGACCATGGGCTCGATCGCCTGGCTCTGGCGGATGGGGACGGGCGGCGCGCAACAGGTCGCGCTGCTGTGCGCGGCGAACCTCGCGGTGAATCTCGCCTTCTTCCTGAGCCATCCGATCTTCACCCCCTACTACGTCGTGCCGGTCGCGATGTTGTCGCTGTGGACGCTCTCGTTCGGCTGGATCATGCAATCCGCCGTCGTCCCGAATCCGATTCCGCTCGATCCGACGGCCAAGACCCAGCTGCAGACGGCGAACATTCGGGGCCTGCAATGACGCCGTCGCAGCTTCGTATCGCCGTGCTGGTGCCCTGCTACAACGAGGAGGCCGCGGTCGCGACCGTGGTCGCCGATTTCCGCAAAGTCCTGCCCGCGGCCGAGATCTACGTCTATGACAACAACTCGGTCGACCGCACCGCGCCGGTTGCGCGCGAGGCCGGCGCGATCGTGCGCAGCGAACGGCGGCAGGGCAAGGGCCACGTGGTGCGGCGCATGTTCGCCGACGTCGAGGCCGACATCTACGTGCTGGTCGACGGCGACGCGACCTATGACGCGCCGAGCGCCCCGCGCATGATCGGGGCGCTGCTCGACGATCACCTCGACATGGTCGTGGGCCTGCGCGTCGATCGGGCGCAGGACGCCTGGCGGCGCGGCCACCGCACCGGCAACCGTCTCCTGACCGGATTTTTGGCCTCGACCTTCGGCCACGCCTTCAAGGACATCCTGTCCGGCTACCGCGTGTTCTCGCGCCGCTTCGTCAAATCGTTCCCGGTCCTGTCCGACGGTTTCGAGATCGAGACCGAGCTCGCCGTCTACGCGCTGGAACTCTCGCTTCCCGTCGCCGAGATCGAGACGCCCTACTACGCGCGTCCGGAGGGATCGTTCTCCAAGCTCAATACCTGGCGCGACGGGTTCCGCATTCTCGCCACCATGGTGAAGCTGTACCGCTCCGAGCGACCGCTGCGGTTCTTCACCGCGATCGGCATCGTCCTCGCGTTGGCCTCGGTCGGGCTCTCGATTCCGGTAGTCATCACCTTCATCGAGACCGGGCTCGTGCCGCGCCTCCCGACCGCGGTGCTGTCCATGGGGCTGATGATCATGGCGCTATTGTCGGTGTCCTCGGGCCTCGTGCTCGACACCGTGACGCGGGGCCGGCGGGAGATGAAGATGCTCGCCTACCTGTCCCAGCCGGCACTGAAAGGGAAGGGGAGCTAGCGCCCGGCTCCGATGGACCGCGGCCTTCCGAGATGCTATCCCGCCTCCCGACATGACCGATCTCTCCCTCACCATCTTGCCGGAATCCGCCGGCGACGCCCAGGCGATCGAGCGGCTCCACGAACGCACCTTCGGCCCCGGTCGCTATGTGCTCAGCGCCTACCGCATCCGCGAGCATGTCGACCATGTGCTCGGGCTTTCCTTCACCGCCCGCATCGGCACGCTGCTGGTCGGCTCGGTGCGGCAATTGCCGATTTGCATCGGCGACACGCCGGCGCTGCTGCTCGGACCGCTGACCGTCGAGCCGCCGTTTCGCGGCCGCGGCGTCGGACGCCTCCTGCTCGAGCGCGCGCTGAAGGACGCCAGGGCGCAGGGCCATCGCCTCGTGCTGCTGGTCGGCGACGAGCCCTATTACAGCCGCGTCGGCTTCAAGCCCGTGCCGAAGGGCCGCGCCACCATGCCGGGTCCGGTCGACTACGGCCGCCTCCTGGTCTACGAACTCGTCGATGGCGCGTTCGAGGGCGTATCGGGCCCGGTCGGCCCGGACTGGAGCAGGGCGCGAGCTTGCTGATTGGGCTCGGATGAATCCGGAATTGGCATGGGCCTGTTTCGTGGACTCTTGATTTAGAACTTCAAGTTCACGAAGCCACGTACGCCCAGTCCCGGCATCAGCACCTGGTCCTTGGTGTAGGACACCGAATTGCGGATGTTTTCGTTCAACAGGTTGTTGCCGGCGAGGCCGACCGTCATTTCGCGCGTGCCGAACCGGTTCGGGTCGAGCCTGGTCTTGTAGCTGA
>NZ_JAGWUA010000293.1 GCF_028868675.1 Bradyrhizobium sp.
AGCAGCAATTGCGCGAACAGAAGCCAGCCGCGGCGGCGGCCGAAGGCGCGGGTGAACAGTGGCACATGTAGCGCATCCACCAGCGGCGCCCACAGGAACTTCAGCGTGTAGGGTGTGCCGACTAGCGCGAACAGTCCGATGGTGCCGAGGTCGACCCCGGACTCGCGCATCCAAACGAGCAGCGTCGAACCCGACAGCGCCAGCGGGAGCCCCGAGGAGAAGCCGAGCAACAGCACGATCAGCACCCGCGGCTGCAGGTACACGGCAAGACTCTCGCGCCAGGAGGGATGGGGAGGAGGAGTGGGAGTGGCGGTGGCGGCTGGGGCGGTCGCGTCGGGTGCGGTCATGCGGAGGTGGTAGCAGATTCTGGTGCCGCTGCCTCTTCCCCTCGCTCCGCTTGCGCGGAGAGGGGAAGGACTACTCCCCGGCCTGCAGCTTGGTCGGGAACAGCTCGGGGCCGCTCGCGACCAGGCGTGGGCCGTCGGGGGCGTCGGTCTTGCTGAAATCGAGCTCCTCGATCCGGCCGGCGCGCTTCTCGATCTTGTCGGCGGAGATCAGTACCTGGCGGACGTCCTCGTTCACGTCGGCAAAGTGCTTCTGCAGCTTCAGCACGCGATCCCTGAGACGGCCGAGGTCGTCGCCGAGCCTGATGACCTCGGTGCGGATCTGGTCGGCGGCATCGCGCATCCGCGCGTCCTTCATGATTTGCTGCATCACCTGGATCGCGAGCATCAGGAGCGAGGGCGACACCAGCACGACGCGGGCGCGATAGGCCTTCTGGATCACGTCGTCGAAACCGTCGTGAATTTCCGCATAGACCGATTCAGACGGCACGAACATCAGCGCCATATCCTGGGTCTCGCCGGCGACGAGATATTTCTCCGCGATGTCGCTGACGTGCTTCATCACGTCGCCGCGCAGCCGCTGCGTAGCAATCCGCCGTTCCTCGTCGCTTCGCGCGTCGTGCAGCGCGGT
This sequence comes from Bradyrhizobium sp., assembly GCF_028868675.1. Classification (GTDB taxonomy): domain Bacteria; phylum Pseudomonadota; class Alphaproteobacteria; order Rhizobiales; family Xanthobacteraceae; genus Bradyrhizobium. The sequence continues at coordinate 976 of NZ_JAGWUA010000293.1, forward strand.
CATCGCCTCCAGCGGAAATTTCGCGTCGATGCAGAGCGGCCGCTGGTCGGGCAGGAACACCACGCAGTCGGGCCTTTTTCCCGTCGAGAGCGTGAACTGGAATTCGTAGGAACCCTTCGGCAAACCGTCCTGGACGATCGCTTCCATCCGCGCCTGACCGAACGCACCGCGCGACTGCTTGTTGGCGAGCACGTCGCGCAGCGTGGTCACCTGCGTGGTGAGGTCGGTGAGGTTCTTGTGTGCATTGTCGATGATGCCGAGCCGTTCGTGCAGCGCGCGCAGGCTCTCCATGGTGTTGCGGGTGGTGTGCTCCATCGACTGGCCGACGCGATGGGTCACCGAGTCCAGCCGCTCGTTGACGGCGCGCGCCATCTCGGCCTGGCGGCCGGCGAGCGTCTGCGCCATGGCATCGACCCTTCCATTGGCCTCGCTCTGCGCCCGCAGCATCTCGCTCAGGCGTTCCTCGAGTTCGTCGGCCCGGATGGTCTGCGCGACAGCGAGCTCCGCGCCGCGCCGCGACGAGCGCGCGATCACTACCGTGATCGCCGCGAGCAGGAGGAGGACGAGGACGCCGAAGCCGAGCAGGGCATCGACGATGCGGATCGGCCAGTCGCCGAGCATGAAAATGATCTCGTTCATGCCGTTCGTTCTAGCCGATTCGCGCCCAGGCGCGAACAAAGACGGAACATTTATGGTGAACGCTCGGTTAATTTCCATGGTTAACGAAGGCCTAATTTTTGTAGTTGGCGGACCGTTGACCGGTTCCGGCCCGCATTGACCCCGTCAGGCCCGCGGCTTAAATCGCCCGCCATGGCCATCAGAGAAATCATCATCCTGCCCGACAGGCAGTTGCGTCTGGTCTCCAAGCCCGTGGAGAAGATCACCTCGGAGGTCCGCACGCTCGCCGACGACATGCTGGAGACCATGTATGCCGCGCCCGGCATCGGGCTTGCCGCGATCCAGGTTGCGCAGCCGCTGCGGCTCATCACCATGGATCTCGCGCGGCCCGATGAGAACGGCGAGACCAAGCCGCTGCCGCGTGTCTTCATCAATCCCGAGATACTCTCGCATTCCGAGGAGACGTCGGTCTACGAGGAGGGCTGCCTCTCGATTCCCGAATATTATGAGCAGGTCGAACGTCCGGCAAAGGTGCGGGTGCGCTTCACCGACATCGACGGCAAGGTCCATGAGGAGGATGCGGCGGGGCTCTACGCCACCTGCATCCAGCACGAGATCGACCACCTCAACGGCGTGCTGTTCATCGACTATCTGTCCAAGCTCAAGCGCGACCGCGTGTTCAAGAAGTTCGAGAAAGCCGCCAAGCGCGCGGCGGAGTAGTCATCCGCACTGTCGTCATGGCCGGGACGAGCCCGGCCATGACGGAGTACATTGCGCGGAACGCAGGTCCTGTTGTCATGTCCCTCCGTCTCATCTTCATGGGCACGCCCGAGTTCGCGGTGCCGACGCTGCTGGAGCTCGTGGCCCATGGTCACGAAATCGCGGCCGTCTATACCCGCGCGCCGAAGCCGGGTGGGCGGCGCGGGCTGCAACTGCAGCCGACCCCGGTCGAGGACGCCGCGCGAAAACTCGGCATTCCTGTGCTGACGCCGAAGACACTGAAGACGCCGGAGGCACTCGCAGAGTTTTCCGCCCACGGCGCCGATGCGGCGGTGGTCGTCGCCTACGGCATGATCCTGCCGCAGGCCATTCTCGATGCGCCGAAGCTCGGCTGCTTCAACCTGCATGCCTCGCTGCTGCCGCGCTGGCGCGGCGCGGCGCCAATCAACCGCGCCATCATGGCGGGCGACGCCGAGACCGGCGTGATGGTGATGAAGATGGACGTCGGCCTCGACACCGGCGACGTCGCCATGGCGGAACGCCTCGCGATCACGGACAGCATGACCGCGGCCGATCTGCATGACCGGCTGGCGCGACTGGGGGCCGATTTGGTGGTGCGGGCGATGGCCGCGCTGGCACGCGGCGGCCTGCAGCTCCGGAAGCAGAGCGAGGACGGCGTCACCTACGCCGCCAAGATCGACAAGGCCGAGGCGCGGATCGACTGGAGCAGGCCGGCGCATGCGGTGCTGCGTCACATTCATGGCCTGTCGCCGTTCCCTGGCGCCTGGAGCGAGCTTTCGGGCGCGGGCGACAACGCCCGCATCAAGCTCCTGCGGTGCGAGCCGGCCAAGGGCGCAGGCGCGCCGGGCGCGGTGCTTGACGACCGTCTCACCGTCGCCTGCGGCAGTGGTGCGATCCGGATCATCGAATTGCAGCGCGAGGGCAAGGCGCGGATGCGGGCAGAGGACTTTTTGCGCGGTGTGAAGGTCGAGGCCGGCGCGAGGTTTACGTGACGCTGTCAGGCGCATATTCAACTCGTCATGCTCGGTCTTGACCCGCGCATCCATCTCCTCGCAAGACTGCTTCCAAGGAGATGGATTGCCGGGTCAAGCCCGGTAATGACGCCGGACAGATTGGAACGATGCCCCGCTATAAGCTCATCATCGAATATGACGGTGCTCCCTTCTGCGGCTGGCAAGTGCAGGAGACGTTGCCCTCGGTGCAGGGCGCGCTGGAGGCCGCGGTGAAGGCAATGAGCGGCGAGGCGGCGCGGGTGCACGGCGCCGGCCGCACCGACGCCGGCGTGCATGCGCTCGGCCAGGTCGCGCATGTCGACATCGAAAAGGCGTTTCCTTCCGATCGCCTGCGTGACGGCTTGAACGCGCATCTGCGCCCGCACCCGGTCGCCGTGCTGGCGGCGGAGATCGTGCCGGAGAGCTTTGAGGCGCGCTTCTCCGCGATCAAGCGTCACTATCGCTACCGCATTCTCAATACGCGGGCCAATCTCGCGCTCGACGTCGGCCGCGCCTGGCGCGTCCCGCGCAAGCTCGACGCCGCTGCGATGCACGCGGCCGCGCAACGGCTCACCGGCAGGCATGATTTCACCACGTTCCGCGACGCCGATTGCCAGGCGAAATCACCGGACAAGACGCTCGACCAGCTCGACGTCGTCGGCGACGGCCGCGAGATCACCGTGCTCACCTCGGCGCGGTCCTTCCTGCACAGCCAGGTGCGCTCGATGGTGGGCTCGCTGGTCTGGGTCGGCGAGGGCCGCTGGACCGCGGACGATCTCTCCGCCGCACTCGCCGCCCGCAACCGCGCCGCCTGCGGCATCGTCGCCCCGCCGGAAGGGCTGTATCTGGTGCGGGTGGATTATTAGAGCTGGAAGGAAGTTCTCGTTCCGGCGTCATGGCCG
>NZ_JAGWUA010000082.1:0-17500 GCF_028868675.1 Bradyrhizobium sp.
ACTTCGTGGTGGTGGGCGCGGGCTCCGGCGGCTGCGCGGTGGCGGGACGGCTGTCGGAGGACGCCGGCACCTCGGTGGCGCTGCTCGATGCCGGCGGCGCCTGCGACAACTGGATCGTCACCACGCCGGGCGCGCTGGTGCTGATGGTCGCCGGCGGCGTCAACAACTGGAGCTTCAACACCGTGCCACAGAAGGGGCTGAACGGCCGCATCGGCTATCAGCCGCGCGGCAAGGGCCTAGGGGGCTCCTCCGCCATCAACGCCATGGTCTATATCCGCGGCCACCGCTGGGACTACGACCACTGGGCTTCGCTCGGCAACACCGGCTGGGCCTATGCGGACGTGCTGCCCTATTTCAAGCGCTCGGAGAACAACTCCGATTTCAGCGGCGAATATCACGGCAACAGCGGTCCGCTCCACGTCAACCGGCTGCGCACCGACAATCCCGTGCAGGAGACGTTCCTCGACGCCGCGCGCGAGGCGCAATTCCGCATCCGCGAGGATTTCAATGCCGAAGACCACGAAGGGCTCGGCATCTACCAGGTGACGCAGCACAATGGCGAGCGCTGGAGCGCGGCGCGCGCCTATGTGCATCCGCACGTGGCAAGCCGCGCCAATCTGAAGGTCGAGACGAACGCGCATGCGACGCGCATCCTGTTCGAAGGCAAGCGCGCCGTTGGCGTCGAGTTCAGGCAGGGCGACAAGCTGCGGCAGATCAGGGCCCGGCGCGAGGTGATCCTCGCCGCCGGCGCCTTCCAGTCGCCGCAGCTTTTGATGCTGTCGGGCGTCGGCGATACGGCAGCTCTCGGCAAGCACGGCATCGAAAGCCGGCATCATCTGCCCGGCGTGGGTGCGAACCTGCAGGACCATCCGGATTTCATCTTCACCTATCTGTCAGATGCGCCCAATCTTGCCGGCATCACCTGGCGCGGCATCGCCGACCAGATCCGCGCCATCGGCCAGTACCGGCGGGAGCGCCGCGGCATGATGACGACGAATTTCGCCGAATGCGGCGGCTTCCTGAAGACCCGCCCCGATCTCGAGGTCCCCGACGTCCAGCTCCATTTCAGCATGGCGATGGTCAACGACCACGGCCGCAAACGCACCTGGGGCCGCGGCTTCTCCTGCCACGTCTGCCTGCTGCGGCCGAACAGCAAGGGCACGCTCGCGCTTGCGAGCGCCGATCCGTTTGCCGCCCCGCTGATCGACCCGAATTTCCTCGGCGAGGAGGCCGACCTCGAGGCGATGGTCGCGGGCTTCAAGCTGACGCGGCGGCTGATGGAGGCGCCGGCGCTACGGGCGCTGCAGAAGAAGGACATGGTGACGGAGGGCGTGAAGACCGACGATGACATCCGCGCGCTGCTGCGCGATCGCGTCGACACGGTCTATCACCCGGTCGGCACCTGCAAGATGGGCGCTGGCGACCCGCTTGCCGTGGTCGATCCGAAGCTCAGAGTACACGGCCTGGAGGCCTTGCGCGTCGTCGACGCCTCGATCATGCCCACCCTGATCGGCGGCAACACCAACGCGCCGACCATCATGATCGGCGAGAAGGCCGCCGACATGATCAAGGCGGAGATACGGGCGTAGGGCAAGCGATCGCCTCATCGTCGTCCCGGCGAACGCCGGGACCCATACCGCGTGATCTCTCGTGGGACGAACGCAGGGGAGAGATCGTCTACGAACAACTCCTCCCTGTGGTTATGGATCCCGGATCGGCGCGCGCCTTTGGCGCGCTTGTCCGGGACGACGAAGGAGGTCGTGGCCAGCTTGCCCGGCAATGACAACCGTCTCAACTCAGCAAAAACCCGCCGTCCACCGTCACCACGCTGCCGGTCATGTAGCGTGAGGCGTTCGACGCCAAGAGCAGAATGGCGCCGTCGAGATCGCTTTCGGCGCCGACGCGGCGCTGCGGGATGCGCTTGGTCAGCCGCTCGCCCGGAGGAGTCGACCAGAAGTCGTGATTCATCTCGGTGTCGATGTAGCCGGGCGCCAGCGCGTTGACGCGGATGTTGTTGCCGGCGAGTTCCAGCGCCATCGCGCGCGTGCCCTGGATCATGCCGGCCTTGGAGATCGCGTAGGGCGAGAGCGCCTTCAGGACGCCGGTGCCGATCACCGAGGCGATGTTGACGATGTTGCCCGGCTGCTGGCGCGCGATCATCCGCCGCGCCACCTCGGTCGCGAGGAAATAGGCGCCCTTGAGGTTGGAGCCGATCACGGCGTCCCAGTCGGCCTCGGTCTGGTCGATCGCGAGCTTCTCGATCGCGATGCCGGCATTGTTGATCAGCACGGTGATGGGCCCCAGCGCTGCCTCCGCAACATCGACCGCCTTGGGGATAGAGGCGGTATCGGTGATGTCGAGCGAAACCGCAGCCGCCCGGCCGCCCTTGCCGCGGATCTCCTCCTGCAGGCTCTTCAGCTTGCCGGTCTGGCGCGCGGCCAGCACGACGGCTGCGCCATGCGCGGCCAGAACGCGGGCGAACTGCCGCCCCAACCCCTGGCTGGCGCCGGTGATCAGGATGGTTTCCTTGCTGACGTCGAACACGGCGGACATGTCGAAATTTCCTGGCACAAGACCGATATGCGCGCATTGATACCCGCGATTTCGGCCGGCGCAAAGCCGCAGGGCTTACCAGAGCCGCCGCCGTTGGCTAGAGTAGCTGCATCGCACTTGCAAAAACCACCTGACAGCACGGGAGTGAAACAGTGGATCTTGGGATCAAAGGCCGCCGCGCCATCGTCTGCGCATCCAGCAAGGGCCTGGGCCGTGCCTGCGCCATGGCGCTCGCCAATGAAGGCGTCCATGTCACGCTGACCGCGCGCGGCGCCGAAGCGTTGAAAAAGACGGCCGACGAGATCAGGAAGGCCAACGCGAGCGTCACCGTCACCGAGATCGTCGGTGACATCACCACGCCTGCGGGGCGCGAGGCCGTGCTGAAGGCCTGTCCCGATCCGGACATCCTCGTCAACAATGCCGGCGGTCCCCCGCCCGGCGATTTCCGCAACTGGACCCGCGACGACTGGATCAAGGCGATCGACGCCAACATGCTGACGCCGATCGAGCTGATCAAGGCGACCGTCGACGGCATGATGGCGCGCAAGTTCGGCCGCATCGTCAACATCACCTCCGCCGCGGTGAAGGCGCCGATCGACATCCTGGGCCTCTCCAACGGCGCCCGCGCTGGCCTCACCGGCTTCATCGCGGGTCTGTCCCGCAAGACCGTGATCAACAACGTCACCATCAATGGCTTGTTGCCGGGCCCGTTCGGGACGGACCGGCTGCGCGGCACCGCGAAGGCCGAGGCCGAGAAGCGTGGCATCACGGCGGATCAGATCCTGGCCGAGCGCGCCAAGCTCAATCCCGCGGGGCGCTTCGGCGACCCCGACGAATTCGGCTATGCCTGCGCCTTCCTGTGCGGCGCCAAAGCCGGCTTCATCACCGGGCAGAACATTCTGCTCGACGGCGGCGCCTTCCCGGGAACGCTGTGAAGGCGGTCTGGTACGAGCGGACCGGCCCGGCGGCCGAGGTCCTCACCCATGGCGAGATGCCGACGCCGGTGGCGGGCCCGGGCGAAGTGCGCGTTCGCCTGCAGGCCTCCGGCGTCAATCCGGCCGACGTCGGCCGCCGCAGTGGCAGCTACCGGCCGATGGAATATCCGCGGGTGATCCCGAACAGCGACGGGACCGGCGTCATCGACCAGGTCGGCGACGGCGTGACGCGGTTTGAGGCCGGCGACCGGGTCTGGCTGTTCAACGGCCAGCGCAACGGCCGCGCCTTCGGAACGGCCGCGGAATACATCGTGCTCGCCGAATGGCTCGTGACCCCGCTGCCGGAAAGCCTGTCGTTCGCGCAAGGCGCCACGCTCGGCATTCCCGCCATGACGGCGTGGTGCTGCCTGTTCGGCGACGGGCCGATTCGCGGCCAAACGGTGCTGGTCACCGGCGGCGCCGGCGCGGTCGGCCACTACGCCGTGCAACTCGCCAAATGGGGCGGCGCGCAGGTGATCGCGACCGTGAGCTCGGCGGCGAAGGGAGAGCAGGCGCGGCGCGCCGGCGCCGATCTCGTCATCAATTACCGGGAGGAGGACGTCGTCGCGAAGACGCTTGTCTTCACCGCGCAGCGCGGCGTCGATCGCGTGGTCGACGTCGATTTCGGCGGCAATCTCGCCACCACGCTGAAGCTGATGGCCGTCAACTCGGCAATTGCCGTCTACGCCACCAACGGCAACCGGACGCCGGTCGTGCCGATGCGCGAACTGATGGAGAAATGCATCGCGCTGCGCCCGCTCGTCCTGTTCGCATTGCCGCAGGCAACGCTCGCGGCCGCGCAGGCCGACATCTCGAAATGGCTGGCGGCAGCGCCCCGGCTCCACAACGTCGCCGCGCAGGTTCCGCTGTCGGAGACCGCACGCGCGCACGAGGCCGTCGAGAAGGGCGACAAGCTCGGCACCGTCATCGTCGACTGCGCGCGGTAGGACGCTTCACCGCCGCCGGGTCGGCTCGTCCTCGTCGCGCTCGCTGGGGCCGGAGGAATCCGCCGTCACGCGCTCCTCGGTCCAGTCGATGCCGAAGGCATCGAGGGCTTCGGCCAGGAGATCGCCGAGCATCGGCTCGCCCAGGAGATAGCGTGCGGTGCTGCGCCCCTCGTGCTGTTCGAGCGCCTGGCTGCGGAGGGCGGACCAATCGTCGATTCCGCCGTCGCCGCGGCCGAGCCGCATCAGCGCGACGAGGTCGACCTGCTCGTCCTCGGTCAGCGCATTGATGAAGCCGGAGATCTCGCGCACCACCGGATCGCCGGCGGTGTCTTCGAGCACGTCGACCATGTCGTCATCGGCGGCGCTGGAGCCGGAATCGGGATCGGAGGCGGCTTGCTTGACGTCGAACTCGCGGGCTTTCTCTATCAGGAAAGCAACTTTTTCGAGTGAAATCGTCAATTCCGGCATGAGGTCCTCCCAAGTCTGAACCGATCAAGGCTGACCCGATAACGCAGCATGGCACCGGATGATCCATTGCGCGGCGCCGCGGAAACCCCCATGCTTCGGACGCAAGAAACAAGAAGAGGAAGCGCCGGATGCAGTGGAAGGTGGGCAAGGTCAGGATCACCAAGGTGGTGGAGCTGGAGACGGTGGGCTCGACCCGGTTCATCCTGCCGCTCGCGACCAATGACGAAATCCAGAAGCTGCCCTGGCTCATTCCGCATTTCGCAACCGACGAGGGCCGGCTGAAGATGTCGATCCACTCGCTGGTGTTGGAGACACCCTCGCGCCGCATCGTGGTCGACACCGGGCTCGGCAACGACAAGCAGGGCCGCAACGTCCCGACCTGGAACAACCGCAACACGCCCTTTCTCGAGACCATGACGGCGGCGGGCTTTGCGCCCGACAGCATCGACACCGTGCTGTGCACGCATCTGCACGTCGACCACGTCGGTTGGAACACGAGACTCGTCGGCGACAAATGGGTGCCGACCTTCGCGAAAGCGCGCTACGTCTTCGGCAAGACCGAATACGAGCACTGGCGCGACCATTCGGACGAGCCGGACAAACGCGCGGTGTTCGACGATTCCGTGAAGCCGATCGTCGCGGCCGACCGGGCCGAGCTGATCGCGAGCGACCATCGGCTGTGCGAAGAGGTCAGCATGATCCCGACCCCCGGCCACAGCCCGGGCCATATGAGTATCCTGATCTGCTCCGAAGGCGAACAGGGGCTTTTGACCGGAGACGTCGCCCACCATCCCTGCCAGATGGCCCATCTCGGCTGGTCCTCGACCGCGGATGCCGACCAGGCGAAATCGGCGGCGACGCGGCGCGAGCTGTTCTCGCGCTTTGCCGACACGCCGACGCTGGTGATCGGCGGCCATTTCGCCGCCGGCCACGTCAAGCGTGAGGGGGATGCGTTCAGGTTCGTGGCGCTGGGGTGAGGCAAATTCGCTCGCGTGTCCCGGACGCGGTGCAGCGCGCAAGCGGCGCACCACTTCGTGCTGCGCTGCGTCCGGGGCACGAAACCTTTGCCACCTCACAAGGGTTGCCCACCTCACAACGAAGGGCAGCAATGCAGCACGCCATGGGCGGTTGAATTTCCCGCGCCCCTGTTCCAAAAGCTATTCAACCAAACGGTCCATCCCAGGGAGAGACGAGAATGAAGCTTGTTCGTTACGGCGAAAAGGGTGCGGAAAAGCCCGGCCTGATCGACAAATCCGGCCAGTTGCGCGACCTCTCGGCGCATGTGAAGGACCTCAACGGCGACGCCTATGCGCCGGAATCGCTGAAGAAGCTGGCCGCGATCGACCCGGCCTCCCTGCCCGCCGTCTCCGGCAAGCCGCGGTTCGGCGCGCCCGTGACCGGCATCTCGAAATTCGTGGCGATCGGCCTCAACTATTCCGACCATGCCAAGGAGACCGGCAACCCGATCCCGTCCGAGCCGATCTTCTTCCTCAAGGCCAACACCGCGCTGTCCGGCCCCAACGATGCGGTCGAGAAGCCGCGCGGCTCGACCAAGCTCGACTGGGAGGTCGAGATCGCCGCGATCATCGGCACCCGCGCCAAATACGTCTCGGAGGCCGACGCGCTCAATCACATCGCCGGCTACTCCGTCTGCAACGACGTCTCCGAGCGCAATTTCCAGATCGAGCGGCTGGGCCAGTGGACCAAGGGCAAGTCGCACGACACGTTCGGCCCGCTCGGCCCGTGGGTCGCGACCAAGGACGAGATCAAGGACGTGCAGAACCTGTCGATGTGGCTCGACGTCAACGGCCAGCGTCGCCAGACCGGCTCGACTTCGACCATGATCTTCTCGATGGCGAAGTGCATCTCCTACGTCTCGCAGTTCATGACGCTGCTGCCCGGCGACATCGTTACCACGGGCACGCCGCCCGGCGTCGGCACCGGCATGAAGCCGCCGCAATACCTGAGCGTCGGCGACGTCGTGACGCTGGGTATCGAAGGCCTCGGCGAGCAGCGCCAGCAGATCGTGGCGGCGTGAGCCGACAATCTCCACTGCCGCCACATCGTCATTGCGAGCGAAGCGAAGCAATCCAGAACTGTATCCACGGCGAGACCCTGGATTGCTTCGTCGCTTCGCTCCTCGCAATGACGGAGCCAATCGGTTGATTGACGGATACCCAAAATGAAACTCACCTTCTCCCCCGCCTCGCCCTTTGCCCGCAAGGTGCGCATCGCCGCGATCGAACTCGGCGTGATCGACAAGATCGAACTGGTCTCCGCCGCTGTGGCGCCGGGCACGGCCAACGAGGACTATCAGCGCATCACGCCGCTGAAGAAATTGCCGATCCTGATCACCAATGACGGCGAGGTCATTCTCGACAGCTACGTCATCGTCGAATATCTCAACGAAACCGTCGGCGGCAGCCTGATCCCTGGCTACGGACCGGCGCGCTGGCAGGCCAAGACCGACCACTCCCTGATCAACGGCATGCTCGATTCCATGCTGCTGTGCCGCTACGAGAAGATGGTGCGACCGCAGGGGCTGCAGTGGCAGGCCTGGCATGACGACCATTGGAACCGCACCTGGAGCGGCCTCGCGCGGTTCGAGAATCGGCCCGAGGTGCTGAACGGCCCGTTCGGCATCGCCCAGATCGGCCTCGTCTGCGTGCTCGGCTACGCCGATTTCCGCTTCGCCGATTGCGGCTGGCGCAAGGCGTTTCCGAAGCTCGACGCCTTCCACCAGAAGATGCTGGAGCGGCCATCGGTGAAGATCTCGGTCCCGCCGCCGGCGTAAGGCGAGGTCTGTCATGCGCCTGAAATTCGCAGTCGGCGATCTCACCATCCAGCGCATCATCGAGCAGGAGACGACGTTCCTGCCCGCGCTCGACATGCTGCCGGGGCTGACACCGGAGGTGCTGGCCGAGAACCGGATCTGGATGCAACAGGCCAACGCGCTGGACGACAAGGACACGCTGATCCTCTGTTTCCAGTCCTACGTGATCAGGACGCCGCATCACACCATCCTGGTCGACAGCTGCATTGGCAACGACAAGCCGCGGCCGCTGCGGCCGAAGTGGAACTTGAAGACCGACGACACCTACATGAAGGGCCTGGCCGCCGCGGGCCTGTCGGTCGGCGACATCGACTTCGTGATGTGCACGCATCTGCATGTCGATCACGTCGGCTGGAACACACGGCTCGAGAACGGCCGCTGGGTGCCGACCTTCCCCAAAGCGCGCTACGTGTTCGCCAAGGGCGAGTTCGACTACTGGACCGAGCAGAATGCCAGGGCGGAGGTGCCGCCCTTCGTCGACAGCGTGCTGCCGGTCGTCGAGGCCAGGCGGCACGAGATCGTCGGCTACGACCACCAGATCGGCGATCACGTCCGCATCCTGCCGACGCCGGGCCACACCCCCGGCCACGTCGCCTTCACCTTCGGCCGCGGCAGGGACGACGCGGTGTTTTCCGGCGACCTCATGCATTCGCCGCTGCAGGCGCGCCATCCCGAGCTGTCGGCGAAGTTCGACGTCGACCAGGCGCAGGCGGCAGCGACCCGCAGGAGCTTCTTGGAACGCTATTGCGACACCGACACGCTGTGCTGCACGGCGCATTTCCCCTCGCCGTCGGTTGGAAGAATCCGGCGCAAGGGCAACGGCTTCGCTTGCGAGGCGGTGTAGCCAGGCTACGGTAGGGTGGGCAAAGCGAAGCGTGCCCACCACTTCCGCGGCGACACGGATATAGCATGGTGGGCACGGCGCTTCGCGCCTTTGCCCGCCCTACGATTCCGGCGCGTACGGATCGTCAATCAAACAAACTCGGCGTGTGATTGACGATCGCGCCCTCGATCTCAAGCATCTTCAGCTTCGTCGCCACGCCGCCGTTCGCCGAGAAGCCGCCCGGCTTGTTGCCGGCGGCGAGCACGCGATGGCAGGGCACCACGATCGGGCACGGGTTGCGGCCGAGCGCCTGGCCGACCTCGCGCGACAACTCCACGCCGCCGAGGCGCTTGGCGATATCGCCATAGGTCAGGGTCTGGCCGGGCGGGATGGTGCGGGCGATCGCATAGACGCCGCGGCTGAATTCCGGCACGCCGTCGAGATCGAGCGCGATATCGGCGAGGTCGTCCGGTTCGCCCGCGAGCAGGTGCACGATGCGCTCGATCGCCTCTTTCACCTCGGCGGTCGGCTCCTGCTCGCTGGCATCGCCGTAGCGCTGGCGGATGCGGGTGCGGATCTGCGCCTCCCCCCCCATCGGCAACTGCACGCCGTTGATGCCGCGCGGCCCCCATTCGATGCCGCACAGGCCGATTCTGGTCTCGAACAGGGCAAAATGCTGGTCGGTCATGGCAGGCTCCCTCGTCGCACGCCCCACGCTGATCCTGCGACGGAATCTAGGCTTGGAAAGAGTTGCGATCCACCCGGTTTCGGGGAATCTTGCACATGAGTTCCTTCTCCGTCCCGCGAGCCCGGACATGCAGCGCCTTCACGTCAACGGATACGACATGGCCTATCTCGACGTCGGCGAGGAGAGGGGCCGGCCGCCGCTCGTCTGCGTGCACGGCTCGCTCAGCGATTTCCGTATCTGGGGCTGCGTGCTGGGACCGCTGTCGCAGCGCCATCGCCTGATCTGCGTCAGCTTAAGGCACTTCTTTCCCGATCAGTGGAACGGCGTTGGCGACACCTATTCGATCCAGCAGCATGTCGACGACGTCATCGCCTTCATCGAAAAGCTCGACGCCGGCCCGGTCGACCTGATGGGCCATTCGCGCGGCGGGCACATCTGTTTCCGCGTCGCACAGGCGCGGCCGGACCTGCTGCGCCGCCTGATCCTCGCCGAGCCCGGCGGCGAGCTCGACGCCACGCTCGACCCGGACTACAAGGGCGGCCCCTCGCCGCTGCTCGCGCATTTCACCGCCGCCGCCGACAAGATCGCGGCCGGCGACGTCGACGGCGGGCTCGCCGTCTTCATGGACACGCTGGAAGGCCCCGGCACCTGGCCGCGGCTGCCGGCCGCCGTGAAGCAGAATTTGCGCGACAACGCCACGACCCTGATCGGCCAGGTCCGCGACAACCGCCCGCCCTTCTCGAAGGCCGACGCGGAGGCGATCAGGATACCGACGCTGTTCATCCTGGGCGAGCGCACCAAGGGCCTGCTGCCAAAGGTGCTGCGGGCGCTGGCCGCGCACGTGCGCTACTCCAGGACGGTGGTCATCGAGCGCACCTCGCACCCGATGTTCGAGCAGGCGCCGCAAAAATATTCCGAGATCGTGCTGGACTTTTTGGCAGGCTGATCATGCAGACAACTCGCATCAACGGTTACGACATGGCCTATCTCGAGGTGGGCGAGGCCAATTCGGGGCCGCCGCTCGTCTGCGTGCACGGCACGCTCGGCGATTTCCGTACCTGGTATTCGGTGCTCGGGCCACTGTCGAAGACGCACCGCGTGATCTCGGTCAGCCTGCGCCATCTGTTTCCCGAGCATTGGGACGGGATCGGCGGCAATTACCGGATGGGCCAGCACGTCGACGACACCATCGCCTTCATCGAACAGCTCGGCGCGCCGGTCGACCTGATGGGTCATTCGCGCGGCGGGCATCTCGCGTTTCGCGTCGCGCAGGCGCGGCCCGACCTGTTGCGCAAGCTGGTACTGGTCGAGCCCGGCGGAGCGCTCGACGCCAGTCTTGGGACCGGCGCCGGCGCGCCGCCCCGCATCGCGGTGGCGGCCGAGAAGGTTCGCGCCGGCGACACCGAGGGCGCGCTGCAGCACTTCTTCGAGGAGATCGAGGGCGAAGGAAGCTGGCGGCGCGTGCCGGCCGCCGCCAAGCAGCAATTGCGCGACAACGTCTTCAGCTTCCTCGGCCAGGTCAACGAGAACCGCAAGCCCTATACGCTCGCGGACGCGCAGGCGATCCGCAACCCCACGCTCCTGATCGGCGGCGGCGCCACCAAGGGCAATCTCTCGGTGATCTGGCGCGCGCTGGCAAAGCACATTGCCGGTGCCCGAACCGCTGTCATTCCAGACACCGGCCACTGGATGTTCGAGCAGGCGCCGCAGGCCTATTGCGACGCGGTGACGGCGTTTCTGGCGGGGTAGAGGTGTTTCCTCTCACCCCTTCCAGGCGCCGACGGGCTGCCTGACCGCGACGTTGAGACGGTTCCAGACGTTGATGGTGGCGATCGCGAGCAGCAGCGTGGCGAGCTCGGCCTCGTCAAAATGCTTGTCGGCCGCGTTCCAGACCGGATCTGGAACGGGATCGGCGCGATCGGGCAGCCGCGTCAGCTCTTCGGTGAGCGCCAGCGCTGCGCGCTCGGCGTCCGTGAAATACGGCGTGTCGCGCCAGGCGGACACCGCGAACAGCCGCTCGTCGGCTTCGCCATGCCTGCGGGCCGCCCTGGCGTGCATGTCGACGCAGACACTGCAGCCGTTGATCTGGCTGGCGCGCAGATGCACCAGCTCCAGGAGCTTTTCCGGCAGGCCGTTCTGGGTCAGGGCGCCCAGCGACTGCAGGACCTTCATGGCGTCGGGAAGGACCATCACGGGGTGGTTCATGCGTGCGTGCATCATGTCGCGTCTCCATATGTGAGGCCGGCAGCGATGCCGGCGGACTTTTTTTGACGGTTCCAGTGCGATCCTTGTCACATCGGCCGGATTTCCTTCGTCATGGCCATGACGGATCGCGGACAGGGAATGTGACCGATGGACGAGAAAAGATTTTTGACCGGGCAGTTCCAGGCCAATCGCGACCATCTGCGCGCGGTCGCCTACCGGATGCTCGGCCGCCACGGCGAGGTCGACGACGCCGTGCAGGAAACCTGGCTCCGCCTCAATCGCTCGGAGACCGGCGACGTCGCAAACCTGCGCGGCTGGCTCACCACGGTGATCGCGCGCATCTGCCTCGACATGCTGCGTGCGCGCAAGTCTCGCCGCGAGGAGCCGATCGGCCCGCATGTGCCGGAGCCCGTCGCCGACACGCAGGACAGCGACGCCGAGATGGCCGATTCCGTCGGCGCGGCGCTGCTGGTGGTGCTCGAAACGCTTCAGCCCGCCGAACGGCTGGCCTTCGTGCTGCACGACATGTTCGCCGTTCCCTTCGAGGAGATCGCCCCGATCGTCGGCCGCTCGGTGCCCGCCGCGCGCCAGCTCGCGAGCCGCGCGAGGCGGCGCGTGCAGGGTGCACCCGTGCCGGATGCCGATTTCGATCGCCGGCGCGGGATCGTCGAGGCTTTCATCGCCGCCTCGCGCGAGGGCAATTTCGAGGGACTGCTCGCCGTGCTCGATCCCGACGTCATGCTGCGCGCAGACGATGCGGCGGTGCGGCTCGGCTCGCTCGCCGAGATCCGCGGTGCCACGGCGGTCGCCGAAGCCTTCAAGGGACGGGCCCAGGCCGCGCGACCGGCGCTCATCGACGGCGAGATCGCGATCGCCGTCATCTTCGGCGGACGACTGCGCGTCGCGCTCCGCCTTGCGTTCGATGGCGACAGGATCGCGGAGCTCGATGCGGTGGCCGAGGCGGCGCGCGTCCGGGCGTTCGACCTGGTCGTGCTGGAGCGGTGAGGCCGGGGGAGCCCCAGCGCTGTCGAATGCGGCACGGCGGCCGACGTCGAAAACCGGCGTAATTTCAATACACTGACAGGTCAGCGCTCAGGCCGCCGCGCGCCCGTGCTGCGCTTGACCCCGCACATGACAAGCAGTAGCGTTTTGAATACGGAATTCCGTATTTGCTGAGGAGCCGCCGGCGTGATCCCGCTCGACCCATCGCCCAACCTGATCGACCAGGTCTATGCGCGGATCCTGGAGGCGATCATCGACCGCAGCCTGCAGCCGGGCCAGCGCATCCGCCAGAACGAGCTCGCCGACCGGCTCGGCGTGTCGCGCCAGCCGGTATCGCATGCGCTGCACCTGCTGCATCGGCAGGGCCTCGTCGCCGAGAGCGGCCGGCGCGGCTTTGAGGTCACCCAGCTCGATCCCATCCGCATCCGCCAGCTCTACGAGGTGCGCGGCGCGATCGACGCGCTGGCGGCGCGGCTCGCCGCCGAGCGTGCCGGCACCGACGCGGCCGGTCGCGCGCGGCTGGACGCCGCGCTGCGCGCCGGCGGCCGCATCAACCGCAAGACGCCGCTCGCCGAGCTGATCGCGCTCGACGTCGACTTCCATCGGGCGATCTATCAGCTCGCCGGCAATCCCGTGATCGAGCAGACGATCGCGCCGCAATGGCCGCACATGCGCCGCTCGATGGCCACCGTGCTCTCCGAACTCGACTACCGCGAGAGCGCCTGGACGGAGCACGCCGACCTCGCCGGACATGTTCTCGCAGGCGACGCTAGGGGCGCCGAGCGTGCCGCGCTCGCGCACGCGCAAGCCGCGGGACGGATGACCGAGGAGAGATTGCGGGCGACGGAAGTGGCGGCGTAGATGCGCCGTCGTGCCCGGGCTCGTCCTGGCCATGACGAGAGAAAACAACAATCGTAGGGAGGATTTGACCCATGAAACTGACCCAGGAGCAACTGGAGTTCTTCCGCCGCGAGGGTTGGCTGTTCCTCCCCGAGCTGTTCAGCCAGGAGGAAGTCGACTTTCTGGCGCGTGAGGCCGTGGCGATCTACGACGCCAATCGCCCCGAAGTCTGGCGCGAAAAGAGCGGCGCGCCCCGCACGGCGTTTGCCGCGCATCTCTACAACGAGGCGTTCGGCATCCTCGGCAGGCATCCGCGCATGATCGAGCCGGTCGAGCAGGTGTTCGGCGAGCCCGTCTACATGCACCAGTTCAAGATCAACGCGAAATCAGCCTTCACCGGCGACGTCTGGCAATGGCACCAGGACTACGGCACCTGGAAGCGCGACGACGGCATGCCCGAGCCCCGCGCCATGAACATCGCAATCTTCCTCGACGAGGTGATGCCGATCAACGGTCCCCTGATGCTGGTGCCGCGCAGCCAGGACGCCGGCGACCTCGCCGCCTCGCATGATCTCGCCACCACCTCCTATCCGCTGTGGACGCTGGACGAGGACACGGTCACGCGCCTGGTCCAGCAGGGCGGCATCGTGGCGCCGACCGGCAAGGGGGGCGGCATGCTGATGTTCCACGGCAATCTCGTGCACGGATCGAGCGGCAACATCACGCCCTATCCGCGCAAGATCGTCTATCTGACGCTGAACGCGGTCTCGAACTACATCCGCAAGCCGACGCGGCCCGAGTACATCGCCCACCGCGATTTTGCGCCGATCAAGACGGTGGACGACGACGCGCTGCTGCGCCTCGCGCGTGCGCCGCGGCAAGCGGCGGAGTAAGACACTCTCGTGCCCCGGATGCCGCGCATCGTGAAATGATGCACTGCTGATCCGGGGCCCACGCCGCATGGATTTCATCCTCATGGGTCCCGGATCTGCGGAGCATCACTTCGTGCTGCACCGCGTCCGGGACGCGATATTTGCATCCGGGAAGCCATCATGAACCTCTTCCATCTCCTCCAAGCCCGCCACGCGGCCGGCAAGCCGGTGCGCGTGGCGCTGATCGGCGCCGGAAAGTTCGGCTCGATGTTCCTGTCGCAGGTGCCGCACGTGCCGGGACTGGAGGTGCCCGTCATCGTCGACCTCGACCGCGAGCGGGCGCGCGAGGCCTGCCGCACCGTCGGCTGGGAGGCCGAGCGCATCGCGGCCACGAGCTTCACCGATGACGGCGCACGCGCCATCGCCGGCGGGGCGATCGATGTGGTGGTGGAGGCGACGGGCAATCCGGCGGTCGGCATCAGGCACGCGCGCGCGGCGATTGCGGCCGGCAAGCACATCGTGATGGTCAATGTCGAGGCCGACGTGCTGGCCGGCCCCCTGCTCGCCGAGGAGGCGCGGAAGGCGGGTGTGGTCTATTCGCTCGCCTATGGCGACCAGCCGGCGCTGACGGCGGAGATGGTCGACTGGGCGCGCGCCACCGGCTTTCGCGTGGTCGCCGCCGGCAAGGGCACGAAATACCTGCCTGCCTATCACGACGTGACGCCCGAAGGCGTCTGGCAACACTATGGCCTCACGGCGGGCGAGGCGCAGTCGGCCGGCATGAACCCGCAGATGTTCAACTCCTTCCTCGACGGCACCAAGTCGGCGATCGAGATGGCGGCGATCGCGAACGCCTGTGCGCTCGACGTGCCGGCGGACGGCCTGTCGTTTCCGCCCTGCGGCGTCGACGACCTGCCGCACATCATGCGGCCGCGCGACAAGGGCGGCGTGCTGGAGCGCGCGGGCGTGGTGGAAGTGGTCTCCTCGCTGGAGCGCGACGGCCGCCCGGTGTTCCGCGACTTGCGCTGGGGCGTCTACGTCGTGCTGGAGGCGCCGAACGACTATGCCGCCGACTGTTTCCGGCAATACGGACTGAAGACCGACGCAAGCGGGCGCTATGCCGCGATGTACAAGCCCTATCATTTGATCGGACTGGAGCTGAACGTCTCGGTCCTGTCGGCCGCGCTGCGGGGGGAGCCGACCGGCCAGGCGAGCGGCTTCCGCGGCGACGTCGCGGCCGTGGCCAAGCGAAACTTGCGCGCCGGCGAGATGCTGGACGGCGAAGGCGGCTACACGGTCTGGGGCAAGCTGGTGCCGGCGGCGGCGAGCCTGAAAGCCGGCGCGCTGCCGATCGGGCTCGCGCACCGGGTCAAGCTCAGACGCGACGTCGCCCATGGCGCGATGGTGCGCTGGAGCGACGTCGAGTTCGACGAAGGCAACGAGACGGTGAAGACGCGCAAGGCGATGGAAACGGCTTTTGCGAAGGCCTGAGGCTCGTCAGGGAAGCAGCCGCTGATCCCGGGCCTGGGCGAACCACTTCCGAAACATGTCCTCGGTGTCCATCATCTCGGTAAAGCCGGCGCGGTTGATCTTCACCGTCGAGACGATCGAGGGCGGACCGGATTCGGCATGGCCGTAGCGCATGCTGTAGTCGGCATACTGGAACGACAGGCCGACGAATTCGGCCAATCCCGGCGAGGCGAGGTTGTGCTTGCGCCGCAAAGCCTCCCACGGCGCGATCCAGTCCGGATATGCCTTTGCGAGCGAGAGCGGCACGGGCTTGCCTGGATTCATGTCCAGCGCATCGGCAATCGCGGGCCAGATGTTCTCCCAGGTGAAGACGTCGCCATTGGTGACGTTGAAGGTCTCGTTGCGCGCGGCCTCGGCCTCGCCGGACCACGCGATCGCGCGCGCCAGCAGGTCGACGTCGACGGCCTGCGACACCCGCGCGGCCCCGCCGGGATAGTCGAGCGGCCGGCCCTGCTCGCGCAGCATCGCCGCGTAGACGCCGAGCGGCGGGATCAAATCCATCGCGCCGCCCATGGCGAGGCCAACGATCAGCACGGGCCGCAAAATACTCCAGTGCCAGGCCCTGCCCTGCTGCAGCTCGCGTAAAAAGGTCTCCTGGGCCCAGTAGAAATTCGGCTGCTCGTACATTTCCGAGCGCCCCTCGCGCGCCGGCACCGCGAGCGGCCGGACATGGACGCCATAGGCCTTGGTGCCCTGCAGCAGGGCAACATGGCGGAGGTCCGGCGCGACGGGCTCGAGCGCACCCATCAGGTTGCGCAGCATGAGATCATTGGTCCTGATCTGCCGCTCGTCGCGCCAGCCGTCCACCAGATTCGGCGTTTCGTAGAGCGCCGCGTAGACCAGGTGCGTCGCGCCGCGCAGCTCTGCCGAGGCCCGCCGGCATTCCGCCGCGTCCGTCAGGTCGAGAGGGACGTGGCGCGCGCCGTAGAGATCGCGCGGCTTGCGCCGCGACAATGCAACGACCTCAGAGCCTCCCGATGCGCCGAAGTGTCGCAACGCGGCACTGCCGACGAGCCCCGTCGCTCCCGCGACGACGATCTTCTTGTTCTTCATCTGCTCAATCTCCGGCCCGGACCGGCCGCGGCGGCTCGCGGCCGTCGACAACTTGCCGCACGCCGGCACTCTCGATCAAGAACGCAGCGGGGCGGCCGCCGCGCTTCGCACCTGCGGCGGAGACCGGGACGCTTGATTATCGTCAAGCGATTGGTCATCCTGCCGCTCGGAACCGAAAATACCGGAATTCCAAAGAGCAAGAGCCCACGAAGGGCCGACGGAAACGCTCAAACAATCAACCGCTCAACAATCAACGTCAATCGGAGCCGAACTCAGCTACGACGGCTTCATGATGCGGATGCGCACGCTTTCGTCCGACTGTCGTGGCCGGGCATGAGATTGGTCAATTCTGGTCGTCGCCGAGCGCCGCGATCAGCTTGTCGTAGTACCTGGCGACGAGATCGATATTGGCCTTGTTCTCGATCGCCGGCGGCGGCGATTTGAGCGCCTCGTTGAGCTCGCCGATTGCCTCCTTCTTGTCCTTGGCCGACATCTTCTTGTCAGCCTCGATCAGGGCGATCTGGCCCTTGATCACGGCTTCGGCGCCGACATATTTCTTGGTCGCGGGATCGAAGCCGCCGAGCACCAGGCTGATGTTGTCGACGACGTTGTTGTAGTCGTCATAGCTCGCAAAACCGTGCTTCCTGGCGACCCCATCGAGCTGCGCGATCATCTTCTGGTCGGGTGCGGTGTTCTCCGG
Organism: Bradyrhizobium sp.; assembly: GCF_028868675.1. Taxonomy (GTDB): domain Bacteria; phylum Pseudomonadota; class Alphaproteobacteria; order Rhizobiales; family Xanthobacteraceae; genus Bradyrhizobium. The sequence continues at coordinate 17,489 of NZ_JAGWUA010000082.1, forward strand.
CAGCTTGGCGGT
>NZ_JAGWUA010000083.1 GCF_028868675.1 Bradyrhizobium sp.
CGCGCGCTGGTCGGCGAGATCATGACCAACATCGCGCTCTACAGGGGCGCGGCCGGCTACGTGATCGACGGCGCGATCCGCGATGCCGGCGCGCTCGCGGCATCCGACTTTCCGGTCTACGCGCGCACGGCGATTCATCGCGGCCCCTACAAGAGCGGCCCCGGGGAGATCAACGTGCCGGTCTCGGTCGGTGGATGCGTGATCTCGCCGGGCGACATCGTGGTCGGCGACGAGGACGGTGTGGTGTCGTTTTCACCCGCCGGTGCCGCGGACCTGCTGGAAGCGGTGCGCGCGCAGGTCGCGCGCGAGGAGGAGACGCTGAAGGCGATTCGCGAGGGCCGCTACCAGGGCTCTTATGGAAAATCCTGAAACGAGAGACGGCGGGGGAGGGCGCATTGAGCCAGAAGCAAGAGTTTCACAATCTCGATGATCCCAGCGACGGCCTGTTTCGCGAGCTCGCGGCCGGCCTCACCACGCGCATCTTCTCCGGCGAGCACGCCATGCTCTCGGTGGTGACGCTGGCGCCGCATGCGGAAGGCACGCTGCATCATCATCCCGAAGAGCAGTGGGGCGTGCTGCTCGACGGATCGGCGATCCGCTTCCAGGGCGGCGAAGAGATTCACGTCAAGAAGGGCGATTTCTGGCGTACACCCGGCAACGTCCCGCATACGATGCGCGCAGGGCCCGACGGCGCACGCGTGCTCGACATCTTCAGCCCGCCGCGGCCGGAGTACAAGAAGCCGGGCTCGGGTTTCGGGACGACCTGACGCTGCAGACGACAACAACGAGACGCAGCGCCGGCGGGTACGCCGGCCGACATCGTCGCGGGCATGGCGACATCCGTGCGCGAGAGCAAATCTCAGAGCGTAGGGGGCGCGGCCTCCGCCGTGCCCCGGAGCGCAAGATCCTGGCCGCGAGGTGCAGGGAGTATTGGAGTAGAGCGCGTCAATCTTTCCATTGTAAAGATTTTTGTTGACCGACCTTCGACGTCGCGCTATTCACATCTTGACACTGGAAAGATGGGCTCGCGCCTGTGCCGACCGCCGCGTGGGCTCGATTCGCGCCGAAGCCGGCGCCCGCGAACCGCCCTCGGAGGCGTGAATGAAGATATTTCTCACCGTCAAGTTCGCCCTGCTCCCGTTTGCTGCGTTCTGGCTGCTGATGGGGGCGCACCAGCCCGAATGGGCCATTGGGATGGGCTTTGTGCTGTCGTTCGCAGGCAATCTCTGGCGGCTCTGGCGCGGTGAATTCGCGCTGCTCGAGGTGTTCAGCTTCGCGCTGTTCCTTGCGCTCGGCAACGTGCAGATCGTCGCTCCCGACTGGGCCGCCGGCAACGCGCTCTGGCTGTCCTTTGCCGGGCTCGGTCTCGTCAGCCTCCTCAGCGTGGCGCTGGGCTGGCCGTGGACGGCGGACTATTCTCGCGCCGCCTATCCCGCGAATGCCGGGACCGTGCAATTCCGCCTAGTCAATGCGGCGATCACCGGCCTGTGGGGCGTTCTGTTTCTCGCGCTGGCCGCCTGCCGCTACGCCGGCGTGCCCTCTTGGATCACCGGCCTGATCGTCGCTTTCGGTGCGCTGGTCTCGATCTTCGGACCGCGTCTTGCGATCGGCTTGATGCTGCGGCGGATGCGCGCGGCTCGGGAGAGCTTTCGCTGGCCGGCGCCGAGCTTCGTCAAGGAGGGCGTCAAGCAGGGCGTCGATTGCGACGTCGCGGTGATCGGCGCCGGCATCGGCGGTCTCGCGGCCGCGGCGCTGCTCGCAGACGCCGGGCTCGAGGTCCGCGTCTTCGATCATCACGTCGTGCCCGGCGGCTACTGCCACACTTACTTGCGCAAAGCCCATCACGACAACAAGCCCGTGCTCTATCGCTTCGACGCAGGTCCGCATGATTTTTCCGGGGTCTGGCCGGGCGGCACCGTCACGAGCCTGCTGGAGCGGCTCGGGGTTGCCGATCGCATCCAGTGGCAGCGCGTGCGGCACAGCTACCATCTGGCGGGCGAGCGGATCGACGTTCCCGACGACTGGCGCGACTATGCGCGGCAACTCGGCGAGAAATTCCCCGCCAGTGCAGAGGGCATCAAGACCCTGTTCGAGACGCTGCACGCGATCTTCGAGGACATGTACGCCACGGGGCGCGACCGCTCCGGCATTCCCGGCATGCCGCCAACCGTCGACGAACTCCTCGCCTTCCCGAAGAACCATCCGACCGCGTTTCGCTGGATGAACGAGCCCTTCGACGCCCTCGTCGCGGCCCATGTCAGCGATCCCGCCGTGCTGCGGTTTCTCAATGCGCTTGCCGGCTATCTCGGCGACGGCAGCGAGCGGCTGACCTGCGCGCAGATGGCGCCGATCTTCGGCTACTATTTCAAGGGCGGTCACTACCCGATCGGCGGCTCCGGCCGGTTCGCCGACCTGCTGGTCGAGGCGATCGAGGAGCGCGGCGGCGAGGTTCACCTCAAGACAGCCGTGCGCAAGATTCTCGTCGAGGACGGCCGTGCCGCCGGCGTCGTGCTGAACGACGGCAAGATCGTCCGCGCCAGCGCGGTCGTCTCCAACGCCGACATCAAGCGCACCTTCCTCGATCTCGTCGATCCGGCGCTGCTGCCGACGGCTTTTCGTGACAGGATGGCGCAGGTCGAGCCCGCCAACTCCGCCTTCTCCGTCCATCTCGGACTGAACATCGATCCCGACATCCGTCCGGCCGTTCACCTCGACCGCCCGATGGGCGTCGGTCTCGCCATGATGTCGAAGCTCGATCCGCAGGCCGCGCCCGCCGGACACGCGACGCTCACCCTGATCACGCTCGTTCCCCAGGCGCGCGCAAGAGAATGGTTTCCCGACGAACCCAGCGAGGACTGGAAGGCGTGGCGCCGCTCCGGGATCTACGAGGCGCGCAAGCAGAAGCTCGGCGACGCCATGATCGCGGCGGCCGAGACCGTCATCCCCGGCCTGTCCAGCCACATCGTCTACCGTACCGATGCAAGCCCGGTGACCTATGCCCGCTACGACTGGGCAAGCCTGGGCGCGATCTACGGCGTGTCGCGGCAGGGGCGGCTGAAGGGATCGAAGTCGCCGCTGCGCAATCTGGTGATTGCGGGCGGCGGCAATGCCGGCGCCGGCGTCGAAGCCGTCGTCATTTCCGGTGCGGAGGCGGCCGAAGCCCTGGTGCCGGGCCTGTTGCGGCAAAAGTCCGCCCGCCCGAACCGGCAGCCGCGGCTCGCGGGACCGGTCGCGGCGGGCGCCGTTCGCAAGGCTGGCGATCACGCTCCTGCTTTGCTATGAACCGGCCGGCAACCCGCGTTTTCCGCGGGTTCCGCGGTCCCGTAGCTCAGCCGGATAGAGCGGCGGTTTCCTAAACCGTAGGTCGGAAGTTCGAGTCTTCCCGGGATCGCCATTTCACCCGTGTCCGGCCCCGCAAGCGAGGCCGGGTATGCGGGCAACGCGGGCTGTTACAGCGACCGCGAGATCAACAGCTTCATGATCTCGTTGGTGCCGCCATAGATCTTCTGGATGCGGGAATCGATGAACATGCGGGAGATCGGATATTCCTGCATGTAGCCGTAGCCGCCGAACAGCTGCAGGCATTCGTCCGCGGTCTCGACCTGCTTCTGCGAGCACCACCATTTCGCCATCGAGGCCGTGACGGTGTCGAGGTCGCCCGCGACCAGCCGCTCGACGCACCAGTCGACGAAGACGCGCGCGATCATCGCTTCCGTCTTGCGCTCGGCGAGCTTGAAGGCGGTGTTCTGGAATTCGATGAGCGGCTTGCCGAAGGCGGTGCGCTCCTTGGTGTAGGCGGCGGTCAGTTTGACCGCGCGCTCCATCGAGGCCACCGCCCCGACCGCCAGCGCCAGCCGCTCCTGCGGCAATTGCTGCATCAGTTGAACGAAGCCGTTGCCTTCCTCGCTGCCGAGCAGGTTCTCCGGCGGCACGGTGACGTTGTCGAAGAACAGCTCCGAGGTGTCGGACGCGTGCAGGCCGATCTTGTCGAGGTTGCGGCCGCGCCGGTAGCCCTCCGTGCCCGCAGTCTCCACCACGATCAGCGAGATGCCCTTGGCGCCCTTGTCTCCCGTCCGCGCGACCACGATGACGAGGTCGGCGGCCTGGCCGTTGGTGATGAAGGTCTTCTGGCCGTTGATGACGTAGGAATTGCCCTGCTTCTTCGCCGTGGTCTTGACGTTCTGCAGGTCGGAGCCGGTGCCGGGCTCGGTCATGGCGATGGCACCGACCATCTCGCCCGAGGCCATCTTCGGCAGCCAGCGCGTCTTCTGCTCCTCCGAGCCGTAGTTGAGGATGTAGTGGGCGACGATCGCGCTGTGCACGGAGACGCCGGTCGTTACCTCCGACACCGTGGCTTCGAGGTCCTCCAGCACCGCCGCGTCATAGGCGAAGGTCGCCCCCAGGCCGCCATAGGCCTCCGGCACGCTCGGCAGCAGCGCGCCCATTTCGCCGAGCGCGCGCCAGGCAAAACGGTCGACCATCTTCTGCGCGCGCCACTTCTCGGCGTGCGGCGCCAGGTCCTTGGCGAGAAACTTCCGGAACTGGTCGCGGAAGACGTCGAGCTCTTCGGTCATCCAGGATGAGCGGTATTCCATGCAATCCTCGCTGTCAGACGATCAGGCCGCCGCCGGCGACCACCACCTGGCCGCTGATATAATTGGATTCTGGGCTGCAGAACAGATAGACGGCGTCGGCCGCCTCCTCCGGTGTGCCGCCGCGGCCGAGCGGGATCATCCGTGCCATGGCCTCCAGCATCTGGGGCTGCACGCCGACCTTGATGTCGCGCCCCGCCACGTCGATGGTCTTCTGTTGCGCCTCGATCGGCTGGGTCAGGCGGGTGTTGATGAGGCCGAAGGCGACGCAGTTGACGTTCACCTTGTAGCGCCCCCACTCCTTGCACATGGTCCGCGTCAGGCCGATCAGCGAGGCCTTGGCCGAAGAATAGCTCGCCTGGCCGGCATTGCCGTAGAGGCCGGCGATCGAAGAGATGTTCACGACCTTGCGGAATACCTCGCGCCCTTCCTCCGCCTCCTTCTTCGCAAGCACGCGGATCGGCTCGGCGGCGGCGCGCAGGATCCTGAACGGCGCGACCAGATGGACGTCGAGCATCGCCTGGAACTGCTCGTCCGTCATCTTCTGGATGGTGGAGTCCCAGGTGTAGCCGGCATTGTTGACGATGATGTCGAGTCCGCCGAACTTGTCCAGCGCGGCGCCGACGAAGCGATCGGCAAAGCCTGCCTCCGAGGCGCTGCCGTTCACCGCGACGGCGTCGCCGCCCATCGCCTTGATCTCCGCGACCACGGCGTTGCCGGGCTCGGCGTCGAGATCGTTGACCACGACCCTCGCTCCCTCGCGCGCGAGCTTGAGCGCAATCGCGCGTCCGATGCCGCGGCCCGAGCCGGTGACGAGCGCGACCTTGCCTTGCAGTTTTGCCATGTGGATGTCCTCTGATTCCTAGAGCGCGACGACGGCGCTGCCTTCGAGCTTGACCTCGCCGCGGTCGTCCCTGGTGGTGAGCGCGAGTTTTGCGCGACGCTCGCCGTTCTCGCTGAACAGCTCGGTCACGGTGCCTTCGCAGGTCAATTTGGCGCCGAGCTGGGTGATGGCCACGAACCGCGTCGCGAACGCCCGCAGTTTTGCCGGCGGCACCGCATCGGTCAGCGCCTGGCCGAGGCAGCCCATCACCAGCATGCCGTGGGCGAACACGTCGGGAAAGCCGGCCGCCTTGGCGAAGTCGATGTCGACATGAATCGGATTGTGGTCGCCCGACGCGCCGCAATAGAGCGCGAGCTTGTGGCGGTTGATCGGCGGGAACGTCTTGTGCACGAGGCGGTCGCCGACCTTGATGTCGTTTGTTGCGGTCATGGCGTCACCCGTTGCGCACGACGACGGTGCGCGAGGTGTCCGCGACATGCACGCCGTTCTGGTTGGTCACTTCGCAGTCGATCGCGATCAAGGTCAACGCGCCGCCTTTCTTCTCCGTCACGCTCGCAACGTGCGGGCGGAAGGTGAGAGTGTCGCCGACGAGGACGGGCGCGTGATAGGCAAAGCTCTGCTCGCCGTGCAGGACGCGGGCGAGGTCGATGTCGAGCGCCGTCAGCATCTCGAAGGGGTTTTCGGCGTCCATCATCTCAAGGCAGAACAGGTAGGTCGGCGGCACCGGCGTGCCGGCAAAGCCGGCGGCGCGCGCGGCCCCGGCGTCGCGATAGACCGGGTTCTGTTCGCCCAGCGTGTCGAGGAAGTAGCGCAGGCGTCCCGGCTCGACGCGCGCGGTGACGGGCGCGAAGCGGTGCCCTACGGCAGATTGATCGACCATGGGTCAGTGCTTCTGGTACAGCGTGACGACGCAGGCGCCGCCGAGGCCGAGATTGTGCTGGAGCGCGGTCTTCGCGCCCTCGACCTGGGTCGGACCGGCGGTGCCGCGCAGCTGCCGCGTCAGCTCGTAGCATTGCGCGAGCCCGGTGGCGCCGAGCGGATGTCCCTTGGACAACAGCCCGCCGGACGGGTTGGTGACGATCCGCCCCCCATAGGTATTGTCGCCGTCGTTGATGAACTTTGCCGCCTCGCCCTCGCCGCACAGCCCGAGCGCCTCGTAGGTGATGAGCTCGTTGTGAGCGAAGCAATCGTGCAGCTCGACGACGTCGAGGTCTTTGGGTCCGACGCCGGCGCTTTCATAGACCTGCTTCGCGGCATCGCGGGCCATGTCGTAGCCGACCACCTGCATCATGTCGTGGGCGTTGAAGGTGGAAGGCGTATCTGTCGTCATGGTCTGCGCCTTGATCCGCACCGTCTTGCCGATGCCGTGCTTGTCGGCAAAGCGTTCCGACACCAGCACCGCGGCGGCACCGCCGCAGGTTGGCGGACAGGCCATCAGGCGGGTCATGACGCCCGGCCAGATCACCTGGTCGTTCATCACATCGTCCGCCGTGACCTCCTTGCGGAAGATCGCCAGCGGGTTGTTCTTGGCATGGCGGCTGGCTTTCGCGCGCACCTTGGCGAAGGCGTCGAGCGGAGTGCCGTATTTCTTCATGTGGCTGAGGCCGGCGCCGCCGAAATAGCGCAGCGCCAAGGGAATGCCGGGTGCGTCGATCAGCTGGTTCGCGGCCTCGTCGAATTCCTCGAAGGCGCTGGGGCGGTCGGTATAGACGCTGCCCAGCGCGCCGGGCTTCATCTGCTCGAAACCGACCGCAAGCACGCAATCCAGCGCGCCGCTTGCGATCATCTGTCGCGCCAGGAACAGCGCGGTCGAGCCGGTCGAGCAGTTGTTGTTGACGTTGACGATGGGAATGCCGGTCATCCCGACGTGGTAGAGCGCGCGCTGTCCGCAGGTGGAATCGCCGTAGACGTAGCCGACATAGGCCTGCTGGACGGCGTCATAGTCGAGGCCGGCATCGGTCAGCGCGAGCCTGGTCGCCTCGGTGCCCATCACATGATAGGGCGCGCTCGCGCCCGGCTTGGCGAAGGGAATCATGCCGACTCCGGCGACGATCACGTCAGACATCGCAATCTCCGAAATATATTACTCATTGGACTTTTTCTTACCCACGGGTAATATATCGACCGTCCGTCGAGGGAGTCAACGCGTTCGATCATGGATTCGACATCGCCCACCGTGCCTTCTTCTTCGCCCTGGCTGCCGTTCGAGAGCCGGCGCCGCGCCCGCGACGAGAAGCGCGAGGCGGTGCTGCGCGCGGCGGTCCAGCTCTTCCTCGAGCAGGGCTACCGCCGCGCGACGCTGAACGAGGTCGCCGAGCGGCTGAACATCACGAAGCCCGCGCTGTACAATTATTTCCGCGGCAAGGACGAGATCCTGTTCGAGTGCTGGTCGATGGGCGCCGAACTCGTCGACGGCGTCATCACGGAGATCAACGCCGGCGGTGGCCCGGGCCTCGCCAAGCTGCGCAAGCTGGTGCACGCCTATGCCGGGCTGATGGCGACCGATTTCGGCGCGAGCCTGGTGCGGTTCGACCTGCGCGATCTCGCCGAGAAGAACGCGGGCCTCGCACGCACCGCCAAGAAGCGGATCGACGCCACTTTCCGCAAATATATCGCAGCAGGGATCGCCGACGGCTCGATCAAACGCTGCGATCCCAAGCTCGCGGCGTTTGCCATCGCGGGCGCGCTGAATTGGATCGGGCACTGGTACCGGCGCGACGGCGGTTTGTCGCCGACGGCCATCGCCGACGAATTCGCGGTTCGGCTGACCGAGGGGCTGGCGGCGTCGGCGGGTCGGGATCGGACATTGAAGGAGACGCCGGCTGCGCCGCAGCGGCGCACGCCAAGGCGCAAGACGGCAGCGAACAAGACAACAGGGAAGAAGCGTCCAGGAGGAGTATCGCGATGAACATCACGCACGGGCTGCGGCGGGCGCTGCAGATCAATCCGAAGGGGTTGGCGACGGTCTATGGTCGGCGGCGGCAAGACTGGGGCGAGCTCGGCGCGCGGGTCGCGCGGCTGGCCGGCGGCTTGCGCGGACGCGGCGTCGCCGACGGCGATCGCGTGGCGATCCTGTCGCTCAATTCCGACCGCTATCTCGAGCTGTATCTGGCGACCGGCTGGGCGGGCGGGGTGGTCGTGCCGCTCAACATCCGCTGGAGCGCGCTCGAGAACGAGGACGCGCTGCGCGACTGCCGCGCCGGCATTTTGTTCGTCGACAAGGCCTTTGCACCGGTCGGCGCACAGCTTGCCAAGGCGATCCCCGGGCTGAAGCTGATCTATGCGGACGACGGCGAGGTGCCGGCGGGGCTCGAGAGCTACGAGGGCCTGATCGAGGCCAGCGCGCCGGTCGCGGACGCCATGCGCGAGGGCAGCGATCTCGCCGGCATCTTCTACACCGGCGGCACCACCGGGCGCTCCAAGGGCGTGATGCTCAGCCATCACAATCTGATGGCCAATGCGCTGAATGCGCTCGGCGAGGGCCTGTTCCCGGCAAGCACGGTCTACCTGCACGCCGCGCCCATGTTCCACCTCGCCAACGGCGCGGCGATGTATTCGCTGCTGCTCTCCGGCGGCTCCAACGTCATCGTGCAGGGCTTTACCCCGGAAGGCGTGATGGCTGCGATCCAGAACGAGCGCGTCACCGACGTGTTGCTGGTCCCGACCATGATCCAGATGTTCGTCGATCATCCAGCGATCGCGAACTACGACCTGTCCTCGCTCAGGCACATCATCTATGGCGCATCGCCGATCAGCGAGGCCGTGCTCGACCGCGCGGCGCGCGCGCTGCCGCATGTGCGCTTCACCCAGGCCTATGGCATGACCGAGCTGTCGCCGATCGCGACGTTGCTGCATGCCAATGAGCACATCGGCGAGGGGCGCAGGAAGGGCCGCCACCGCGGCGCCGGCCGCGCCACGCTCGGCTGCGAGGTGCGGATCGTCGACGAGAACGACCAGCCCGTGGCCTCAGGCACCGTCGGCGAGATCGTGGTGCGCGGCGACATCGTGATGATGGGCTATTGGGAGCGGCCGGAAGAGACCGCACGCGCCGTGATCGGCGGCTGGATGCACACCGGCGACGGTGGCTACATGGACCAGGACGGCTTCGTCTATGTCGTCGACCGCGTCAAGGACATGATCATCTCCGGCGGCGAGAACGTCTATTCGGTCGAGGTCGAGAACGCGTTGGCGCAACATCCGTCCGTGCTGCAATGCGCGGTCATCGGCATCCCCAACGAGCAATGGGGCGAGCAGGTCCACGCCGTCGTGGTCAAGCGCGGCGGCGTCGAGGTCTCCTCCGGCGAGCTGATCGAGTTCACCAGGACGCTGATCGCCGGCTACAAATGCCCCCGCAGCATCGAGATCACGGAAGCGCCGCTGCCGCTCTCCGGCGCCGGCAAGGTGTTGAAGCGCGAGCTGCGCAAGCCGTTCTGGGAAGGCCGCGACCGGCGGGTGAGCTAGCTCTGGCTGAGCTGTTGCCGAGGCGATGGGTCTGCGAATTGTGTACTTGCAGACCCGGCCTTCGCGGCTACCAATGGCCGCTCCATCGGAGGCATCGGACCTTGGCCGGAACGCGCGAGCTCAAGCTCGGCATCGAACGTGTTGGAACGGTTTCGGCTCTCCTGACCGAGGCGGCCAAGCCGCGCGCCTGCTTCGTGTTCGCCCACGGCGCCGGCGCCGGCATGAGGCATTCGTTCATGGAACAGGTCGCGGCCGGCTTGGCGGACCGCGGCGTCACGACGCTGCGCTTCAACTTTCCCTATATGGAGCAAGGCAGCCGCCGCCCCGACGCGCCGGGAATCGCGCATGCGGCGATCCGGGCCGCGGTGGCGGAGGCGTCGCGGCTCTGTCCTAATCTGCCGCTGATCGCCGGCGGAAAATCCTTCGGCGGACGCATGACCTCGCAGGCGCAGGCCAAGGCGCCCTTGCCCGGCGTGCGCGGCATTGCGTTCTTCGGCTTCCCGCTGCACCTCGACGGCAAGCCGTCGGCGGAGCGCGCCGATCACCTCGCGGGGGTCGAGGTTCCCATGCTGTTCCTGCAGGGCACGCGGGACAAGCTCGCCGACATCAGTCTCCTCAAGACCGCGATCGAGAGGCTCGGGGCGAAGGCGATGCTGCACGTGGTGGAAGGGGCCGACCACTCCTTCCTGGTCCTCAAGAAGTCGGGCCGCAGCAACGCTGAAACGATGGAAGATATCCTGGACGCCTTCGCGACGTGGCTCGACAGGCTGGAAATCGCTCAGGCCGAATAGAGCCCCTTGTCGCGCGCCTTCTGGGTCGCGAGCGCCGCCATCAGGTCGAGCATCGGCGTCGACAGGCGCGCCGCGCGTGCGAACGCGGCCGGCGCCTTCACCAGCACGTCGATCTCCATGGCACGGCCGAGCTCATAATCCTGCAGCAGCGAAGGCTTGTGGTTCGGCGCGGGACCGCTGCGCGTCACGCGCTTGACCTCGGGAATATAGTGCTGCGCGATCTCGTTCGATTCATCCATCAGGCGCGGGATAACTTGAGTGAAGGCCGGATCGTTGCGTACCGCGCGCGCGGTCTGGCCGGTGAGCAGGCAGAGCACCGACAGCGACATGTTGGTGAGCAGCTTCGACCAGATCGCCTCGCGGATGTCGGAGACGAAGGGCGACTCGAGTCCCGCATCGCCAAGCGCGCTGCGCAACCTTGCGATCCGTTCGCTGGCGCGGTCGTCGCATTCGCCGATCAGGAGCCGGTTGCGGTCCGGCGAGAGGTTTTGCGCCACGCCGGGCGCCACGATTTCGTTGGAGGAGAAGATCACGCCGCCGACGATCCTCGCCTTCGGGATAGCGGCGCGCAGGCGGCCACCGGGGTCGAGGAAGGCGAGATCGGGCGGCGCGGGGTGCCGCTGCGGCAGCCCGATGTCGTACCACCAGGGAATGCCGTTCTGCGCGAACACGATGGCCGTCTCCTCGTCCAGCAGCGGCGCGATTCCGGCGACGAGACCCTGAAGGCCGGTCGCCTTCAGCGTGCTGATCACGACGTCCTGCGGGCCGAGCTGCGCCGGGTCGCCGGAAGCGCGCACCTTGGCGCTGAGCTCGGCGTCGCCGACGCGTAGCTTGAGGCCCTGGCTGCGCACCGCCTCCAGATGCGGCCCGCGCATCACGCAAGAGACGTCATGGCCGGCGCGCGCCAGCCGCACCGCAAGATGGCTGCCGACGGCGCCCGCGCCGAAGATGCAAATGCGCATGATGTGGGTGTCCCGTCAGAAAGTGGATGGCATTTCCGGACAGCATGGCACAGCCGGCCATGCGATGGGCGCGACCGTCCCCGACGAAAGTGATGGATCGGCCGAGGCGGTCCCGCCATAGTGTGCGACACAGCAGGCCAAAAGAGGCCGAGAGGATCGCCCGGAGAAGCGCCCATGTCTGAAAACCCTGTTCTGTGGACCCTCGACGAGCGCGGGGTCGCGACCGTCATCTTGAACCGTCCCGAGGTCAACAACGCCTATGACGGCGCGCTGATATCGGGCGTGCTGGCGGCGATGGACGATCTCGGCAGCAAGCCGAATCTGCGCGTCGTGGTGCTCAGGGGTAACGGCAAGCACTTTCAGGCCGGCGCCGATCTGAAATGGATCAATAGCGTGCGGCCGCAATCGGTGGAGGCCAACGAGGAGGCCTCGCAGGCGACGTTCGAGGCCGTGCAGCGGCTCAACACGCTGCCGATCCCGACGGTGGCGCTGGTGCAGGGCGGCTGCTTTGGCGGCGGCACCGGCGTGATCTCGGCCTGCGACATCGTCATTGCCGCCGACAATGCGCTGTTCTCGATCACCGAGGTACGCTGGGGCCTGACGGCGGCGATCATCATCCCGCAGCTCTGCGACGCCATCGGCGTGCGTCAGGTGCGGCGCTATGCGCTCACCGGCGAGCGCTTTGGCGCGGAAGACGCCCGCCGCATCGGCCTCGTTCACGAGGTCGTGCCGCTTGCGGAACTGGAGGCGGCTGGCGCGAAGGTCGTCGCGCAGTTGCTCGCCAATGGGCCCGACGCCATGGCAGAGACCAAGCGCCTGGCGCTGGAAAGCTCGTTCGGCGGCATGAGCGTCGATGATGCCGCCTATGCACGGCTGGTGCGCCTGCATTCGCAAAAACGCCAGAGCGCTGAAGCGGCCGAAGGCCTCGCCTCGTTCGCCGAGAAGCGTGCAGGCAACTGGTCCGTGCGCAAGGCGTGATGGATCGCTCACCGTCCGGGAATCGCAGCGTGTCGACCAAGACCATCCAGGAGCCCGCCCGCCAGATCCCGCTCTATGGCGAATATGAAGTCGCCGTGCTCGGCGGCGGGCCGGCCGGGATCGCAGCGGCCGTCGCGGCGGCGCGGGCCGGGCGGCGCACGCTCCTGATCGAGCGTTACGGCTTTCTCGGTGGCATGGGCACGGCCGCGGGCGTCACCAACTTTTGCGGCCTGCACGCTAATGTCTACGGCAATGCGCACCGGGTGGTGCAGGGCATCGCCTCGGATCTGCTGGCGCGGATCGACCGGCTCGACGGATTGAACGCGCCGCATCTGATCCTCGGAAAAATCTTTGCGCAGGCCTATGACACCGCGGCCTACAAGATCGCAGCGGATGATCTGCTGGCGAGCTACAAGGTCGATATTCTCTTCCACGCGCTCGCCGCTGGCGTCGTCATGAACGGCGATCGCCGCGTCGATGCGCTGATGGTCGAGACCAAAGCCGGCCGGCGCGCAGTGCGCGCCGGTGTCTTCATCGACTGCTCCGGTGACGGCGATCTCGCGGCATGGGCGGGCGCGCCGTTCGAGGTCGGCGATGCGCAGGGCCATCCGCTCTATCCCTCCATGATGTTCCGCCTCAACGGCATCGATCCCGACAAGGCGGGCGATGCCTGGCGGACCATTCCGCAATTGATGGAGCAGGCGCTGGCGGCCGGCACCCATAGTTTTCCGCGCAAGAGCGCGATCGTGCGCCCGCAGCGCTCCGGCATCGAGTGGCGGGTGAATTTCACGCAAGTCGCGCGGCCGGACGGCCACGCCGTCAACGGCATCGAGCCCGATGATCTCACCCGCGGCGAGATCGAGGGTCGGCGGCAGGCGCTCGCCGCCCATCAATTCCTGCGCACCGTGCCGGGTTTCGAGAAGTCCTACATCGTCGACCTGCCGCCGCAGCTCGGCATTCGCGAGACCCGCCGCATCAAGGGCGGTTATCAGCTCTCCGGCGAGGACGTGCTCGGCTGCGCCTCGTTCGGCGATTCCGTCGGCGTCAACGGCTGGCCGATCGAGGCGCATGTCGCGGGCGACGTCGTCTTCACCTTCCCGCCGATTCCGGAATCGCGCGGCTACAACGAATTGCCGTACCGCATGCTGGTGCCCGAGGGCGTCGACAACCTGCTGGTCGCCGGCCGCTGCGCCTCGATGACCCATGAGGGCCAGTCGGCGGCGCGGGTGTCCGGCGCCTGTTTCGCGATGGGCGAAGCGGCCGGTTCCGCGGCCGCCCTGGCGCTGGCGGGCAACCGGATGCCGCGTGACATCGCGGTTGAAAAGTTGCAGGAAACGTTGAGACAACAGGGCGCCTTCATCGGCCGGGACCAGGCCGTGCCCGAGGGGCTGTAGGGACGCAATGGAGGAGACGGGATGATCGGACTTGCGCGGCTTGCGCTTGCGGGCCTGTTGGCGCTCACGATTGGCGGGGCAAGGGCCGAGGACGCGCTCAAGGCGAAAATCGGCGTGCTGCGGCTGTCCTCCTCGGCGCCGGTCTTCATCGCACAGGACAAGGGCTACTTTCGCGATGCGGGTCTCGACATCGAGCTGAAGTTCTTCGATGCGGCGCAGCCGATCGCGGTCGCCACCACCTCGGGCGACGTCGATTTCGGCATCACGGCGTTTACCGCCGGTCTCTACAATCTCGCCGGCAAGGGTACGCTGAAGGTGATCGGCGGCATGAGCCGCGAGAAGGCCGGCTATCCCCTGATCGGCTATTTCGCCAGCAACAACGCCTACGCCGCGGGGCTGGAGACGCCGAAGGATCTCGCTGGAAAGCGCGTGGCAGTGACGCAGGTCGGCTCCAGCTTCCACTATTCGCTCGGGCTCCTCGCCGACAAATATGGCTTCAAGCTCGCGGACGTGAAGATCGTGCCGCTGCAGTCGCTGTCGAACGCGGCTGCGGCGCTGAAGGGCGAGACGGTCGATGCGGCGCTGCTTCCGGTGTCGACCGCGCGAAAGCTGATGGATGAGGGCGGCGCAAAGCTTCTGGGCTGGGTCGGCGACGAGACGCCGTGGCAACTCGGCGCGGTGTTCGCATCGCCCAGGACCGTCGCCAACAAGGCGCTGGTCGCAAAGCTGCTCGGCGCGCTGGCAAAGGCCGACCGCGAATACCACGACGTCATCCTCGCCGCGATGAAGGACGGCAAGGCGCCGATCGACGACAAGACGAAGCCACTGCTCGAGATCATCGCGAAGTACACCAATCTCCCGGTGGAGCAGGTGGTCGGCAATTGCGCCTATGTCGACCCGGACGGCAAGCTCGACGTCAGGAACGTCGACAACCAGATCAGGTGGCTGCAGGAGCAGGGCTTCGTCGACAAGGGCTTTGACGCCGAGGCGATCATCGCCGGGGAGTTCGTGAAGGCGGATTGATGAGTGAACCAGCAACTATCGCCGTCATCCTGAGGCGCGAGCGCAGCGAGCCTCGAAGGATAGACGGCCCAGCTGCATCCCGGCCGTCCATCCTTCGAGACGCCGCTGCGCGGCTCCTCAGGATGACGGATCGAGAGAGTATGCGCTAGGCGAATGGACCTGATCGCCGACCATATCAGCCACCGCTTCGGCGAGCTTGCCGTGCTCGACGACGTCTCGTTCACGGTCGGTGCGGGCGAGGTGGTGGCGATCGTCGGGCCCTCCGGCTGCGGCAAGAGCACGCTGCTGTCGATCCTGGGCGGGCTGTTGCAGCCGGCATCGGGCGCGGCCAGGCTGCGCGGCGCGCCGCCGTCCGACAGCCTCAATCCGCTGACCTTCGTGTTCCAGGATTTTGCGCTGCTGCCCTGGGCCGATGTCGAGGACAACGTCGAGTTCCCGCTGCTGCACACCCAGCTCTCGGCTGCTGCGCGCCGCGCACAGGTCGACGATGCCTTGCGCCGCACCGGGCTCGCCGATTTCCGCAAGGCCTATCCGAAGCAACTCTCGGGCGGCATGCGCCAGCGGGTCGGGATTGCGCGGGCGCTCGCGGTCAGGCCCGCGATCCTGCTGATGGACGAGCCGCTGTCGGCACTGGATTCACAGACCCGCGAGCTGCTGATGGAGGATTTTGTCCGGCTGCTCGCCGACGGCTCCATGGGCGCGGCCTATGTCACGCACAATCTGGAAGAAGCGGTGCGTCTTGCCGACCGCATCGTCGTGCTGTCGCGGCGGCCGGGTCGGATCCGCGAGGTCGTGACGGTGCCGATGACCCGCGCCGAGCGCGGTCAGGTTCTTGCGCGCGAAAAGCTGCTCGAATTGCAGAACCAGATGTGGTCGCTGATCCGCACCGAGGCGATCGACGCCGAGCGCGAGGTGCAGCATGCTTGAGCGCGCGCAGCACGCCCCGGCAAAGGATGCCGCGACGCGGCCGGTACGGTTTCGCGGCGCCGGTTTCGTGCCGTCGAGCGGCCGCTACTCCGGCTGGATCGCGCTCGCGCTGGTGATTGCGCTGTGGCAGATCGCCGGCAGCGCGCACTGGATCAATCCGCTGTTCCTGCCGGCGCCGTCGGCGATCGCGCGCGCGATCTACGAGCTCGCAATCTCCGGCGCGCTCTGGCAGCACGTCTCGGCCTCGCTGCTGCGCATCGGCGTGGGCTGGCTGCTCGGAACCGCGGCCGGCGTTGCGGTCGGCTTTGCCATCGGCCTGTCGCGGCTCGCGCGCAGCGTCGGCATCACCTTCATCTCGGCGCTGTTTCCGATCCCGAAGATCGCGCTCTTGCCGCTGTTGATCCTCTGGCTCGGCATCGGCGAAGAGCCGAAGATCGCGACCATCGCGCTCGGTGTGTTCTTCTCCACCGCAATCTCGGTCTACAGCGGCGTCGACGCCGTGCCGCGCAACCTCATCCGCATGGCGCAGAGCTTCAACGTGCCGTTCGCCGCCATCGTGCGCCGTGTGGTCTGGCCGGGCGCGCTGCCATCGATCCTCGCCGGCTTCCGCATCACGGCCTCGGTGGCGCTGCTGCTGGTCGTCAGCGCCGAGATGATCGGCGCCCAGTTCGGCATCGGCGCCTTCGTGCTGCAGGCGGGCAATCTGATGCAGACCGATCAGCTGCTCGCCGGTGTGGTGATCCTGTCGGTGTTCGGCCTTGCGGTCGGCAAGGCAATCAATTGGGCCGAGACGCGGCTGCTGCACTGGCGGTGAGGACTTTCCCATCATTGCGAGCGGAGCGAGGCAGTCCAGAATCCCTCAGCGCCGGCGACCTGGATTGCGTCGTCGCTGCGCTCCTCGCAATGATGCGGGAGAGAGCAGAAACTACGCGTTGCCGCGGTCCTCGCGGAACAGGTCGAGCTTCTCCTGCACCGGGCGGTCGGAGAATGAGAACAGCACCGCGTCTTCGTCGGCCTCGTGCGTCACCTGGTGCCAGCTCGGTACCACGAAGAGGTCGCGTGGGCCCCATTCGAACACCTGGTCGCCGATGCGCGAGCGGCCCCTGCCTTCGATCGGCGCGAACACGGTGGCATCGGTCGCGCGATAGCGCGCAGTCTTGAAACCCCTGGGCAAGAGCTGGATGAAAGTGCCGATGGTCGGCATCGCGAAATCGCCGGTCTCGGGGTTGGTGAATTTCAGCTTCAACCCGTGGCAGGCGTCCCACGCCTGCCGCTGCTTCGCCTTCTCCAGCGCCTCGCGGGTGTAGCTGTAGGGATAGCTGAAGATCGGCGACGTCTTCGATCGCGGCTTGGAATCCACCGGCAGTAGATTGTGGCCGTAGAGCGCAAAGCTGTCGCCGTTCGGCTTCGTGATCGGCTGCTGATCTTCCTTCATCCGCTCGACGAAGGAGGCGTCGAAGAACTGCACCACTGGAATGTCGAGCCCGTCGAGCCAGAACATCGGCTCGCTGGTCTCGTTGGAATGATCGTGCCACGTCATCGACGGCGTGATGATGAAATCGCCCGGCTCCATCGACGTGCGCTCGCCGTCGACGGTGGTGTGGGCGCCCTTGCCCTCGAGCACGAAGCGCAGCGCCGACTGGCTGTGGCGGTGGGCCGGGGCGACGTCGCCGGGCACCACCATCTGCACGCCGGCATAGAGCGAGGTGGTGATCTTCGACTGGCCGCGCAGGCCCGGGTTTTCCAGGATCAGCACGCGGCGCTCGGCCTCTCTTGCGGTGATGAGCTTGCCGGCTTCCGTCATGTAGTCCTGGATGACGTCGAATTTCCACAGATGCGGCCGGCACGCGCTCTTCGGCTCGGGTGTGATCAGGTCGCTCATGACGGTCCAGAGCGCGGTGAGGTTCTCGCCGTCGATCTTCCTGTAGAACGCCTCGCGTTCCGGCGTGTTCGCCACGGCATCCATCGCTGGCCTCCCGTCGTTCTCGTTGAGATTGACAGCATACTGACAATCTCGGTAGCGTCAATCATGGGCGGTGATATCGAGGGAGGACTCCATGAAGCTGCACGGCTATTTCCGCTCCAGCGCAGCCTATCGCGTGCGGATCGCCCTGAGCCTGAAGGGCCTGACGGCGCAGCATCTGCCGCATCATCTTCGCAAGGGCGAACAGACCGCCCCCGACTATCTCGCCATCAATCCGCAAGGCCTGGTTCCGGCGCTCGAGGACGACGCGGGCGCGATCCTGACCCAGTCGCTCGCGATCATCGAATGGCTGGACGAGACCCATCCCAGTCCGCCGCTCTTGCCGAAGGACCCCTTGCGCCGCGCAAGAGTGCGGGCGTTCGCGCAGGCGATCGCCTGCGACACCCATCCCGTGCAGAACCTGAAGGTGCTGTCGCGGCTGCGCGGGCTCGGCTTGCCCGAGGAGAAGGTGACGGAATGGGCGGCCTGGGCGAACCGCGAGGGCCTGTCGGCTTGCGAGACCCTGATCAGGGACGAGCCCGGGCCGTTCTGCTTCGGCGACGCGCCGACGCTTGCCGATCTCTGCCTCGTGCCGCAGCTCGGCAATGCGCGCCGGTTCGGCGTCGACGTCTCCGCCTATCCGCGCCTGCTCGAGGCCGAGGCCGCGGCCAAGGCGCTGCCGGCCTTCGCCGACGCCGCGCCGGAGCATCAGCCCGATGCCGAGTAAGCTGGCCTCTCCGATCACGATGGACGCGGTCTATGCCGCGCCGGGCTACCTGTTCCGGCGCATGCAGCAGATCGCGATCTCGATCTTCATGGAGGAGTGCAGGGCGTTCGATCTGACCCCGGTGCAATATGCGGCGCTCGTCGCGATTCACACCCATCCCGGCATCGATGCGACACGGCTGTCCGCCGTGATCGCCTTCGACCGTTCGACGCTCGGCAGCGTGATCGAGCGGCTCCAGGCCAAGGCCTATATCGAGCGCAAGCCGGCGCCGGAGGACAAGCGCATCAAGCTTCTCTATCTGACGAAGTCGGGCACAGCGATCCTGCGCGAGATCATCCCCGCGGTCGAGCGCGCCCAGGCGCGCATGCTGCAGCCTCTCAAGCCCGCCGACCGCAAGGCGCTGACGACGCTGTTGTTGCAGCTCGTCGATCTCAACAACGAAGCCTCGCGCGTGCCGCTCCGTGCCGGGGATGCGCGGGAGCATCTCTCCATCGTCGTCCCGGGCAAGCGCAGCGCGACTCGGGACCCATAACCACGGGATTGTGTTTGGCGAAGATTGCCAACTCCGATCTCGTACCGCAACCACTCCCTGTGGTTGTGGGTCAACGCATTCGCGGGGACGACACCGATGGTGTTGAGGCAGCGTTACCCCTCACATCCGCAGCAACGCCTGCCGGTCGATCTTCCCCGTGCCGGTCTTCGGCAATTCCTCGATGAAGATGACTTCGCGCGGGTATTTGTAGGGCAAGAGCCGGCCCTTGACGAAATCCTGCAGCTTGCGCGTGGTCGCGTCGCGGTCGAAGCCGCGGGCGTTCATCACCACCACAGCCTTCAGCGTCGTGCGCCGGTCGGGCAATTCGGCGGCGAACACGGCGCATTCGCGGATCTCAGGATGGTCGGCGAGACATAGCTCGACCTCGAGTGGATAGACCCACTGGCCGGAGATCTTGACGAG
>NZ_JAGWUA010000294.1 GCF_028868675.1 Bradyrhizobium sp.
ATGAAGACTGGCCAGGCGATCTATGCGCGGCTGTGCGTGGCCTGCCACGAGACGGACGGGTCAGGTGCGCCGCGCATCTATCCGCCGCTGCCCGGCAACGCGCTGCTGCAGTCGGACAATCCCGCCTCCACGCTGCGCGTCATCCTCGACGGCGCGCACACCGTGACGACGCCGCGCGCGCCGAACGCCGGCGAGATGCCGGGCTATGCCAAGCAATTGTCGGACGAGCAGATTGCCGCAGTGACCAACTACATCCGCAATTCCTGGGGCAATGCGGCGCCGCTGGTCACGGCCGCGCAGGTGGCGACGGCGCGGAAATCCGGGCCATAGCCGCTGGCTGAAGCGGGCTCAGCGCTCATCCCCCGTGAAGACGAATTTCGGCATCTCCCATTTGTAGCGCACCGCAAGCAGACGAAAGCTGATCCCGAGCACGAAGGTGAGCGTGGTCCAGAGTTCCTGGTTGAGATGGAGGCCGAAGGCGGTGGCGTAGAACAGGCCGGTGACCACGGAGACGCTGGCGTAGAGCTCGGAGCGGAACAACAGCGGCACGTCGTTGCAGAGCACGTCGCGCAGCACGCCGCCGGCACAGCCCGTCACCATGCCGGAGACGATGACGATCGGCAGCGAGGCATCCATCTGCCAGGCGACGTCGCAGCCCGTCATGGTGAATACCACGAGCCCGATGGCGTCGAGCACGATGAAGGCGACGCTGAGCCGGTGCACCGCGCGCGAGATCAGGATCGTCAGGAAGGCGGCGCCGCCGGTCAGCGCCAGATAGGCCGGGTTCTGCACCCATGCGAGCGGATAATGACCCAGGAAGAGGTCACGCAGCGTGCCGCCGCCAAGCGCGGTGATGCAGCCGAGGAAGCAGACGCCGAGCCAGTCCATGCTGCGCCGGCCGGCGGCGAGCGCCGCCGTCATCGCCTGCGCGGCGAGCGCCACCAGCGCCAGGAAATGCAGCACGCTATCGCTCGGTGGCAGGCTCCACATCGAGGGGCGAATCCCGGTTGAGACACATGGAACTTACGTCGCCGGTTCCCCGTCGAACAAGGTTCCCGGCTACCCGCCTGCGCCTAAAGTATAGCTCGCACCGGAACTGACGGTCGCGCTCGCTGGTTGTCGTGCACATCAATCGAGGAGACCAACCGATGGCCGACGATCGCTATCCGAACGACCCGTACCGTCCTCTCGGTGAGGGCGAATATCTTCGCGCCGCGCGCGAAGACGCCAGGCTTCAGCCGGATCCGGAACTCGGCGAAGGCCCCGCCTCCAGCGGCAAGATCGCATTGCTTGCCCTGGCGGTTGCCGTGGTGCTGGGCGCCGTGTTCTACGGCCTGAACAATTCCAGCACCAATAATCAGGCAAGCAACGCGCCGACCCCGCGGACCGCGCAGACGCAGCCGGCCAATCCAGCCGCGCCTCCCGGCATGCGCAACGTGACCCCGCGCAACAACACCCAGCCCGGCATGACCACGGGCGCGGCTCCCGCCTCGCCGCAACCGGCCCCGTCGCCGGCGCCGGCCGACAAGGGCTCGAGCCAGTAACGACATCTCCTGCCCCGGCGCAGCGCGCTGCCGCGCCGGGGCAAGACACAAAGGTGGGTCCCGGCTCTGCGGAGCGGCATTTCACGCCGCACCGCGTCCGGGACACGAGAGACTCTCCTGCATGGGCTCAGCCGAACATCTTGTTGAGTTCGGCACCGGGGTAGCCGCTCGCAAGCTCCGCAAACGTTCCCTTCTCCGCCATCTCCTTCGCCGCCCTCATGAAACCGGCCCAGGCGGAACGCGCGAGCGAACCGCCGACGCTGATCCGGCGCACGCCGAGATCGGCGGCCTCGGCGAGTGACAATCCGCTCGCGCCAATCAGCAGATTGAACGGCCTTGGCGCGACCGCCTTCACCACCGCGGCGATGTCTTCCCGCGTCTTCAGGCCGGGCGCATAGAGGCAGTCGGCGCCGGCTTCCGCGTAGGCCGTGAGGCGATCGATGACGAGCTTGAGATCGGCCACGCCCCAGAGATAGGCCTCGCAGCGGCCGACCAGCAGCGTGCCGCTGTCGCCGATCGCGGTGCGCGCCGCCTTGATCCGCTCGACCGCGAGCGCGCGATCGTAGAGCGGCTTGTCCTTGTCGCCGGTGGAGTCCTCGATCGAGAGGCCGGCGACGCCGGTCTGAACGGCGCGCGCGACGTTGGCGGCGACGCCCTCGGGTTGCACGGCAAAGCCGCCCTCGAAATCCGCATTCACGGGCAGGTCGACCGCCCTGCACAATGCCGCCAGATGCTGACAGACGTCGTCGACGGTGACGCGGCTGTCCGCACGCCCGATGGTCCAGGCAAAGCCGGCGCTACTGGACGCCAGCGCCTTGAAACCGAGATGCTGCAGTGCCTTGGCGCTGCCGACGTCGAACGGGTTCGGCAGGATGAAGCAGCCGCTTTCGTGCATCTTGCGGAATGCTGCGCGCTTGTCCGCGGTCGTGACCGGCATCGTCTCTCTCCCTGTCATCGTTGGCGGCGCAGCGATGGGGATGCGCTGCGGCCTGCGCTAGTGCGATCGTGCACGGCACGGAACTACAATACCACCACCTTGCGCAAAAATGTGCGCTCCTCCGCCAGGATGAATTTCTGCTCCTCGGCAAAGACGAAGTTCGCCATTCCGTCGTCGTCGGTTCGCAGCCGCGCCCGATAGGCCTCGTAGGCCGCGAGACTCTCGAAGCTGATCAGCGCAAAGGCGATGTTGTTGGTGCCCTCGTACGGCATGAAATAGCCGATCAGGTCGCCGCCGCAGGCCGGGATGATGGTGAGCCAGCGCTTCGAATAGGCCTCGAATTGTGCGCGCTTGAAGGGATCGAGCTGATAGCGGATGAAGACGGTGACGGACATGTTGGGGTCTCATTCTCGTCATTGCGAGCGAAGCGAAGCAATCCAGCCTGTCACCGCGGACAGAGTCTGGATTGCTTCGTCGCTTCGCTCCTCGCAATGACGGGCAGACGAAGCGATGCCGGCCAATCTAGCGTCTTGCCTCACAACAATGCTTCGCCTATCATCGAAGCATGAAAGCAGGTCCCGACATCGCCATGGTCGCCTCTCTCGTCGGCGACCCCGCCCGCGCCAACATGCTGACCGCGCTGATGAACGGCCGCGCGCTGACCGCGAGCGAGCTTGCGCAGGAAGCCGGCATCACGCCGCAGACCGCGAGTTCGCATCTGGCCAAACTCGAGGCCGGCGGGCTGATCGAGCCGGAGAAGCAGGGCCGCCACCGCTACTATCGGCTGACCGATTCCGACGTCGCGGGGGTGCTGGAGGGGCTCGCGGGGCTCGCCGCGCGGGCCGGCCATATGCGCGTGCGCACCGGGCCGAAGGATCCGGCGCTGCGACGGGCGCGCATCTGCTACGACCATCTCGCCGGCGACCTCGGCGTGCAGATGCTCGACAGCATGCGCGGACGGAAACTGGTCAGGCAGACGAAGCAGGAGATCGCGCTGACGCTCGAGGGCGAGCGCTTCCTCGCGAAGCATCTGCAGATTTCGCCGGAGATGCTGAAGCATCCGCGCCGGCCGGTGTGCAAGGCGTGCCTGGACTGGAGCGAGCGGCGCCATCATCTGGCGGGCACGCTGGGTGCGGCCATGATGCAGCGCTTCACCGAATTGAAGTGGGCCGCACGCGACACGACGCCGGGCAGCCGCGTCGTCAACTTCACGCGCGCGGGCGAGAAGCAGTTTTCGGCGCTGTTCGGCAATACAGAGCCCTGAACGCCCGTTCACGTCGTATTCAGGTCATGATTGGCATTTTGGATCGCGCCGCGTCGGCATGTCGCGCCGGTTTTGACGTGCCGAATCGAGCCAATTGATTCGATGTGCGCCGCAAGCGCCAGCCCCCAAGGACGAGAAGGAAAACTCTCATGAAATATTTGCTCGCCGTTGCCATGCTCGCCAGCGCGGTCGTCGGGTTCAGCGAGACTGCCTCCGCCGCCGGCGGCTGCGGCCCGGGCTGGTATCGCGGTCCGTATGGCGGCTGCCGCCCGATGGCCGGCCGCGTCGTGGTGGCCCCTGCGCCGGTCTATGTGGCGCCGGCGCCGGTCGTCGTGGTCAGGCCGAGAGTCTGCCCCTACGGCTTCCGCTGGTACGCCGGTGCCTGCCGCCGGATCTGAGTTTTTCGCGACGACAGGAATGGCCG
>NZ_JAGWUA010000295.1 GCF_028868675.1 Bradyrhizobium sp.
TCTCTCCAAGCCATGACTGAATTGCATGCATCGCCGCGCTCACCCCAGCGCCTTCAATTCGCCCGGCAGCGCGTAGGCCCATTGCGTGATGTTGCCGGCGCCGAGGCACACGACGAGATCGCCCGAAGCGGCAAGGCCCTTGACGATGCCGGCGAGATCGGAGGAGTTCGGCAGCGGGATCACCTCGCGATGGCCGTGCGCGCGCAGGCCGGCGGCGAAGTGATCGCGGTCGATGCCCGGAATCGGCGTCTCGCCCGCTGGATAGACCTCGGCAACGATCACGGCGTCCGCATCGTTGAAGCAGGTGCAAAATTCCTCGAACAGCGATTGCAGGCGGGTGAAGCGATGCGGCTGCACCACCGCGATGATCTTGCCGCTGGTCGATTCACGGGCGGCCTTCAGCACGGCTGCGATCTCGACGGGGTGATGGCCGTAGTCGTCGATCACGGTGACTCCGTTCCACTCGCCGGTGCGGGTGAAGCGCCGCTTCACGCCGCCGAAGCCCGCGATCGCCTTGCGGATCGCGTCGTCGGAGACGCCGAGCTCATGCGCGACCGCGATCGCGGCCGTCGCGTTGGACGCGTTGTGACGCCCCGGCATCGGCAGCGTGATATCGGCGATCTCGTGGATCGCGCCCGTCTTGCGATTGCGGAAGACGACCTTGAACTTCGAGCCGCCGCCCATCGGCGTCAAATCGACCAGCCGCGCGTCGGCCTGCGGATTCTCGCCATAGGTGATGATGCGGCGGTCCTCGATGCTGCCGACCAGGCTCTGCACGACCGGATGATCGGTGCACATCACGGCAAAGCCGTAGAACGGCACGTTCTCGACGAAGTTGCGGAACGCGTCCTGGATGGCCTCAAACGTCTTGAAGTGGTCGAGATGCTCGGGGTCGATATTGGTGACGATGACGACGTCGGCGGGCAGCTTCAGGAAGGTGCCGTCGCTCTCGTCCGCTTCTACCACCATCCAGTCGCCGGCGCCCAGCCGCGCGTTGGAGCCGTAGGCGTTGATGATGCCGCCATTGATGACGGTGGGATCGATGCCGCCGGCATCGAGCAGCGTTGCCACCATCGTGGTCGTGGTGGTCTTGCCGTGGGTGCCGGCGATCGCGACGCAGCTCTTCAGCCGCATCAATTCGGCGAGCATCTCGGCGCGGCGCACCACCGGAATGCGCTGGGCGCGCGCCGCGATCAATTCGGGATTGTCGCGCTTGATCGCGGAGGAGACGACGACGACGTCGGTGCCGTCGACATTCTCCGCCTTGTGGCCGACCGAAACATTTGCGCCCTTCTTGCGCAGCCGCTCGACGTTGTAGTTCTCGGAGGCGTCCGAGCCCTGCACGGTATAGCCGAGATTGACCAGCACCTCGGCGATGCCGCTCATGCCGATGCCGCCGATCCCGACGAAGTGGATGGGTCCGATCTCGCGCGGCAGTCTCATGATCTATCCCGTGGTTCCTTCGCCATGCCCGGCTTGTCCGAACATCCACGAATCTCGGGTCATTCATGCAAGACGTGGCTGGCCGGGACAAGCCCGGCCATGACGGCAAACCTTCCAAAATCGGCCCTTTTGCGTCATTCCGGCATGCTCGCGAGCCGCGCCGGATCGGCCGACGTCAGATTCCGGCCACCTTGACCACGA
Organism: Bradyrhizobium sp.; assembly: GCF_028868675.1. Taxonomy (GTDB): domain Bacteria; phylum Pseudomonadota; class Alphaproteobacteria; order Rhizobiales; family Xanthobacteraceae; genus Bradyrhizobium. The sequence goes on from NZ_JAGWUA010000295.1 coordinate 1,645, forward strand.
GATCGGCCAGCCGGTCGGCGGCATCGAGCCGGCCGACGCTGCGCGCGGCGGCGGCCATGGCGGCCAGGCGCTGCGGCTCGGCGGCAAGCGCGGAGATCTCCGACGCCAGTCGGTCGGAGGTAAATTCGGTCTGCGGGATGCGTAAGCCGCCGTTGACCTCGGCGAGCACGCCGGCATTGGCGAACTGGTCCTGGTCGATCGAGCCCGGCAGCGGCACGAGGATCGAGGGCCGTCCGATCGCGGCGAGTTCCGCGACCGTGCCGGCGCCGGAGCGCGACACCGCCAGATGGTTGGAGGCAAGCCGCGCCGGCAGGTCGGTGAAGAACGGCGCAAGCTCGGCATTGACCTTGAGCCGGTCGTAGACGGCGCGCACCCGCGCCATGTCCTCCTCCCGCACCTGCTGGGTCAGGATCAGCCGGCCCCACAAGGCGGGCTCCAGCCGCTCGACCGCGCCGGGCACGATGTCGGCCATGATGCGCGCACCCTGGCTGCCGCCGACGACGAGCAGGCGAAACGGGCCGTTCGGCTCGGGCGGCGCGTAGGTCGCGCCGGCTGCGGCAAGTACCGCCGGGCGCATCGGCGTACCGACCGTCGTGGTCTTGGGGCCGAGCGCCGGATCGCGATCGAGCACGCCCGGCAGCGAGGTGGCGATGGCGCGCACATGGCGCGACAGGAAACGGTTGGCGCGGCCGAGCACGGCGTTGGCGTCGTGGATGATGCCGGGCACGCCGGCGAGCCGCGCCGCGATCAGCGGCGGCAGGGTCGGATAGCCGCCGAAGCCGACGACTGCGGCGGGCTTCAGGCGCCGCATCAGCAGCAAGGCCGACACAGTGCCGGCGGCGAGCGTCAGGCCAGCATGGGCAAGCTGCAGCGGATTGCGGCCACGTGCGGTCTCGCTCGGCACCACGTCGATCATGTCCTTACTGAACAGGCCGCTGTAGCGGAGCGCCCGCGCATCCGTCACCAGGCGCACGCGAAAGCCGCGCCGGATCAACTCGACGCCGAGCGCCTCGGCCGGAAACAAATGGCCGCCGGTGCCGCCCGCGGCCAGCAGAATCAAGGGAGAGGTGTCCATGGCGGGAGCCTTTTATCCGGTCTCGCCCGTCATTGCGAGGAGCGAAGCGACGAAGCAATCTAGGCTGCTTTCGCGGAGACAGTCTGGATTGCTTCGCGGAGCCTGTCATCGGGCCGCGCGTCGCGCGGACCCGTTGGCTCGCAATGACGAGGAATTACGCGTAGCTGCGCATCGCCTCGGCGCGGCCGATCGACTCGACCTCGGTGCGCGGACGCAGCCGCGTCAGTGCGAGCATCATGCCGACGCCATAGGCAAGCGACACGATCGAGGAGCCGCCATAGGAGATGAACGGCAGCGTCATGCCCTTGGCGGGAATGAGCTGGAGGTTGACCGACATGTTGATCGCCGCCTGCACGCCGAACAGGATCGCAAGCCCCGAGGCGGCGAAGCGCGAGAACATGTCCTCGTTGGCATAGGCGCGGGTCAGCGCGCGGATGACGATGAAGGCGAACAGCGCGAGCAGCGCCAGGCACAGGATGATGCCGAACTCCTCGGCCGCGACCGCGAACACGAAGTCGGTGTGGCTGTCGGGCAGGCTGCGCTTGGCGATGCCCTCGCCCGGCCCGAGACCGAACCAGCCGCCGTTGGCGAACGCCTCCATCGCGGTGTCGACCTGGAAGGTGTCGCCGGAGGCCGGGTTCATGAAGCGCTTGATGCGCCCTGCCACGTGCGGAACGAACAGATACGCGCTGAACAGGCCGGCAGCGGCGACGCCGGCGAGCCCGAGCACCCAGATCATCCGCATGCCTGCGATGAAGAACAGCGCGCCCCATACCATCAGGATCAGCATGGTCTGGCCGAAATCGGGCTCCATCACCAGGAGCGAGACCAGCATCAACAGCAGCACCAGCGCCATCGAGGTCGCCGGCATCTCCGGCCGCTTGGTCGATTCCGCAAACAGCCAGGCGGCGACCACGACGAAGGCGGGCTTTGCGGATTCGGAGGCCTGAATGTTGACGCCGATGAGCGTGATCCAGCGCCGCGAGCCCTTCACCTCGGGCCCGATCGCGAGCGTCAGCACGATCAGGACGATGCTGACCGCGAACACGACCAGCGCGCTACGCCTGATCGCGCGCGGCGACAGGAAGGAGACGCCGATCAGCACCATGAAGGACGGAGCCAGGAACATCACGTGCCGGCTGAAGAAATGGAAGGGATCGAGCCCGATCCGGGTCGCGACCGGCGGGCTCGCCGCCAGCGACAGGATGACGCCGGACAGCATCAGCGCGAAAATCGCCCCGAGCAGCGGCTTGTCGACGGTCCACCACCATTCGGACAGCGGCGTACGTTCTTCACGGGAGATCATGGACGGCCGACCCTCGGACAGAGATCGGACCATTGGTCGCCCAGGTTGGTTTACGAGGGGTTAACGGGATCGATCAAGTTTTGAAGAGACTCGTGCCCCGGACGCAGCGCAGCGCTTCTTCAGCGGTGCGCTGC
>NZ_JAGWUA010000296.1 GCF_028868675.1 Bradyrhizobium sp.
TGACGCGATCAAGGACAGCCATCTAAGACTCGGGGAGGGATTCGTCGGTAAATCCGCTGAACAGCGTGCTGCATTGCAGGTTCCGGACACCCACGACGATCCTGCAGGTCTCGTGCTCGATGTCGTTGTCCGCGCCGGATTCCGCGCGTTTCTGGCCGTTCCGCTGCTCGGCACCGACCGCATGGTCGGAGCACTGGTCGTCCGCCGCAAACAACCCGGCGAGTTTCCCAAGAGTACGATCGACCTGCTTCAGACCTTCGCCGCACAATCGGCAGCCGCGATCCAGAACGCGCGCCTGTTCGACGAAATTCAGGCGGTGGCGCGTGAGCTGCGGCAGCGCGAGCAGGACCTCACGGAGAAATCTACGGCGCTGGCGGCGTTGTCGTCAAAGCTTGCGAAGTATTTGGCACCGCAAGTCTATAACTCGATCTTCACCGGGCAGCAGGACGTCAGAATCGTCACCCAGCGCAAGAAGCTCACCGTCTGTTTCTCGGACCTTGTCGGCTTTACCGAGATCACCGACCAGATGGAGTCGGAAGACCTTACTCAGTTGCTCAATCATTACCTCACCGAAATGTCGAAGATCGCCCTGCAGTATGGCGCCACGATCGACAAGTATGTCGGTGACGCCATTGTCATGTTTTTTGGCGATCCGACCACGCTCGGCGTGAAGCAGGATGCACTGGCCTGCGTCCAGATGACGCTCGCCATGCAGAAGCGTGTGAGTGAACTGGCTGAGGACTGGCGCAACGATGGCATTGAGAAGCCGCTGCGCTGCCGGATCGGCGTTCACACCGGCTATTGCACCGTGGGCAATTTCGGCAGCGAAGACCGGATGGACTACACCATGATCGGAGGCACCGTGAACCTCGCATCGCGACTGGAGCATGAAGCGCCGCCGGGCGGCGTGCTGATTTCGTTCGAGACCTATGCGCATGTGAAGGATGAAGTGCGCTGCGAGGAGCGCGGCCACGTGCAGGTGAAAGGCATCACGCATCCGGTCGCGACCTATGCCGTTCTTGGGCCGATGCAGGCCTCAGATGCCGCGACGACGCATCTGCGGCTTGAGTTCGACGCCGAACGCATGACCGAGGACGAGCGCGGGGCGGCCGCGGCAAAACTGCGTCACGCGCTCAGATTGCTCAATAAGGTACCCAAGCTCAAGGGTTGAACGGCCGCACACATCGGCTTTGTGCGGGGAGAAAATTGTCAACCGCGTGCGCGAAGACGGCAACGCGTTCGACGAAAAACTGAAGTACTTAGAAAACTGAAGTACTCAACTGGGTGAGTTGGTGAGCGCGCTGGGGCTCGAACCCAGGACCCCGTGATTAAAAGTCACGTGCTCTACCGGCTGAGCTACGCGCTCCCTTGGCCGTCTCGGTGGCATCTTCGGATCGATCGCCATCGTCATCGGTCAATGCGAGAAGCATGTCTTGCCGCCACGTTGAAGTGACGTCGCGGGGAAAACCGGCAGGCCTTTTCCGGATCATGCTTTCGGCCCGCGCTGTGTAGGGGGCGGCGTTGCCGAGGTCAATAGTGCAGCCCGCGGCCGCAGATCGGGGTGGGGCCGGAATTGTCGTGAGGTTTCGAGCCCTTAGCCGGGGGTTTTCATCCCGTCCGGCGGCCCGTCATCCACGGTGCGGTTACTGGGCCGCCTCGCGCTGTACCTCGGTTGCGACCGGCTGGGTGGAGCCGGCCGGCGTCGGCAGCGCCACCGGGCGCAGGCCGATCAGCTCGGCCGCGCGTACGATCGAGTACCGCCAGAACTCGAAGGAGTTGATGCGGCTGCTCTCCAGGATCGCGATCGCCACCGCCGACAGGAAGGGCAGGCTCTCCAGCACCAGGACGGCGGCGAAGATGTAGATCTCGGTGATCTGCCGGTAGCTGTTCGAGGCGACCAGCACGGCGGCACCCGCAAGCAGCAGCACGCCGATGACGGCTTCCCAGAACGCCTGGAACTCGATCGACATCCGCGTCAGGCCGCCCTTGGAGGTGCGGGCGAAGGCGAGGTGTTCGGTGATCATGCCCTGCGCGACCGCGCGGCACACCGTCCATTGCACGCTCATCGCCGCGACCATGGCCCCCAGCATCTGGCCGCTCTTCACCTCGACGCGCAGGCGGTACATCGCCAGGAAATGCACGAGCGAGACGATGAACGCCCCCATGATCGGCAGCGTCAGGATCTTGTCGGGGATCGCGATGTCGGCAAAGGCGACGATCGGCACCCAGACGAGATTGAGCAGCGCCACCAGCACGCCGAGGCTTTCGGCCCCCAGCCAGTTCAGCCAGCCCAGCGAATATTCCCGCTTCTGGTCCGGCGTCAGCCGGCTCGCGCCGGGCAGGAAGCGCCGCCAGTGCTTCTTGACGATCTGGAAGCCGCCATAGGCCCAGCGATGGCGCTGCTTCTTGAAGGCCTCGTAGGTGTCGGGCAGCATGCCGCGGCCGTAGCGGCGGTTGGAGTAGTGGGTGACCCAGCCGAGCTCCTGGATGGCGAGGCCGAGATCGCTGTCCTCGCAGATCGTGTCGCTCGACCAGCCGCCCGCCATGTCCATCGCCGCGCGGCGGATCAGGCACATCGTGCCGTGCACGATGATGGCGTTGAACTCGTTGCGCTGGACCATGCCGATGTCGAAGAACCCGGCATATTCGCCGTTCATGATGTAGTGCATCACCGACGTGTCCTGGTCGCGATGCTCCTGCGGCGCCTGCACGAGGCCGACGCGCGGATCGGCGAAGGCCGGCACCAGGTCCTTGAGCCAGTCCGGCTCGACGACGTAGTCGGCATCGAGGATGCCGATGATCTCGGCATCGACGGCGGTGCGGTCCATGGCGATGCGCAGCGCGCCGGCCTTGAAGCCCTGCACCTTCTCGGCGTTGATGAACTTGAAGCGTTCGCCGAGCGCGCGGCAGTGATCCTGGATCGGCTGCCAGAAGGCGGGATCGGGCGTGTTGTTGATGATGACGACGACTTCGTAGTTCGGGTAGTCGAGCCGGGCGAGCGCATCGAGCGTCTGCTTGAGCATGTCGACCGGCTCGTAATAGGCGGGCACGTGGATCGACACTTTCGGGCAGTAGTTCTCGGGCACGCCGGGAACCGGCTTACCCTTCACCAGCAGCCGGCGCGGCGGCCGGCCGAAGGCGACGGCCGCGATTTCCTCGATCCGCGCCATCGCGATGAGGACGAGAGGAACAAGGAGGATCATGCCCAGCGTCAGTGCGAACGCCGAGCCGAACACGAAATAGTGCCCGTTCCAGTAGGCGAACACGGTCGCGACCCAGGCGCCGACGCCGTTCGCGGTCGCCGACAGCACGAAGGCCTGCGATGCGGTCGGCTGCGACAGGCGCAGGATCGGCAGCGACAGGAGGATTCCGACCAGCAGCGCGATGGTCGCGAGCTTCCAATAGTCGGGATTCACCACCGGGCCCGTCCAGGCGAATTTCGGCTCACGCGCGGCGTTGAGGATGCCCCAGTACGGGCCCACGCCGCCCTCGAAGAACTTCCAGGGCTGATCGATCGCCTCGACGATGTTGTATTCCATGCCGATGGCTTCGGCGCGGCTGACGAAATTGCGCAGTGTCACGGCCTGCTGGAACGGACCGGGGTCGGCGTCCCTCAGATTGTAGCCGGCACTCGGCCAGCCGAACTCGGCGATGACGATGCGCTTGCCCGGGAACAGGTTGCGCAGCAACTGGTAGCGGTCGACGGCCTGGTCGACCGCCTGGTCCGAGCGGAAGTTTTCCCAGTAGGGCAGCACGTGGGCGGCGATGAAGTCGACATTGGAGGCAAGCTCCGGATTGTCGCGCCAGATGTTCCAGATCTCACCGGTCGTGACGGGCACGCGGACCGCGCCCTTGACCTTCTTGATCATGTCGATGAGGTCTTCGACCTTCTGCTCGCCGCGGTAGATCACCTCGTTGCCGACCACGACGCCGTTGACGTTGGAGTTGCGCCGGGCGAGATTGATGGCAGCCTCGATCTCGCGCTTGTTGCGCTCGTCGTTCTTGTCGATCCAGGCGCCGACCGTGACCTTGAGGCCGAACTCGGCGGCGATCGGCGGCACCAACTCGACGCCGCCGGTGGACGAATAGAGGCGGATCGCGCGCGTCATCGTCGACAGCGTCT
>NZ_JAGWUA010000297.1 GCF_028868675.1 Bradyrhizobium sp.
GATGCAGATCGGCCTGCCGCGCGCGCTCCGGCGCCTTCGGCAGAAATTGCAGCAGCATGCCGCCGGCGCGCCAGCGGTGTTTTGGACCGCTGCCGTCGCCGCCGCGCCATTCTTCACCCACCGCAAGCCGCACCCGGGTCGGGATCTGCTCGGAGCGCAGGAAATACTCATGCGCAGCGTCTTCCAGGCTGCCGCCGTCGAGCGCGACGAGGCCCTGATAGCGGCTCATGTCCGCGCCCTGGTCGATGGTCATGGCCAGATGGCCCTTGCCGAGCAACTGGCCGGAATCCTGGCCGTCCTTCAGCCGCCGCGCGTCATAACGCGCATAGGCGCGCAGGCGGTCGGGCGACTGGAAGTCGACGATCAGGAACGACACCGGACCATCGGTCTGGGTCTGCAGGATGAAGCGGCCCTCGAATTTGAGCGCCGAGCCGAGCAACGTCGCCAGCACGATCGCCTCGCCGAGCAGTTTTCCGACCGGCGTCGGATAGTCATGCTTGGTCAGGATATCGTCGAGCGCGGGGCCGAGGCGGGTCAGCCGTCCGCGCAGGTCGAGCTCGGCGACCTCGAACGGCAGCACCGCATCATCGACGGGAACGGACGACGGCGCGCGAACCGGCGCGTCGGGCGTGATTTTGATGTCGGGGGATTGTGAGGACATGGGGCTGTATCTGGGGTCTGCCAGGACAAGTTGAAAGGGGTTGAAGGCGCGAAGTCCTCTCCACGAGTCGTCCCTGCGAACGCACTAGGGCCTCTACACGGTTTGGGCCCCATAAACGAGGAGTTGGAAGCGAGCCATTCCCATGTGGAAGGTGATTGGTCCAGGCGGGCGATGGGAGGCGTAGCCGGTCCAGCCGCCGAGCTTTGCGATGATCCATGCGGCCCACGCCATGGTGTTTGGGCGATGGTGGTTTTTCTGGAGCTCGGTGCGGCCTTTGAGGGTTTTGTTGATGGCCCTGAGTGCTTCGATCTCGTCCGGCGTAAAGACAAATTCGGCCGGTAATTCTTCGCCGCCATTTCGAGCTTGAACGAGCTGGATGACGACACATGCCACTCTGGTGGCGATCGCCACCAGTTTGATCAGGCCTTCAGCGCTGTCGAGCAGGCTGTCCTCGATGCGCAGACCCTGGCTCTTCAGCGACCGAAAGAGCTGTTCGATGATCCAGCGCTGCTTGTACCAGGAGACGACCCTCCAGGCATCGGCCGTGGTAGCAATCGGGTGAGTGGTCAAAAGCAGCCAATGAATGGGTTCAGCCCCTTTCGGCGGGCGCCGCTCGACGACTTCGACGAAGCTGACCTCGACGCCCTTCGGCAGATCCTTCACGCCGGGGCGCTGCGGCCGTTTGATCGTGACGGTTCCCATGCGCATGGAGAGACGGGCCTGGCGAGCGCGGCGATCCACCCGTTGCGGCAAATCAATCACCGCCTCGTCACAGAAGCGGGCTCGCTCCACGGCTTCATAAAGCGTTCCGCCATCGGCCAGGGCGTGATCATGCATGGCCCGCGTCAGCAGGTGGACGTTGTCGCCGGGCGTCAACGCCCAGTGTGCAAAGAACTCTCCCTCACGGTCATTGATGACGGTGATCATGCGCGCCGCAGCCAGAACCTCGCAGCCTTGCGCGGCCGTCGTCACCCAGCGTTCCGACTCCTTGTCGGCCAAGGCTCGCTTCTCGTGAGCGATCTTCTTGCGCTTGCGCGTCCACACCTCGCCGCCGGTGAGCCCGAGGCAGACCCCGCTGTCGGCATTGACCGCGATCATGGCATGCAGCAGCACGCCGCGCGCATTGCCTTTGCCGACCTTGCCCAAGCCGCGCCGATGTCCCTCGCGGGTGTGGAATTTGATCTCGCTGGTGTCCTGGATTGACAGCACATGACGTCCGCTGGCTGTGGCCGCCGTCTGCTGGCTCCAGCCTTCGATCAGCTTGTCGGTCGTGACCCGTGGATTATTGATAAACCGCCAGAACGCCATGTTCGCAGCCCAGTCGCCCTGCGCCATCTGCTGTAAACGCACGCTGCGTGTGCAAAGCATAGCACGGAGAAGCGTCGCCCCCTTTTATCGAGGCGAACGTCTCCAAACTTACCCAGGGACAAATCCGGTTCCTGCCGCATCTCTGGCGCTCCTTCGAATCAAAGCGCCAGATAGGGAATCATACAAGTCACTCAGGCGGCGGCACATTATGTCGCCACGAGTCAATCTGTCGCGCCCCCGAGACGTGTAGATGCCCTAGTGCGAACGCAGGGAGATGGGGTCACGTTTGAAGTGCAACGGCTGATTTAAGTTTGGAGAATGCCTCGGCGGGTGTCTTGAAGTCCAGGCATTTGCGCGGGGTATCGTTGAGACGCTGAGTGAGCCGACGGAGAGCGGCTGCCGAGATGGATTTGAGGTCGGTTTTGCGAGGCAGGGAGCGTCGCAGGCGCCCAATGGAATTTTCCACGCCGCCTTTCTGCCAGGGGCTGTGGGGGTCGCAAAAGAAGGTTTGGACGCCAATGGCGTTGTGAAGCCTGTGATGTTCGGCGAACTCGGTCCCGTTGTCGAAGCTGATGGTTTTACGCAGCGTCTGTGGAAGTTTGCCGAGTTGACGGGCGATGTTCCGAGCGGTCGGGACCGCTTTTCGATCGAGCGGGTGCAGCACTATGCTGAAGCGAGTTTGTCGCTCGTGGAGAACCAGCAATCCCTGGCCATATCGGGCGAACAGCATGAAGTCGGCTTCCCAATGGCCCGACGTCTGGCGGTCTTCGACCTCGCAGGGCCGTTCATCAATCGAGCGCCGTTGTTTGATGAAGCTGGCAGGGCTGCCGCTTGGGCGTCGCCGGTGCCCGCGTCTGAGTTTGTGACACGGCAGCAGGCGGTGCCAGTAATCCTTCTGGGCCGTCCGATGATAGATGAAACGATAGATTGACTCGTGGCTGATGATGACGCGACCATGTTCTAGCGCCAGTCGGCCAGCGATCTGCTCCGGGGAATGTCCCATCGCAAGGCTTTTGCCGACGCAGTCCCGCAGGTCCGACTGGCGCGCCAGCTTGAATCGGCCATCCTGCCGTCGCCGGCGTTCGGCTAATTGTTGAGCGCGGACTGGCTCGTAGCCGCCCTTCCAGACCTTGGTAGGTCGGGAGTTGCGCCGCAGTTCCCGACTGATCGTCGACGGCGCACGGTTAAGCGCATCCGCAATTTGGTTTTGAGATTTACCGCCTGCATGCAGGCGGTAAATCTCAACGCGCTCTTCAAGGCTGAGCTGGCCATAACATTGTCCCATCGCCACAACACCCTAGCAGGTGTTGCACTTGTCTCGTGAACCCAAGGGACCCATAACCACCGGCGTTGGTTTGGCGGTTGGTACTAGCCAATCGGCCTTATTGAGAGATCACGCGGTATGGGTCCCTGCGTTCGCAGGGACGACCACGACGGAGTTGCGCGGCGCTCGATACGCATTACCATGTGCCCATGACAAAAATCCTGATCGTCAATCCCAACACCACCGCCTCGATGACCGAAACGATCGGCGCTGCGGCGCGCGCCGTCGCTGCGGCGGGCACCGAAATTTCCGCCGTCACGTCGGCGATGGGGCCGGTCTCGATTGAAGGCTACTATGACGAAGCGTTCGCCGTACCCGGCCTGATCCAGGCGCTGATGAATGCGCCGGACGCCGACGCTGCGATTGTCGCGTGCTTCGACGACACCGGTCTCGATGCCGCGCGGACCGCGGCGCGCTTTCCGGTGGTCGGGATTTGCGAGGCGGCGCTGGTGACGGCGGGCCAGATCGCCAAGCGCATCGCCGTCGTCACCACGCTGCCGCGCTCGATCGTGCCGCTCCAGGAACTGGTGCGCCGCTACGGCTTTGCGGAACGCGCCGAAGTCACCGCCTGCGACGTCGCGGTGCTCGATCTCGAAAAGCCCGGCTCGGGCGCGGAAGCAAAACTAGAAGCCGAGATATCCCGCGCGCTCGACAAGGGCGCCGAGGCGATCGTGCTGGGCTGCGCCGGGATGGCCGATCTCGCGCAGAAACTATCGGAAAAATTCAGCGTGCCTGTCGTCGACGGCGTCGCTGCCGCCGTGAAGCAGGCCGAGGCGCTGGCCGGGCTGAAGCTGACGACCTCCCGGCGCGGTTCCTACGCGTCGCCGGG